>SFKY01000003.1 GCA_004554665.1 Bacteroidales bacterium
CGAGCATAATCCAAAAAATAACCCGTTTTTTTTGCGTTTTTTAGAGGTACCCTACCAAAAAGAAAAGCCTCTCCTACCCGAAACAACGTATAAAAGCCACCCTACGAAACATTTTAAAGAAAAAAACCACCAAAAAGTTTGGCAGATTCAAAAATAGTCCGTACCTTTGCACCCGCAACGTTCGGGATTTAGCGCAGTTGGTAGCGCACACGTCTGGGGGGCGCGAGGTCGCTGGTTCGAGTCCAGTAATCCCGACAGAAGAGCGGAAGGTATTCGTACTTTCCGCTTTTTTCATATCCACACCTCACCCATGCACGCCGCGGATGTAGCCACCGACAACCGCCAGCGCATCGCCTATCAACAAGATTGGCGGCAGACACAAAAGCTAAATGCCACGTTTAGCTCACCTAAATGCCACGTTTAGCCGCGTAAAGGTGGCATTTGCGATTCACAATCGCCATCAAGGTACGAACCTTTTCCTAACTCTGTAAATCTCACAAAGATGAGCGTGTAGCGTTATACGCCCTTAAATGTTTGGGTAGGGTACACAATTAATGTTAAAACAATGCGAGCACCACAACAATGTTACAGGAAAAAGTAGTAACTTTGCCATCTCAAAAACTAAAAGGCGGAAATTAGTTTCCTGCCTATTAGGAATAAATTTTCAGGAGAGTGCATTTATCCTAATTAATAGGTGACAATAGAAATTATTAAACAAAACATTTATAATTGTTAGGTATGAAAATCAAAAAAAGTTTGTTAGTGGCAGCGACGGTATCTGCTGCCTTCTTGGCGTCTTGCAGTGGCGGTGGCTCACTCCCCAAAGGCGACAACGAGTTTGCTGTGCGTACAGTAAGCACATCGGCTGCCTCATTGCAGGCCACCTATCCTGCTACCATCAAGGGTATTCAGGACGTAGAGGTGCGCCCGAAGGTGTCGGGCTTCATCACCAAGGTATTGGTACATGAAGGCGAGACCGTCAGGGCCGGACAGGTACTGTTCACCATCGACAGCGAGACCTATGCTGCTGCCGTGCGTCAGGCCCAAGCTGCCGTCAACACCGCCAAGAGCCAATTGAGTACCAGCAAGCTCACCTACGAGAACAACAAACGCCTCTTCGAGAAGAAGATTATTGGTCAGTTTGAGTTGTCTTCTGCCGAGAATTCATACGCTACGGCACAGGCCACATTGGCTCAGGCCGAGGCCTCGCTGGCATCTGCCAAGGAAACCCTGAGCTGGTGCTCCGTGAAGAGCCCCTCTGCAGGCGTAGTGGGCAGCTTGCCTTTCAAGGTGGGCGCCTTGGTAAGCGCCAGCAACTCGCTTACCACCGTATCGGATATCAGCACGATGGAGGTATTCTTCTCCATGTCCGAGAGAGAGATTCTCGCACTCACCCGCACATCGGGCAGCGCACAGGCTGCCATCGCTGCCATTCCCGACGTGAAACTGCAGCTCACAGACGGCAGCATCTACAATCACCCGGGCAAGGTGGTAAAGATGAGCGGTGTCATCGACGCAGCTACGGGTTCACTGTCGCTCATTGCCCACTTCGCCAACCCCGAGCGTCTGCTGAAGAGCGGTGGCGCAGGTCAGATTGTCATCCCGTCTGAGGAAGCCAACGCTGTCATCATCCCGCAGGAAGCTACCTCTGAGGTGCAGAACAAGATCTTCGTCTACGTAGTAGGCAAGGACAACAAGGTAAAATACACCGAAATCACTGTCAACCCGCAGAACGATGGCAAGAACTACATCGTCACATCAGGTCTCAAGCCCGGCGACCGCTATGTGTCGAAAGGTATAACCTCACTCAATGACGGCATGGAGATCAAACCCATCACCGAAGAACAGTATCTCAAGAAGATTGACGATGCTGCCAAGCTCGGCGAGAAGCAGGGATCGGCCTCTGGTTTTGTGGACGTAATGAAGAAGTAAAACGATATTAGACTATGACATTTACAAACTTTATAAAGCGCCCGGTACTCTCGACGGTGATTTCCATCTTCTTCGTGTTGCTGGGTCTTATCGGCATCATCTCGCTGCCTATCGAGCAGTACCCGGATGTGGCACCACCAACTATCTCGGTGCAGACTACATACACGGGTGCCGACGCGCAGACGGTGCTCAACTCGGTTGTCACGCCGCTCGAGGAGAGCATCAACGGTGTGGAGAACATGACCTACATGACATCGCAGGCCACCAACGACGGTTCTTGTATGATTACCGTCTACTTTAAGCAGGGTTCCGACCCCGATATGGCTGCCGTGAACGTGCAAAACCGTGTGAGCCAGGCACAGGCGTTGCTGCCGGCCGAGGTTACACGTGTGGGTGTGACGGTGCAGAAGCGCCAGACATCTAACGTATTGATGTTCTCACTCACCACGGAAGATGGCCGTTACGACGACGTATTCCTCACCAACTATGCCAATATCAACATTATCCCGGCCCTGAAGCGTATCACGGGTGTGGGCGATGTACAGTCGCCAGGTATGAAGACATACTCCATGCGTATCTGGCTGCAGCCCGATAAGATGAAGCAGTATAATCTCATCCCGTCAGACATCTCCGCCGCCCTGGCCGAGCAGAACATCGAGGCTGCCCCGGGTAAGTTTGGCGAGCAGAGCGACATGGCTTTTGAATACACCATGCGCTATAAAGGTCGTCTGAAGACGGCCGAGGAATACGGCGACATCATCATCTCCAGCAACCAGAATGGCCAGACGCTCCGCTTGAAGGACGTTGCCAAGGTAGAACTGGGCGGTCTGGTGTACAGTGTGGCCATGCGCAACAACAACCAGCCCTCTGTGATGGGTATGGTGCAGCAGATTGCCGGCTCCAACGCCAACCAGATTGCCAGCGACGTGAAGAAGGAGCTGGAGAAGCAGGCCAAATCGTTCCCTCCGGGCATGATTTACAAGATCAACATGGACGTGACCGAGTTCCTGTATGCCTCTATTGAGGAGGTTATCTTCACGCTTGTGCTCACCCTGTTGCTGGTGTTCCTTGTGGTATATGTGTTCCTGCAGGACTTCAGGTCTACCCTTATCCCAATGATTGCGGTACCTGTAGCCTTGATAGGTACGTTCCTCTTCCTCTGGATATTCGGTTTCTCCGTCAACTTGTTGGTACTTTCAGCCCTCTTGTTGGCCATCGCCATTGTGGTCGATGACGCCATTGTGGTGGTCGAGGCCGTCCATGCCAAGCTGGACCAAGGATACAAGAGCGCACTCACGGCCTCTATCGATGCGATGAACGAGATTTCGGGTGCCATCATCTCCATCACGTTGGTGATGTCGGCTGTGTTTATCCCCGTGTCGTTCATGGGCGGAACAAGTGGTACTTTCTACCGCGAGTTTGGTATCACCATGGCCGTATCTATCCTTATCTCGGCCATCAACGCCCTTACGCTGTCGCCCGCGCTGTGTGCCATGTTCCTGAAACCTCACGAGGAGGGTCATGAGAAGAAGAATTCTTTCATCGATCGCTTCCATGCCGGCTTCAACTACCAGTATGAGAAGGTCTTGGCGAAATATAAGAATGGTGTAGCCAACGTCATCCATCACCGCATCATGGCCGGTGTGGCCGTAGTGGTGGGTATTGTGGCGCTGGTAGTAACGATGGCCACGACCAAGACAGGACTGGTACCCGACGAGGACACAGGTGTACTCTTCTGTACGGTCTCTATGGCTCCGGGAACCAGTCAGAACCGCACACAGGAGGTGATTGACCAGATAGACAAGATGCTGGCTGCCAACCCGGCTATCAAGAGTCGCGAACAGTTGGTAGGTTACAACTTCATAGCCGGCCAAGGTTCAGACCAGGCAACGTTTATTGTCAAGCTGAAGCCTTTTGAGGAGCGTCCGAGCGGATTCTTCTACAACCTCTCCGGACTGTGGCAGGGCGACGGTCTGATGCGTTTCTTCGTCAATCCGCAAGCTGTCAACTCGGTATTGGGTATGATCTACAAGCAGACTGCCGAGATTAAAGACGCGCAGATTCTGGCTTTCGCGCCGCCTATGATCAACGGATTCGGTGCGACCAACGGTCTGACGTTCTCGATGCAGGACAAGACCGGTGGAGACCTGAACAAGTTCTTCGAGATTACCAAAAAGTATCTGGCAGAGCTCAACAAGCGTCCGGAGATTGCCAACGCCATGACCTCTTACAACCCCAACTATCCACAGTATATGGTTGATGTGGACGTAGCCAAGTGTAAGCAGAGCGGCATTACGCCCAGCACGGTACTGAGTACCTTGCAGGGTTACTATGGCGGTCTCTACGCATCCAACTTCAATGCCTACGGTAAACTCTACCGCGTCATGATTCAGGGAAATGTCGAAAGCCGCGCCAAACCCGACGACATCACCAACATCTATGTGCGTACGCCGCAGGGAATGTCGCCGGTAAGCGAGTTCTGTTCACTCCGCCGCGTCTACGGACCGTCTAACGTGAACCGTTTCAACCTCTTCACCTGTATCAACGTCAACGCTTCAGCCGCCGATGGCTATTCTTCCGGTCAGGCTATCAAGGCCGTAGAGGAAGTGGCAGAGCAGGTATTGCCCGACGGTTACGGCCTCGACTATTCAGGTCTGACCCGTTCGGAGCAGGAGTCGAGCAATTCCACGGGCATCATCTTCGCCCTGTGTCTCGTCTTCGTGTACCTGATTCTGTCTGCACAGTACGAGAGCTACATCCTTCCGTTGGCAGTAATCCTTTCGATACCGTTCGGACTTGCTGGAGCCTTCATCTTCACCGACCTGTTCGGCCACTCCAACGACATCTACATGCAGATTGCGCTCATCATGCTGATCGGTCTGTTGGCCAAGAATGCCATCTTGATTGTGCAGTTTGCCTTGGAGCGCCGTATGACGGGTATGGCCATCCGCTACTCGGCCATTCTGGGTGCCGGAGCACGTCTCCGTCCTATCCTGATGACCTCGCTGGCCATGATTATCGGTCTGTTGCCGCTGATGTTTGCCTCGGGTGTAGGCAAGAACGGTAACCAGACACTCGGCGCTGCCGCCGTGGGCGGTATGCTCATCGGTACACTCTGCCAGATCTTCATCGTGCCGGCACTGTTCGCCGTCTTCCAGTGGTTGCAAGAGAAGCTCAGACCGCTCAAGTTTGAGGACGAAGAGAATGAAGAGGCCGCTGCCGAACTGGAGCAGTATGCACACGCCAAAGCAACGGTAACCCCCGAAAACTATAAGAACCAATATGATGAAAATAAATAAGACAAACAGTATCGTCATAGGCCTTGCAGCACTCCTCCTGAGTGGCTGCAAGAGCCTCTACGGAAAATATGAGCGCCCCGATGTCACGACGACCGGACTGGTCAGGGATGCCGTCTCCGCCACCGACACGCTGGCGGTGACCGACACGGCCTCGTTTGCCAACATCCCTTGGCGCAGTGTATTTACAGACCCCCAGCTCCAGGGACTGATAGAGCAGGGACTGACGCACAATCCCAACCTGCTCAACGCTGCCCTCAACGTCAAGATGGCTGAGGCACAACTGATGTCGGCCAAGCTGGCCTTCCTCCCGTCGTTCAGCTTCACCCCGCAGGGCACCATCGCCTCGTGGGACGGCAACAAAGCCACCAAGACCTACAGCCTGCCTGTCAATGCCAGCTGGAACATCGACCTCTTCGGCAACCTGCTGTCGCAGAAACGAGGCGCACAGATGGCACTCCTTCAGGTAAAGGACTATCAGGTATCGGTACAGACCACGGTCATCGCCAACATCGCCAACATGTACTACACGCTCCTGATGCTTGACAAGCAGATGGAACTCATCGGCGATATGGAGAAGCTCACCAAGGACACTTGGGACAAGATGGCCATTCTCAAAGAGACCCGCTCAGGCTACTACTCTACTGCCGTGCAGGCTGCCGAGAGCAACTACTACTCGGTGCTGACCCAGAAGACCGACCTGCAGCGACAGATCCGCGAGGTGGAAAACTCGCTCTCGCTCCTCATCGGCCAGCAGGCGCAGACCATCGCACGCGGCCGCTTGGAGAACCAGAGTCTTCCCGAACATTTCTCGACAGGAGTAGGCATCCAACTGCTCAACAACCGTGCCGATGTGCATGCGGCAGAGATGAATCTGGCTCAGTGCTTCTACGCAGTAGAGACCGCACGCAGCCGATTCTATCCCTCTATCAACATCAGTGGCAGCGGCATCTTCACCAACAGCAGCGGCGCCGGCATCGTCAATCCCGGCAAGTGGCTGCTCAATGCTGTAGGTTCGCTCACACAGCCCATTTTCCAGAACGGCAAGCTCGTTGCCGGCCTCAAAGTGGCCAAGGCACAGTACGAGCAGGCCTATAACACATGGCAAAACGCAGTCCTCTCTGCCGGAAGCGAGGTGAGCAACGCGCTGGTGCTCTACAACTCGTCTGCAGAGAAGAGTGCCATTGAGGCCAAGCAAATCACAGCGCTGCAGAACAATGTGGAGTCTACCCTCGAACTGTTCGACGGCAAGAGCATCACATACCTTGAGGTCATCCAAGCACAGAGCAGCTTGCTCAATGTGCAGCTGAGCAAGGTGGCAGACGACTTCTACAAGATGCAGGCCGTGGTCAATCTCTATCAGGCACTGGGCGGAGGCGCCAAGTAAACGGTACCTATATCAATAATCCTATAACAGATTCAAGTATATGGCAAGTCAAATAAGTTCGAAAGCCGAGGTATCACCGAGAGCGAAGATCGGAGACAACTGCAAGATCTTCCCCTTTGCCTACATAGAGGACGACGTGGTGATTGGAGACGGCTGCATTATATTCCCATTCGTCAGCATCCTGAACGGAACGCGCATGGGCAACAATAACAAGGTACACCAGGGTGCCGTGGTGGGTGCACTTCCGCAGGATTTCAACTTCCGTGGCGAGAAGACCGAGCTCATCATTGGCAACGGTAACATCATCCGTGAGAATGTAGTTATCAACCGCGCCACCCACACGGGCGGCCAGACGGTTATAGGCAACTACAATTTCCTCATGGAGGGTTCTCATATCTCTCACGACACCAAGGTGGGCGACCACTGTGTCTTTGGTTATGGCACCAAGATTGCTGGCGACTGCGAGATTGGCGACGGTGTCATCTTCAGTAGCGGTGTCATTGAGAATGCACGCACCCGCGTGGGCGAAGGCAGCATGATACAGGCCGGAACCACGTTCTCCAAAGACGTGCCGCCCTTTGTCATAGCCGGTGGAAAACCCATTGCGTACAGCGGTCCCAACTTTACGATGATGACCGCCAATGGTATCGACGAAAAAGTACAGAAACATGTAGCCAATGCGTACCGTCTGGTATTCCATGGACAGACCAGCGTCTTTGATGCGGTACTCCAAATCAAGGCACAGGTGCCCGATGGCCCGGAAATCAGAATCATTACCGATTTCCTCGATTCCACCAAGACGGGAATCATGAGCAAAGTATAATTCATACCTATTATTTAAAAATATATTTTGGTATTGCGGAGGGCTTGTCGTGAGGCAAGCCCTCTTTTTTGTAGCCGTTTCCACCGCCCCATGGGAGAGGAAGAGGTATAGGGTGAGGGCACCTATATACCGTAAATGCCATGATTAGCGCACTAAAGGTGGCATTGAGCCCTCGTAAACGCCATGTTTGAAAAAATCGCCCGTAAACACTACCCATCGAGAGACTTTTGTTGTCTTACTAATAAACAGGGATGGAGAAGTGGGTCGTACCCATACTTTCATCCGCTCCGTCATCCCATCGCAGACTCAATGTACCAATACAAAGATATGATACAAAACTGGAGAAGAATGTTTGCCGCCACCCTGTTGATGGTGGCAGGTTGGAGCTGTGTACAAGCCCAACAACCGAAACAGACCTCACAGGGCATCGAGGCCACCGTGGCCGACATGGACATGAAGGTAGAGTTTTATGCACCCGGAATCGTCCGCGTGACCAAGGTTCCGCACGGCTGTCAGGCTCCCAAGCACAGCTACTCGGTCATCAAGCAACCCGAAACCACCCAAGTGGACATCGCCCGCCGAGACGGAGCCGTGACGCTCAAGACAAGCAAGATGACGATGAGGATAAACCTGAAAAACGGACGCATCAGTTATGCCGACGCAGCCGGCAAGGCCCTACTGGCCGAGCAGCGCGAGGGCACCCAGTTTACTCCCGTGAGCTACGGCGGCACCAACAGCTACGAGGTGCGTCAGGCATTCAAGCTCGACCGCGACGAGTGTATCTATGGCCTCGGCCAGCACCAGCAGGGACGCATGAACCAGCGCAACCAGCATCTGATTTTGAGACAAAACAATACAGAGATAGCCATCCCCTACCTGCAGTCGGTCAAAGGCTACGGCCTGTTGTGGGATAACACATCGCCCACCACATTCACGGACAATCCTGTGGAGATGGCTTTCACCTCGCAGATGGCATCGGGTGCCGATTACTACTTCCTCTGTGGTAACACGGCCGACGAAGTGCAGCGCCTGTTGCGCGACCTGACAGGTCAGGTGCAGATGAACGCGCTGTGGACCTATGGTTTCTTCCAGTCTAAGGAGCGCTATCAGAGCCAGGAAGAACTGCTCGGCGTGGTCAAGAAGTACCGCGAACTGCGCGTACCCCTCGACGGTATCGTGCAAGACTGGCAGTATTGGGGCACCGACAACAACAAGTGGAACGCTGTGAAGTTCGACAATCCCAACTTCCCTAACCCCAAGGAAATGATCGACGAGGTGCACCGCCAACATGCACACATCATCATCTCAGTGTGGCCCAACTTCGGCAACAAGACCGACATCAACAAGAAACTGAAAGACAAAAACCTGTTGCTTGACTTCAAGACCTACCCCGAGCAAGCCAAGGTTTACGACCCCTTCCATCCCGAAGCGCGTGATATCTTCTGGCGGCACATGAACCAAGGACTCTTCCAACTCGGCATAGACGGCTGGTGGCTCGATGCCACAGAGCCCGAATTCAGCGACAACGACCGCAAGATGGACCAACCTACCCACGACGGCCTCTATCGTAGCGTCTACAACGCCTTCCCCATCACTACGGTCGGTGGCGTGTACGACCATCAGCGTGCCGTGTGCCAAGACAAGCGTGTGTTTATCCTCACGCGCTCTGCCTTTGCCGGACAGCAGCGCTATGGGGCCTGCTCATGGTCGGGCGACATCATGTCTACCTGGGAGGTGCTGCGCAAGCAGATTCCCGCCGGCCTCAACTTCTCCATCAGCGGCATCCCCTACTGGAATACCGACATCGGCGGTTTCGTCACCTGCAACGACTACCCCGAGGGTTACACCGACCCCGCTTATCAGGAACTTTACACCCGCTGGATCCAGTTTGGTGCCTTCACCCCGATGATGCGCTCACACGGCACCTGCACGCCCCGTGAAATCTATCGGTTCGGGCAGCGCGGCACATGGGCGTTTGATGCCATCGAGAAGTTCATCCGCCTGCGCTACCGTCTGCTCCCCTACCTCTATGCCACAGCCTGGCGCATACACAGCGACGGCGACACCTTCATGCGTCCGCTGTTCATGGATTTCCCCACCGACACCCAGGCCTGCACGCTGGACGACCAATATCTCTTCGGCCGCTCCATCCTCGTGGCTCCTGTTACCCACGCCATGTATGTGGGCAAAGACCACAAGGTGGACATGAGCCACACACAGGCCAAAGAGGTGTACCTGCCGGCCGGTACGTCATGGTACGATTTCTGGACAGGACAGCACACCGAGGGAGGAAAAACCGTGCGCCGTGCCGCACCCATCGATATCATGCCGCTCTATGTCAAGGCAGGCAGCATCGTACCCATCGGTCCTGATGTACAGTATGCTGCCGAAAAAGACTGGAGCCAACTTGAGCTCCGCGTCTATCCCGGCGAGGATGCCGACTTCCTCCTCTACGAGGATGACGGCGACGGCTACCAATACGAGCTGGGACAGCACACCCTCATCCCCATCCATTGGGACAATGCTCACCGCACGCTCACCATCGGCCACCGCCAAGGCGCTTATCGCAGTATGCTCAAGCAGCGTAGCTTCCGCATCGTCACTGTGGGCGACAAAGGCAAGGCCAAGACCGTGAAATATAGCGGCAAGGCCAAACGTATCACTTCGTTATAAAAAATTCATCATGAGGTTGCTCATCACTTTGCTGTTCACCTGTTGCGGTCTTCATAGTGCCATCGCCCAACAGGCATGGTCGCCCGACAACGGAGACGGCACCTTTACCAACCCTATCTTATGGGGAGACTGGCCCGACCCCGATGTCACTCGCGTGAACGACCGCTTCTACATGGTCTCCACCAGCATGCACTACGTGCCGGGATGCCCCATCCTCACCTCCACCGACCTGGTGAACTGGCAGATGGCTGGCTATGCCGTAGAACGCTACGATGAAGACCCACGTTACGACATGCAGGGTGGCCAGCTCTATCTCTGGTGGTTCCTGGGCCGCATCCATCCGTCACCACAGCGGCAAATTCTATGTCGCTTTCTGCACGCCTTATGGTTGGGGAACCGAAAAGGGCCACTTCTCTGTCTGCGAGGCCGACCGTCCTGAAGGCCCGTGGCGGCGCACCATCTTCCCGGAGTATCTTTACGATCCGGGACTGTTCTTCGATGACGACGGGAGGGTGTACGTGGTACACGGCCAGCACACTCTCTACATCACCGAACTTACCTCCGACGTACACGCCACCAAGGGCAAGGCGGTGAAGATATGGGACAAGGGTTTCAAGGACAGCCATACGCTCGGACGAGGCTTCGGTATGGAGGGCTCTCACATGTACAAGATCAATGGCTACTATTACATCACCTGTCCGGCAGGTGGTACACAAGGCTGGCAAGTGTGCCTGCGCTCGCGAAACATCTATGGCCCGTACGAGCACCGCGTGATGGTGGAGGACGACACCTCCTATCCAGGCAACGGACTGCACCAAGGCGGCATGGTACAGCTGAAGAACGCCGACTTCAACTGGTTCCACTTCACGGGCAAGTAATCTGCATACAGACCGCCCCCCGCGGCGATCTTTACATTCTCTCTATGACATCAATTATCACCGGGGCGCTATTCATGGCATTTGGCTCTGACAGATGCCACACCTGTATCCGCCAACAGCCACTACGACAAGGGGAAAAATGTCTTAAAAAACCTTATATCGGCACTTTCCCGAAAAAGATAATTGCTTTTCCCACTACCCGATTTTGTCCCTTGGTTGTCATATAAGTGAATAGGTTCTTTTATAACAGTACGACACAAATGTACTTTTTAACTCGTTCTTTAGGCTGATATAGGCAATTAGTTTTTTTGAGGAGAAAGATTGTTTCTTTCAGGGATAATAATAACACAAGCACGAAATACGACAAAAGACTATATCAACATCTATGAGACGAGCATTGATCCCCATGGGTCGGCAGATAGCCAGTTCTGCTCTGACCGCAATGACAACGGCAATACCTGTACGCCCTACCGTATGGAGAACGGCAGTCACTGCCAAGAGTGTACACGACATAGTCCCAAGGAATATCAAGTCATTCGTTATATGAAGCATATCACATTCAGAAAATGGTTGCTGCCTCTGTGTATGGCTGCAGCTTGTCTGTCGGCCTCGGCCGTCGACCTCAAGACGCGCTTCGCCACCTTCCGCGTAGACAAGAAGGGGTATATAGTCAAGATGACCAATCTACAGACGGGCAAGGACTATGTGCCCAAAGGGCATCCGTCGCCCATCATCCAGCTGTACGACGGCAAGGACTATCTGGCTCCCATCAAATTAGCAGCCAACGGCAATCGCTGGCTGCTTACCTTCAGCAACGGTTCCGTGGCAACGGTCAACTATGCGGACGAGGGAACCTATATACGCATGCAACTGGAGGCACTCACCAAGCGCGACCACATCCAAGCCATCTGCTGGGGACCCTACGCCACCACCCTATCCAAATATATAGGCGAGACCGTGGGGGTGGTACGCGACGGCGAGTTTGCCATTGGCGTGCAGCCGCTACAGATCAGCACATCGGAGGGCAGGCCACACTTGGGCGACGATGCCAGTGGCGGCTACTATGTACGACCGCTGCCTGGACAGACGGTACCCGAAGAATACCAAGACAAGATAGGACAGCAGGTGGCAGACATCAATGTCAACGAAAAAGGCGATATGCCCGAATATATCCGTCTCATCCGCGGCAATGCAGCAGTGGAACGCGACTATGGCAGCGACATCCAGTTTTTCTCCCGAGACTGGCGCACCGCACGTACGGTAGACCTGTATGGCCGCAGACAGCACATCGTGTCGTTAGACAGCGACTTCATTGGCTCCTCCATCGCCCTTTTTGCTGTGCCGGATGGCCGCGCCGTGGAGACGATAGGAGAGATAGAGGTAACAGAAGGACTGCCTCACCCGATGAAGGACGGCCAGTGGATCAAGCAACGCAAGTTGCCCAATCCGGCCTATATGCTCTACGAAGGTGCTTCGCCGTACCAAGCTCTCGATTATGCCGATTCCTGTGGTTTCCACTTGGTACATATCGGCGATATCTTCAAGAGCTGGGGACACTTCGACCTCCATACGCGCCGCTTTCCGCAAGGAGCAGCCCAGATCAAGGCATTTACCGACAAGGCGCGGCAACGTGGCATAGAGATAGGTGTGCACACGCTGACCATGTTTACCTCTACCCACGACCCTTATGTCACCCCTATAGCCAGCGACAGTCTCTGTATCTCGGGCAGTGCCAAGCTCGGCAAGGACATCAGCGCCACCGACAAGGAGATAGTGATCGATTCGCCAGAATTTTTCACCTACTTCGGCGAGACACACTCGGCCAAGATAGGTGGTGAAATCGTCTCTTACCGCAGTATCAGCAAGGATGCGCCCTACAGGCTACTCGACTGCACGCGTGGACAGTTCGGCACCAAGGCCACCTACCATCGGGCCGGCGACCGCATCGACAAACTGGTCAACAACTGTTACAGTGGTTTCTTTCCAGACATCCACCTGCAGCAGGTCTACGGCAAACGGTTGGCTGAGGTCTGCAACGAGACGGGCATCGGTCTCATGGACTTCGACGGTTACTACGGCGGTTCGCCAACAGGCCACGGCTGTCTGGGTGCCTCGATGTTCCTGAAACAGTGGTACGACGGACTGGCCGACAAGGGTGTCATATCGTGTGGCTCGTCCACATTCCATTACTGGTGGCACATCTACACTTTCATGAACTGGGGCGAACCCTGGTACAGCAATCTTCGCCAAAGCCAAGTTAACTACCGCTTGGAGAACCAGCGTTATTTCGAACGCAATCTGATGCCCGGCATGCTCGGATGGTTTAAGCTGGAACAGACATACCGCCCGGAAGACATAGAGTGGATTCAGGCACGTAGCGCAGCTTTCAATGCTGGCTACCTGCTCCGCGTCGACGAGAGTATCGAGCAGAATGGATTCAAGAGCCGGCTGTTTGAGGCAATCCGTGAGTGGCAGAAGGTACGCAACGGCGGATTCTTGACCGAAGCACAACGTGAGGAACTGAAAAATCCACGCAACGAGTATCATCTGGAGCGCAACGACAACAACAGTTGGACTCTCTACCGCGTGGCGCTCAAGGGAGGCAACCGTCATAAGTACCGTTTCGTGCAGACAGGCGAACCGCTGCTGTCTCGTTGCACGTTTGAGAATCCGTACGAGACACAACCCATACAGTTTTACGCCACCATCGAGGCTGGCGAACAGGCCGATGCCACCCTTAGCCACCTGCAAATACAGGTCGAGGGAGCGGCAACCATCGAGGTTCCGATGGCCATGAAGGCCGGCAACAAACTCTACTGCGACGGCAAGACCGTATATGTGTGCAATGACACATGGCAGCCACTGGCCAGCTATCCTATCCCCGACACCGCGCTGTGGAGCAACGGCACCAACAACGTGACCTTGTCATGCGAATTCTCGTCCGAGAATGCTCCTGCCATCAATGTGGAGTTCAAGGCAATAGGCAATGCCGAGCAGATAGGCCGATAAAACCGCAAGCCGCCACATTCGGCAACCGAACACACAAGCCGTGTGCCCCTACCCACCATCCGGGAAGAATCGCCCGAATGAAACAGTAGCGGCACACGGTTGTGCTATACATGGCGTTTAGCCGACCTAAACGTGGCGTTTACGGGTGCGAAATGCGGCAAATAGAAATCCCAACACCATCACCCGTCTCATGGCATTGGAAAACAGCATTGATATATATCAACAAATGCCCGAAAAAAGTAAAAAAACGGCAGATAAGTAAAAATAATCCTCAAATCCGCAACTACGCGCATAATATAATACAGAAGCGAAAAGAATCTGCATCGTTAGTAAAAAGGGGGCACAGTGCATCGAATGTCACCATAAAGACATATAAATTCCCCTTACCCCACCATGCGACTTGAGGCAATACGCAAAATCACGAGCATAAGTTGTCGGTGTTATCCAAAGTCATTCTGGGTAAGTTCCTTTATGGCTCTGAGAATCGTGTCGGCACTACATGTGCGAAGTGTCGGGTGAAGTGTGATTACAGACGAGAGTTTGGAGTCAAATTGCTCCATTATTGAAAATATTCCTCCAAAAGGAGTGAGTTTCTCAGATTTAATTGCTACCTTTGTCATGTCTGTCGGGTTTGATACATATTTTGATTTGCAACACTAAGATAGGTGAAAAATCTGACATGACAAAATCCAGAGCAACTTTTTGTTGCTCAGGTACTTAAAAAGATAAATTTATAATAGTGTTGCGGAATTAAGGACAATAAGATACTTATGAACAAAAGATTCAAACACTTAGCAACTTGTTTGCTGGCATGCACGGCCACCATGACAGCCACGGCCCAGCAAGTATGGACACCGGACAACGGCGACGGAACCTTCACCAACCCCATCCTATGGGGCGACTGGGCCGACCCCGACGTTATCCGCGTGGGAGACGACTTCTACATGGTCTCCACCAGCATGCACTATGTGCCGGGATGCCCAATCATCACCTCAAAGGACTTGGTCAACTGGAAGATGGCCGGATATGCAGTAGACAGATACGACGAAGACCCCCGCTTCGATCTCAAGGGCGGCAGCCTCTACCTCAACGGTTCGTGGGCCGCATCCATCCGTCACCACAACGGCAAATTCTACGTGGCCTTCTGCACCCCCAACGGATGGGGAATCGAAAAAGGCCACTTCTCTGTCTGCGAGGCCGACCGCCCCAGCGGTCCCTGGAAGCGTACCATCTTCCCCGAGTTTCTCTATGACCCCGGACTCTTCTTCGACGACGACGGCCGCGTGTATGTAGCCCACGGACAGCATGTCCTCTACATCACCGAGCTCAACGCCGATGTGCGTTCCACCAAGGGAAAACCGGTGAAGATATGGGAGAAGGGCTTCAAGGACAGCCAGACATGGGGCAAGGACTTCGGCATGGAGGGCTCCCACATGTACAAGATCAATGGCTACTACTATATCACTTGCCCAGCCGGCGGCACGCGCGGCTGGCAGGTCTGCCTGCGCTCGCGCAACATCTACGGTCCTTACGAGCACAAGATTATCGTTGAGGACGACGCTTCCTATCCCGGCAACGGCCTGCACCAGGGAGGCATGGTTCAGCTCAAGAACGGCGACTGGTGGTTCATCATCATGCAAGACCGTGGCCCTATGGGACGTGTGCCTCACCTGCTACCCGTAAAATGGGTGGACGGATGGCCCATGATGGGTACAGATGGCCGCGACGCCATCGTCTACGACAAGCCCAAGACCGGCAAGCAGCAGCCTCTGTGCGTTCCGGCTACCGACGACGAGTTTAGCAAGAAGCAGCTGGGACTGCAATGGCAGTGGAACCACAATCCCGACAATACCAAGTGGTCGCTCACAGAGCGTCCCGGCTACATGCGCCTGCATGCCTCGATGGCCAAGGGCCTCACCAGTGCCCGCAACACACTGACCCAGCGCGTACAGGGTCCTGCTTCGCACGGCACCGTGGAGATGGAACTGGGCGGCCTGAAGGACGGATGCGTGGCCGGATTCGGCATTTTCGAGTTTCCCTATGCCTACGTAGGCATCCATCAGGAGCACGGCAAGCGCCGTCTTGTCATGTGCAACGATGGGAAAATCATCGAGACAGCCATCGACGACTACCGTGGCGACAAACTGTGGATCCGGGCGCGCGCCACTGACAAGGACTTCACTGCCCGCTTCTTTTACAGCACCGACGGCAGCACCTTCCATCCCATCGGCAACGTGCTCCACATGGGCCTGGGACTGGTATGGACCGCCAACCGCTTTGCCCTGTTCAATTATACCACCGAGGCATCGGGCATAGACGGCTACGCCGATTTCAACTGGTTCCGATTCTCCGGAAAGTAACCCGTTCTTCACCCACACGTCCTGCCACATACCCAGCCGCCAGACGGCCCTGCGCGACAGGACTGACTACCACTGGGGCGCTATTCATGGCATTTAGGTGACCTAAAGGCCATGTTTAGCGCCCCTAAACGTGGCCTTTGGCTCAGACAGATGCCACTCCTGTCTCCCGTAACTACCCCAACGGTGACGGGCAAGAAGTCTTAAAAAACGTTATTGCGACGGTTTCCCGAAAATTTTTCACCTTTTTGACTACCCATTTTAGCCCTTTGGTTGTCATATAGGTGATAGGTTCTTTTATAGTAAGTACAGCATAGTGTACAATTTTGTTAATAACTCGTTCTTTAGGCTGAGATAGGCCTTAGTCTCTTTTAGGGTAAAAGATGTTTTCAAGGATTTAACACAAAAGTAAGAAAAAGACAGAGACAGAGATATGAGACGAGAAAAGAAACTTACCAAACGCGCCTACAAGCAGGGGGCTGCCATGCTGATGGCAGCCCTACTGTGTGGGTGTGGTGCGCAGAAGCCGTGGAGCTTCAAGACAGATTACTTCGGCATCCAGCTCAATGACAAGGGTTACATCACCAGTATGAAGAACATCACGGTGAAACCCTACCGAGAGTTCTGTCCGGCAGACAAGCCATCGCCCTTGTTGTCGCTTTACGACAGCCAGAGCAAGGTGTATTACCAGCCCGAGCAGGCCGATTACGACAAGCGGGCAGGCATTATCACCCTTACTTATCCACAGGGACAGGTGGCCAAGGTGAAACTCACCCCTAAGGACAAGTACCTGAAACTGACGCTCCAGAGCCTCGACAACCGTGGAGGCGTGGATGCCATACAGTGGGGCGACTACTATACCAATATCGACAACCTGCTGGGTGAGATCATCGGCGTGGCACGAGATACGAGCGATGCCGTGAACTATGCCATCGGTATGTTGGCACTCGACGACAACACCATCGGGGGTACTGCCGATATCGAGGGCGACGCACCCCCTTTCGAGTACATCATCCATACGCCCGATGCCAAACAGTGGCCGTTGCCCTCAGACCTACACGAGGGACAGAAGTTCTCGCTGGGTGGAAACGGTATCAGCGACGTGGCATTCTATGCGCACAAGGAACCCTACTACCGTATCATGTACGGTAACGCCGCACAGGTAGACGACAAGGGACGCATCTTCTTGAACTACCAGTCGCGCGACAGGACGAAGCCCCGTCAGGTATGCTACTCACTGATTCCGCACATGCAGGCCAACATCCCCAACCACATCGATGTGGAGCCGTTGCCCGGAGTAGACTTCATCGGCTCATCAATAGCCCTTTGGGGCAGCCCTGACAGCACTGCGCTGATGGATGTGATACAGACGGTAGTGAAATCGGAAGGTCTGCCTTATCCGACTGTCAACGGCAAGTGGATCAAGGACCCTGCTGCCTACTCGCCCGATGCCATGACCGGGCAGAAGTATGACAGCATCATTGCCTATACCAAGCGTTTGGGCTTCCCGGCCATCCATGCCTACGGCCAGGGTTTCCTGCATCCTGACCGTGCCACCGACGGCTGGTTGGATGAGGTTGATGAGCGCCGCAAGCCGTTCAAGCTGGCCTCTGGACACAAGTCGCACAAGGAGTTTGCCAACATGGCTGCCGCCGAAGGTCTGATGCTGGGTCGTGTATGTATTACCAACTCGCTGGCGCCCGGCACCCAAGATGCCAGTCCTGTGCCCAGCGACAGCCTGTGCAGCCAGCAGCGCCGCAAGCTGGTGCGCGACCTCACGCCCGAAGATACCCTTATCTACATTGACGATCCCACCTACATGGAGGAGATAGCCAGCTGGGAGGGCCACTGCCCCAACCTGAACATGATCAAGATAGGTAAAGAACTCATCCACTACCTCGGTGTATCGGACAAGGCTCCTTACCGCCTGCTCAATGTCAAGCGTGGCTACTGGGGAAGCACTCCTACAGCCCACCGCAGCGGCGATGTAGTGGAGAAACTGCAAGTGACCATCAACTACGGTTACGATGGCATTATCCCCAACATGGCTTTGCAGGACGAGATAGCACGCCTGTATGCCAAGATAGCCAAGCGCAGCGGTCTGACGCTGTACGACTTTGACGGTCAGGAGTTTCTCTTCAACAACGGGCATGGCTACTACTCGGCCAAGCGTTTCTTCCACACCCTATTCGACTATGCCAAGCAGCTCGGTGTGCCCTACATCCGCTTCTCGGGAGCCACCCTGTCTGAGGGTTCATGGCACTACCAGAGCGTATGGAATGTGGGTGGAGGCCGCAACCTGTACGATGTAGACACCCGCGAGTGGGGAAGCGCCACGAGCCAGGGCAAAGACCTGAGGGATGTGACCTACTCCAACTACTATCCCGTGTCGTTCGGCGGCAACTTCGCCATCAAGGACACCTCTACCGTGGAGCAATATGAGCACATCGAGGCCATCGCCGTGGGCTATGGTGCCACCTACTTCATGGGCATCAACCAAGACGATGTGGAGAAGTGCCCGCAGAAGGAGCAGATCTTCCGCACCATCCGCACATGGGAGAACGCCCGCCACGCCAATGCTTTCCCGCGCAGCATCAAGAAACTGTTGATGAAGCCGGAATACAACTGGCGCCTCAAGGAATGGGACGACGGCAACACCTGGACCCTCTACCGTATGGAGAACGGCAGTCCCTGCCAGGAGTTTACACTGCATAGAGCAAAAGGTTATTGATAAATACTTTCCGCTTCACCCCCCAACCTCTTGCCAAAGGTGAGTTGGGGGTGTTGCCATTGATAACCACCAACACCATCATCCAACATGTACACACGACACATACTTAGCTTGCTGCTTGCCATCCTTTGCGGCAGCGTAAGCGCCCAAGACTTATGCGGACAAGTAGACCGCATGATGGGCACCGGAGGAGATGCCCGCGTGACACCCGTAGCAGCCCTGCCTTTCGGCATGATGCAGATTGGCCCCGACACTCGTCCTTCTGGGTCGGGCTATCATTACGACGACAAGCAGATCATCGGCTTCAGCCACCTGCACAAGAGCGGTGGCGGCTGTGCCAACTTCCTCGACATCCTCTTCATGCCGTTGCGCCCCCGGCAGGAGGGTTTCGCGCTATCCGAACTGCGTACCCGACAACTCACATCCGAACTGAGACACGACCGCGAAACCACGGCACCGGGCTACTACAAGGTCCAGATGTACGGGGGAGACGTGGAGACGGAACTTACTGCTACCCGCCGCTGTGGCCTCCAACGCTACCACTACCGCAAACCGGGTCGCAGACAGGTACTCATCGATTTGGAACACGGTTCCACTTGCGGCTGTACCATCCAGCCGGAGCATGATGTAGACACCGTGTACGATGCCTATATTGAGCAGGTAGACGCCTATACTGTAAGGGGCTACCGCAAATCCAACGGATGGGTGTACAACCAGCACATTTACTTCTACACCACATTCTCGTCGCCCATACGCTCGGTGGCTCTCTATGTGGACAACCACCGTGTCAACACCGTGCAGGGTGTACGGGGAGAGAACGTGAAGATGGTGGTAGACTTGGATGGAGATCCCACAACCGTGGAGGTGAAGACGGCCATATCGGGTGTAGACATGGATGGTGCCCGCGCCAATCTATTGGCAGAGGCCAAAGATGTCACATTCGACCAAGTGCGTGCCGAAGCCACTGCTTTGTGGAACCGGAGCTTGGCCCAGATAGAGGTAAAGACGCCGGTCGACAAGCGCCGCCGCATCTTCTACACCTCGTTACACAATGTATTGCTCTACCCCATGCTGTCGTCGGATGTCGATTTCAGGTTCCGTGGTCCCGACGGACAGATTCATCGCACCGACGGTTTCGACTATTACGGTGCCGTGGTGGGTCTTTGGGACACCTTTAGGGCCGCTTGCCCGCTCATGGCCGTACTGCATCCCGATGTGATGCGCGACTATGTAAAGACCTCTTTGCAACATTTCCGCATCTGCGGACAGTTGCCTATCTGGACCTTAGCCGGCCAAGAGACCTACCAGATGATAGGTCTACATTCGATGCCTCTGATTACCAACTGTTACCAAAACGGCATCCGAGGCTTTGATACACAACTGGCACTGCAGGCCATGACCACATCGGCCCAGCGCGATACATGTGGCTACTCGATGGGTTATTTCGTCGGTATGCAAAACTATAAACGTTACGGCTACGTACCGTGCGATTTGGAAATGGAAGCTACAGCCCGCACACTCGAATATGCTTTCGACGACGAAGCCATCGCCCGCTTTGCCGACCTCATCGGCCATTCGGAGACGGCCACCCACTTCCACCAGCGCGGCCAGAATTACCGCAACGTGATCAATCCTGTCACCAAGCTGGCCAGAGGTCGCGACAGTCACGGTGGATGGCGCACTCCTTTCTATCCTTTGCGCTCCGAGCATCGTCGCGACGACTACTGTGAGGGCAACGCATGGCAATGGACCTTCTTTGTACCGCACGACGTAGAGGGACTGACACAGATAATGGGCGGAAAACGAAAGATGGAAGCCAAAATGGACTCGCTCTTCAGCATGTCGTCGGCCATTGAAGGCGAAAATGCCTCTGGCGACATCTCCGGACTTATCGGCCAATATGCCCACGGCAACGAGCCAGGGCACCATACCATTTATATGTACAACCGTGTGGGTGCTCCCAAGAAGACACAGACGCTGGTGCGCCGCGTCCTCGATACACTCTACGACAGCACACCTACCGGCATCTGCGGCAATGAGGATACAGGACAGATGAGCGCATGGTATGTATTCAGCGCACTGGGCTTCTACCCGATGGATCCGGTTTCGGGCCAGTACGAAATAGGTACACCCTCGTTTGAGGAGGCCACCATGCACCTGCCATCGGGCAAGGATTTCACCGTGAAAGCCATCGGTCTCACCGCCGATAAGTGTCAGGTAAAGCGGGTATTGCTCAACGGCAAGCCCCTCAACCGCACCTATATCACCTTCCAAGAGGTGCTCGACGGCGGCGAACTGGTATTCGAAATGAAAAAAACAACATTATAGAATATAGACATGACAAGACGTACCTTTCTCTGCATGATTTGCCTCTGTATGGCTATAGCCATCTACGGCATAAAAAAGGAAATTAATAAAAAATCTGTCACCAAACCTGTTACAGCCGTCGCCCGACCACTCAATCCGATATCGCCTCCGGGACTGTACATCGCCGACCCGGAAGCGCGTGTCATGCCCGATGGACGGGTATATATCTACGGTTCGCTGGATGAGCCCGGCAACACCTGGTGTTCACACCACTACGATGTACTGTCCAGCACAGACCTGGTACACTGGAACGTGGAACAGACCTCATTTGCCACCCGCGGAGAGGGCAAGCAGGCCGATTATACCGACAGAGTGCTCTATGCACCCGACTGCATCTATCACCAGGGCAAGTATTACCTATACTACTGCCTCGCAGATGGAGGAGATGACGAGGGCGTAGCCGTTTCCGACTCGCCCTACGGCCCCTTTAGAGACGGTACTGTCATCCATAGGGCCACGGGGATAGACCCCTCGGTCTTCATCGATGACGACGGACAGGCATACCTGTTCTGGGGACAAGCACATGCCAAAGGTGCGAAACTCAGCAAGGACATGCGCTCTATCGAAGGTGAGATACACGACAGTCTGCTTACCTACGAGAACCATGCTTTCAACGAAGCCAGTTCGGTACGTAAGCGCAACGGCATCTATTATTATATCTACGGTGGGCACCAGCGACACGGAGAAACCAACTGCGCTACCCTCAACTACGCCACCGCCACTTCACCCTTTGGTCCTTATACCTATAGGGGTGTCATTATCGACAATTATCATAGCAACAAAGCTGTTGTCAACAATCACGGTTCCATTGTCGAAATCAATGGCCAGTGGTATATCTTCTATCATCGGCCTACACATGGATGGGCAAACATGCGAAAAGTGTGTGCAGAACCCATACGGTTCAACGCCGACGGCACCATCGATGAAGTGGTGATGACCACACAGGGTATCGGTGGCCCCATCGACCCGAAACTGCGCATGGATGCCGCCAGGGCTTGCGAACTCAAAGGGCATCTGATGATTAAGGTGCGCCGCCCGGCACATGATATCCCCGTGGAATACCTGTCGGAGATTCGTAACAACGATGTAGCCCATTGGCGTTACTTCGATTTCGGACGCAAGGGTGTCTGCCAATTCACCTGTAAGACCACCGGCCCGTGCCAAGCAGGCCACATAGAACTGCATATCGACACGCCCGAAGGCCCTATCATCGGCACCTGCCGCATCCAACCGCAATCGGGAGAGGTGGCATACGCTTTCCACAGCACAGCGGTGACAGAAGTCAGCGGTGTCCATGCTTTAGTAATGGTGTTTAAAGGCGACCAACCCGAAAACAAAGACCAAAACCTGATGAACCTGGAATGGTTCCAATTCAAATAAACAATATGTACAAAAGACTATCCTACCTGTTGGTGCTCGCCACCGTGAGCATCAGCATGGCCGCACAGACCACATGGCACGTGTCGGCCACCAAGGGCAACAATAGCAACGACGGTTCCGAAGCCCAACCTTTACAGTCCATCAACGCAGCAGCACAGCGTGCCATGCCCGGAGACTTCATCACCGTACACGAGGGCATCTATCGTGAAAAGGTAGTGCCACCAAGAGGCGGCATTTCCGACAAGCAGCGCATCACGTATCAGGCTGCTGAGGGCGAGAAAGTGATCATTACCGGCTCAGAACCCGTCAAAGGCTGGACCCGTGTCAACGACCATACATGGAAAGTGACACTCCCCAACTCGTTTTTCGGCACACGCAATCCTTTTGACGAGCAACTATACGGCAGTTGGTATCACGGCCACGGTCGTCCCAACCACACAGGTTTCGTCATTCACGGCGACCTCCGCCTCCGCGAGACATTCTCACTGGCCGAAGTCATGGCACCCATCGACGGGGTACCAAGGTTCTATGCCGAAGCCGACGGCAACGGTGGTCCGGTGCTGATGAATCTGGAATGGGTACGTCCCTCTTGTGAAGAGAAGAAGACCTCTATGCAAGCTTCTGTGAAAGGCGGCGACCAAAGTATCTGTATCGCCATTGTCGACCGCTGGCCTTTCGGCTACCTGCGCGACGGTTCCCAGATGTTTTTCGAAGATGTTGACTTTGGCAATGGGTCTGACACGCTCTTCGTGCAGGCTGCGACGCTGGCCAAGGCAGGCATCATCGAGGCATACATAGACGATCCCAGCGGAACGCCCGTGAGCGCCTACATCACCAACACCGGCGATTGGGAACGCTTCGGTGTCTTCCCCATCGTGCTCCACAACCGTCTGCATGGCCGCCATCACGTCTACCTCACGGTCAAGGCTCCCACGCCCAAGATGGACGGCCAAACCACCATTTATGCACAGTTTGCCAAAGGCGTAGACCCCAACAAGGAGCAGGTGGAGGTCACCGTTCGCCCAGAAGTCTTCTATCCCGACCACACGGGAGTGGACTATATCACCGTACGAGGATTCACCTTGCAGAATGCGGCCACCAACTGGGCGCCACCCTCGGCCGAACAACCAGGACTCATCGGCCCCCACTGGGCCAAGGGATGGATCATAGAGCACAACACCATTTGCCGCTCGCGCTGCTCAGGCATTTCCTTGGGCCGTTCCACCTATGGCCACGCCCACCACTACCAGTATTTGCCGCCCCGCATCTATGCTGACCCAGAGGGTGGGCAAACCGTTGAGCAACTCAGAGACTACTTTGAGAACGCTTCGTGGGACAAGGACGAGGCCGGACACCACATCGTCCGCCACAATCACATCTACGATTGTGGCCAAACGGGTATCGTGGGATGCAGCGGCGGTGCTTTCAGTCTCATCGAGGACAACGAGATACATGACATCTGTATGGGAGAGACATTTACCGGTGAGGAAATGGGCGGTATCAAACTCCATTTTGCCAACGATGCCCTTATCCGCGGCAACCACATTTACCGCTGCATCCGCGGTCTATGGCTCGACTGGGGCGGACAGGGCATGCAGGTAACCGACAACCTCTTCCATGACAACAATGAGCAAGAAGACATCTTCATAGAGGTATGCCACGGCCCTATACTCGTGGCCAACAACATCCTGCTCTCACGCCAAGCACTCTCTCTGTCACAAGGTATCGCCTGTGTACACAACCTGATTGGCGGCAAGGTGATTGCCGGACGCGACCGCTGTGCAGGCGGACGCTACACTTACTACTACCCCGCCCACAGCACCAAGTCGCTCGGAAAGGCTCCCAACCTCGGTGGCGACCTGCAATGGCACAACAACCTGCTGCTGCCGGTAGCCAAACTGGAGGGATGGGATGAGCCCGAGCATCCCATCGACTTGGTGGCCAACACCACGATGCCCGAGGGCACTACTGCCACTCTGGAAGAGCGTACCGACGGATGGTATCTCTCACTCAACGCCAACTGCTGGCAAGACCAGACGAAGCACAAGTTGGTGACCACCGCCACACTCCGCAAGCCCGTCGTGACCAAGCAGGCATTCACCAACCCCGACGGCTCGCCTATCAAACTCAATACCGACTATCTCGGCATCCGCCGCAAAGTCTCCAATCCCTCCGCAGGACCCTTTGAGCGCAAGAGCCAAGATGCCAACACATGGAAAGTATGGAATAAGAAAACACGAGAATAATAAAAATGAGACATTACCTGATTGTCTTTGTATGGCTTTGTCCGCTTCTGCTCTTCGGAGCGGAAGCCCGGACAGAGCTTTGTTTTGATGCAGACTGGCTTTTCGCCCGCTATGGACAACAAGCCGACGGCACTACGCTGTCCGAACCGCAAGGGATGGAGCGTTACGACTACGATGACAGCGAATGGCGCCAGTTGGATGTGCCCCACGACTGGGGCATAGAGGGACCTTTCCGTCCCGAACTGGAGGGCTTCACCGCCAAACTGCCTTGGCGTGGTATCGGATGGTATCGTAAACATTTCCACATTGCTGCCAAGGACCAAGGCAAGTGCTTCTATATCGATTTCGACGGGGCCATGGCCAACGCCGAAGTCTGGATCAACGGGCACAAAGCCGCCGAAAGGCCTTACGGCTACATCTCTTTCCGCGTAGACATTACCCCCTATCTGCACTATGGCGACGACAACGTGGTAGCGGTGCGCCTTAACACCGAGATCCTGGGGTCACGCTGGTACCCGGGAGCAGGTATCTACCGCCATGTCAGGCTGGTGAAGACACAGCCGCTGCATGTCGCCCACTGGGGCGTGTTTGTTACCACGCCATCCATCACAGACCGTCAAGCCACAGCGGCCGTGAGGGTAAAGGTAGACAACTGCAGCAACACGCCAGCCCCCTATCGCATGCGCATCGACATCTATGAGACCGACGAGGCCGACCGCATCGGCAAGCGGGTAGCCTCTGCCCACAGCGTACTGCTGCAAGCTGAGGCAGGATGCAGTAGGGAGGACAGTCTCCACCTCACTGTGACACAACCCAAGCGCTGGAGTCTGGAGCAGACCAACCGCTATGTGGCACGTGTTACACTCTTGGACGACCACAACCACACCACAGACGTCTACGACACCCCCTTCGGATTCCGGACCATCGAGTTTACGCATGACAACGGATTCCTCCTCAACGGCAAGCGGGTCCAACTGCAAGGTACCTGTAACCATCACGATCTGGGAGCCTTGGGTGCGGCCATCAATACGGCTGCCCTCAAGCGCCAACTCACCATTCTCAAGAGTTTTGGCTGCAATGCGCTGCGCACTTCGCACAACCCACCGGCTCCAGACCTGCTCACATTGGCCGACAAGATGGGATTCGTGGTCATGGACGAGGCTTTCGACTGCTGGAACTACGGTAAGAAGCCAGGCGATTACGGTTCTCTCTACCCCGAATGGCATGAGCGCGACATCGAATCGCTCATCTGCCGCGACCGCAACCATCCCAGCGTCATCCTATGGAGCACGGGCAACGAGGTACAGGAACAATACGAGCCCGAAACGGGTGTGGCACGCCATCTTACCGAGGTGGTACACCGATTCGACACCACTCGCCCGGCCACATTCGGTGCCTCCTATCCCAGCAAGTCGGCCGTTAACGGCACGGAGATGCAGGTCGACGTGCATGGCATGAACTATGCCGCCGGAGTCTATGGCGGCCCCAAGTTTTATGGAGAGTTCCTCAACAAGCCCGGGCACGAGCACCTCTCCGGTTACTCCAGTGAGAGCAGTTCTACAATGAGTTCGCGCGGTGAGTATTTCCCCCGCCGTTTCCAAGTTTCCTCCTACGACCTCACCGAACCCGGATGGGGCGGTCTGCCCGATTGGGAGTTTGCCGCACTCGACCGCTATCCCGGCATCTGTGGAGAATTTGTGTGGACAGGATTCGACTATCTGGGCGAACCCACGCCTTTCAACAGCGACCAGAGTGTGTTGCTGAACCATGCTGCGGCCAAGTCGGCTGCCGAGATGGAAGAACTCCGGAAAAAGTTGGCCGAGATAGAAACCAACCGCCCCACCTCGCGCAGCAGTTACTTCGGAATCGTGGATCTCGCCGGCTTCCCAAAAGACCGTTACTATCTCTACCAGTCGCGTTGGATGCCGGAGCGACCGATGGCACACATCCTGCCTCACTGGAACTTCCCCGACCGTGTAGGGCAGAAGACACCCGTCTTCGTCTACACCTCAGGCGACGAGGCCGAACTGTTCCTCAACGGCCGCTCGCTGGGCCGTAAGCGCAAGGGCGAATACGAATATCGGTTGCGTTGGGACGATGTGGTCTACGAACCGGGCGAACTGCGCACCATAGCCTATAAGGACGGAAAGCAATGGGCTGCCGATACGGTGCAGACCACAGGCAAACCGGTGGCTATCAAGCTATCTGCCGACAAGACCACGTTGGCAGCCGATGGCAGCGACTTGGTCTTCATCCGCATCTCACTCGTCGACAACGAGGGACGTGAAGTACCCACCGCCGAGCCCCTCATCCACTGCTCCACCGAGGGCTGTGGACGGGTGATAGCCACCGACAACGGCGATGCGGCAAGCCTCATCCCATTCCAAGAGACCTCGCGTACAGCCTTCAACGGACTGCTGCTGGCCATCGTCAAAGCCGACAAGGGCCAACGAGGCACCCTCCGTTTCACAGCCGAAGCCGACGGACTGGCCAGTGCTTCGCTATCAATTAAGGTAAAACGATAAATTAAAAAAGGAGCGTAAACAATACTTGCGCTCCTTTTTTTGCCCTCACCCTATCCTTTCTCCCACGGGATGAGGACTCAATATGCTGCTTACACCCCTCGGCAACGGCATTTGGTCACCGTACAGCATTTGGCGTACGGGCGTATGGCATTTGCGATACGAGCGTACACCAATTGCGATACGCCCGAACGGCATATGCGATACGGTGAGCAAACGACATCTCGCCGCCTGCCATAAGCCACCTACAGCCATCGAGGCTTAGGCTCCGGCCACTTCGTGGTAACGGTCGAGGAGCCACTGGCGCTGCTCCGCAATGGTCATGTGACTGTTGTCGAGCAAGAGGGCATCATCTGCCTTTCGCAGGGGCGACACCTCGCGGTGCGTATCGATATAGTCGCGCTCCTCCACGTTGCGCAGAATCTCGTCAAAGTCGGCCGGCATACCTTTCTGCGCCAGTTCGTCAAACCTACGCTGTGCCCTTACCTCGGCCGATGCCGTGACGAAGACCTTGAGTTCTGCCTCTGGAAACACCGTGGTGCCAATGTCGCGTCCATCCATCACAATGCCCTTGTCATGCCCCATCTCCTGCTGCTGTGCCACCATCGCCGTGCGCACAAAGGGCAGTGCGGCCACCGGGCTCACATGCTTGCTCACCTCTATCGTGCGTATATCGCGCTCCACCAGCTCGCCATTCAGGTAGGTATCGGGGCGACCGGTCTCACCATTCAGTCGAAAGCTGATGTGTATGTCGTCCATGCGGCAGGCAAGGTTGTCGGCAAGCACACTTCCGTCATCGGCAAAGAGTGCGTTGCGCAGGGCAAAGAGCGTTACAGCCCTGTACATGGCACCCGTGTCTACATAGATATATCCTATCTCCTTGGCGAGGTCTTTCGCCATCGTACTTTTGCCACACGAGGAATACCCGTCGATGGCTATGGTGATCTTTTTCATATATTATTATAATGTGTATGCGAAGTTAATGAGTACCGAACTGCTCGATACATGATACTTGCCATAGGCCAGATTGAGTTTCAGGCGCTCCAAATTGATGCCTGCACCGAGCGAGAGACCGGCTCCATGACTGCCCTCCTCATCATCCACCCCCAAAATCTTCATCTCATTGGCCCTACGGCAGTTGTAACCGCCGCCCACCCAGATAGTCTTGGAGAGCAATACGTCGACACCCAGTACCCAGTGGTAGATGAACTTGTAGTCCCAATGGTTCAAATCGATGAGCGAGGCCGACACCCGAAACGGCGTGTTGGCAAAGCGCTTGCTCACACCGGCCTGCACATCGATGGGCATGCTCTCGTACTGTTCATCGTAGGACTTCAGCTGCCCGCCAAGATTCTTGGCCACCAACGAGACAGACCATTCGCGCTCCGAGTCATAATAGTTGAGTCCCAAGTCCACCCCCACGGCAAACGAATTGTAATCGCCTATGTATGAAGTGATGAACTTGGCGGCAATACCACCGGTCAAACGGTCGGTCAACAGATAGGAGAAATAGCCGGAGAGGGCAATGTCCTTGGCCGAGAACTCGCCTGTCTGCACATGGTTCTCGTCCATCTGCTTCATGGTGCCATAGTGGGCGTACTGGGCAGACACCGCCACCGTGGCCCTTTCGCGTATGATGCGGTTAAAGGCGGCACTGGCCACCTGCGAGCCCGACATATAGTTCATGTAACCCAAGCACAGGCTCCTGTCGCTGACGGTAGAGAGCAAGGCCGGATTGTGGAAGATGAGCGCCTCGTCGTCTTCGATGAGCGTGATATTGTCGCCGCCCAATGCCGCGGCGTGCGCACTGGTGGGCAAACGCAAGA
This sequence comes from Bacteroidales bacterium, assembly GCA_004554665.1. Lineage (GTDB taxonomy): Bacteria > Bacteroidota > Bacteroidia > Bacteroidales > Bacteroidaceae > Prevotella. Next base: position 29,428 of record SFKY01000003.1, read on the forward strand.
AATTATACGTAGTCTGACTCTCCTGTGCCATCAAGGGGATGGCCATACAGATGAGCAGGAGAGCAAATAAGTTTTTTTTCATTTAATTTCCACTAATTATTTGGCAAAGTTACACCTTTTTTCAAATATCTACGTTAAATTTGCAGATGAATTCACCGCCGTGGTGAAAAAACCAATCACAGGCCAACCGTGGAGAAAAGAAAATCAGCGACAGCGAATGTAGACGACAAGCGGTTTCCCGGTTTCATGCTGGGACTCATTCTGGCATTGTCGGTGCTCTTCGTCGCCCTCGAATACAGTTCCTCTCCTTCATTGGGAGATTCAGACGAGGACGATTTGGAGGAGTTTGCCGAAGACATGGCGCTCGACCTCTTTCCCGACCATCCCGAACCGTCGCCTCCCCAACCGCCAGCGGTCACCGTCACGCCCCAAATCAAGGTGGTGGACACTCCCGTGGGTGTGCCGGAGGAGATAGAGAATCTTACGAGTGAAGCGCAGGAGGGCGAGGGCGACACCACTGCCGATGCCAAGGCCGAGACGGAACCGCTGCCACAGACAGCTGACAGCGAAGAGGCACTCAGTTTCCGCATTGTGGAGCAGATTCCGCAGTTTCCCGGCGGTATGGAGGCTCTCACCCGGTGGCTTACGCAGCACCTAAGATATCCCCCACAGGCACGTCAGCAGAAGATACAAGGGCGGGTGGTGGTATCGTTTATCATCAACAAGGACGGTCGCGTGAGCGATGGCAAGATCGAGCAGGCCGTACACCCCTTGCTCGACCGTGAGGCGCTGCGCATCGTGAGCCTGATGCCACGCTGGACACCCGGACAGGAAAACGACAAGCCCTGCCGCACGCTATTCGCCATTCCCATCGTGTTCCAACTGTGACCGGACAACAGACTAAGGGAATGACAGGCAGCAGCCCAATGATGAATGAAGAATTATCAATTATTAATTAAATAAGTATCCCATGACAGCAGAAGAAATCCTCAAGAAAGTCAACGAGTGTCTTGACGGCATGCCTTACGACCGGAAGCCGTACTCACTCTATGAACCCGTGAAGTATGTGTTGTCCATAGGCGGCAAACGCATACGCCCCGTACTGATGTTGCTGGCATACAACCTGTTCAAGGACGATCCCGAATCGATCCTGATGCCTGCTTGCGGACTGGAGACATACCACAACTACACGCTGTTGCATGACGACCTGATGGACAATGCCGACCTGCGCCGCGGCCACGAGACCGTGCACAAGCGGTGGGATGCCAACACTGCCATCCTCAGCGGCGACTCGATGCTGGTGTTGGCCTACCAGCGCATGGCACAGTGCCGTCCCGACAAGCTGCACGAGGTAATCACGCTCTTTACCGAGACGGCTTTGGAAATCGGCGAAGGCCAACAGTATGACATGGACTTCGAACACCGCGATGATGTACGTGAAGAGGAATACATAGAGATGATCAGGCTCAAGACCAGCGTGCTGCTGGCATGCGCCGTAAAGACCGGCGCTATCCTGGCCGACGCCTCGCCGGCCGATGCCGACACACTCTACCGCTTCGGTGAGAAGATGGGGCTCGCCTTCCAGCTTCAGGACGATTTTCTTGACGTGTATGGCGACACCAAGGTGTTCGGCAAGGCGATAGGAGGCGACATCGTGTCTAACAAGAAGACCTTTATGCTCATCAACGCTTTCAACCGCGCCGATGACCGACAGCTTGCCGAACTGCGCAAGTGGGTGTCGGCCACCGAGTTTGACCCACAGGAGAAGATAGAGGCCGTGACCCGCCTGTACAACGAGATGGGGATCGACCGGCTGGCGCAAGAGAAGATTGCCTGTTACTTTGACGAGAGCCGCCAATGTCTCGACGCAGTGCAGGTGGCAGCCGACCGCAAACGCGAGCTGGCCCTCTACACAGAACAGATGATGAAACGCGAATACTAAATGATGACCCCATTTATCGATACGCACGCCCACCTCGACGGGGAGGAGTTCCATAACGACCTGCCCGAGGTGATGGCCCGCGCCAAAGAGGCCGGGGTGGCCAAGGTCTTTCTCCCGGCAATCGACTTGGGCACCACCGACAGCGTGCTCCGTGTCTGCGACCAGTACCCCGGCTTTGCTTTCCCGATGGTGGGACTGCATCCCGAGGAGGTGAAGGCCGACTGGCGCGAGGTGCTTGATGCTATCCACATACGGCTCGAAGCCGATCGGCAGGGGCCACGCCGCTTTATCGCCATCGGCGAGGTGGGACTGGACTACTATTGGTCGCGCGAGTTTGAGCAGGAGCAGCTGGCAGCCTTCGAGACACAAGTGCAGTGGGCGGTGGAGCACCGTATGCCGCTGATGATTCACTGCCGCAAGGGACAGAACGAGATGGTGCGCCTGCTCCGTCGCTACGAGAGCCAACTCTGTGGGGGTGTGTTCCACTGCTTTACAGGCAACTGCCGGGAGGCGGAAGAACTCCTGACCTTCGAGGGATTCGCCCTTGGCATCGGCGGGGTACTCACCTTCAAGAGCAGTCATCTCCGTGAAGACCTTCCCAGTTGCGTGCCCTTGACGCGCATCGTCTTAGAGACCGACAGTCCTTACATGGCGCCCGTCCCTTACCGCGGCAAGCGCAACGAGAGCGCTTTCGTGGCAATGGTGTTGCGCCAGTTGGCCACCAGTTATGGGGTGACCGAAGACGAGGTGGCACAGGTGACCACCGCCAACGTGGCACGTATTTTCGGCGTATGATTATTTAAAGAATTTTAAATTAGTCGCTTTTTGATGGCGATTTGCATTTTTTTGTGTACATTTGCAACCGCTATTTTTCTGGAGAGGTGCTCGAGTGGCTGAAGAGGCACGCCTGGAAAGCGTGTAACCGGCAAAACCGGTTCGCAGGTTCGAATCCTGTTCTCTCCGCTTGCCATGCTTAGCATGGCTTTTTTTGTATCCCTACGTATCATCCACCCCTCCCATTCCCTTTCCCCGACACGGATAGCGGCCGATTTTAGAAACATTATACAAAAAATCTTGGTCACTCCTATGAAATCCCTTACTTTTGCACCTTTAACAAAACGCTGCGGCAAGCCGTCAACAGGGCATCTGCCACAGCTAAAGGATACGACTATGGTTACAAAGATAACGATTAGAATGTGGGGAATAGCTTTCCTCATGACCTTCATGCTCACCAGCCTGCTCCCTGCAGCTACGGCCGCCCCGACAGACACGGCCACCATCACCGCCAAGGCCGACACGACGGCGGTAGACTCGATGGATGTGTTGGCAGACGACATTATGGCCGACATGGCCACCCCGCTGGCCGAGGAGGGCACGATGAGTTTCCGCCAAGTGCTCAAGACAAAATTCATAGAGGGCAACGCCGGATTCATGTCACTCGTCGCGCTGGCCTTGGTGCTGGGACTGGCATTCTGTATCGAGCGTATCATCTATCTGAGCCTGTCGGAAATCAACGCCAAACAACTGATGGCACAACTGGAGGAAAAGATTGATGCCGGCGACATAGACGGTGCGCGTGCCCTCTGCCGCAACACCCGTGGCCCTGTGGCCGCCATCTGCCTACAAGGACTGCTCCGCATCCACGAGTCGATAGACAAGATTGAGCGTAGCGTAGCCTCTTACGGTACCGTACAGGCTGCCAACCTGGAGAAAGGGTGCTCATGGATCGTGCTTTTCATCACGATGGCACCCTCGCTGGGCTTTCTCGGTACGGTCATCGGCATGGTCATGGCATTCGACCAAATCCAGACGGCTGGAGACATCAATCCTACCGTGGTGGCAGCCGGCATGCGTGTGGCGCTCATCACCACCATCTTCGGTATCATCGTGGCGCTGATTCTGCAAGTGTTCTACAATTTCATCTTGTCTAAGATTGACCATATCACCAGCCAAATGGAAGAGTCGGCGATATCGCTATTGGACGCTATCATGCGGCACAAATCGAAGGAGGAGGCATAAGATGGGCATGGGAAACAGATCTACCGAGCGCATATCGCGGTCTGTGTTTTACCTCGTCTTGGCGGTGGCGGCCGTGGTCTGCGGTCTCTTCTACATGGTGGAGTACGACCGTCCGTTCGAGAGCGACCCTACCTTTACCGCACCCATGTTTACCGATGTGCTGATCGGCTTCATGCTGCTGCTCACCACAGCCGCTGTAGGTTTCACGGTATGGATGGTCGTCCGTGCCATGCGCCTGGCCGGCAACGAAGGCAAGACGGTGAACAACATTCCAGCCCGCGCCCTCTCGTGGACAGTGGCTGCGGTTACAGCACTGCTGCTCGGAGTCACCTATCTGACAGGTTCGGACAACAGGATTGTGGCCAACGGCGAGGAATACACCTCCGTACAATGGCTCAAAATAGCCGACATGTTTGTCTATTCAGGGCTCACTCTCATCGTCCTGGCCGTAGGTGCCATGATATTCGGCCTCACCCGCTATTACCGGAAAGGCCGTACATCTGCCAAGGCAGCAACATCCGACAAACAAAACCCATCCTAAGTTTTTAGCTTATGACGTTCCGAAAGCACTCACGCAAAGCAATGGGTCTCAACACGACCTCGACGGCAGACATCTCATTTGTCTTGCTGATCTTCTTCCTTGTCACCACATCGATGGACATGGACAAGGGGCTTGCGCGACAGCTTCCGCAGACAGAGACACAGGACCATCAGGCGGAGACACAGGTAGAGAAAGAGGCTGTGCTGGCCCTGCAGATTACCGCCACAGACCAACTGATGGCCGACGGAGAGCCTATCGGCATTGGCGAAGCGGGAAAACGGGTGGCACAACTGCTGAAACGGCAAGGGAAAAACCACCTGATCACCATCGAGACCGACCCAGAGGCACGGTACGACAGCTACTTCCAACTGCAAGACGCTATCGTCTCCGCATACAGGGAATACCGTGACCTGTGGGCCCAACAACACTACGGCCGTCCCTACCGCAAATGCTCGCCTGCCCAGCGCAAGGCAGCGCGCGAGGCTTGCCCGCAACGCATCATGGAACACTATGACAACGGCGAGGGAGGCGCCCGCCCATGAGTATGTTTCGCCGACGCAGCCACAGGGTGCCAGCGCTCAACACGTCGTCTCTCCCCGACCTCGTGTTTACGGTCCTCTTCTTCTTTATGATAGTCACCCACATGCGCAGAGTGACGCTGAAGGTGAAATACCAGACACCACAGGGCACCGAACTGACACGCCTGACAAAAAAAACGGTCAACACCTATATCTATATAGGGGCTCCTATCGGGTCACAAGATGCCGCCAACAGCCGCATCCAGATCAACGACAAGTTGGTAACCGCCGACGAGGTGACAGACTACATGGCGGAAGAGCGCAAACGGCTCTCCCCCGAAGACCTCAACCAGATGTCGGTGACCATCAAGAGCGACCGCAACACCCGTATGAAAGTAATCACAGATGTCAAGAAATCACTTAGAAAAGCCAACACGCTCCGCATTTACTACGCCGCGACCGACAAAAAACGTTAAAACTACGATTTTGGAACTTTTTATTGCCAATCTGTTACAGATATTATATTTTTTTCGTACCTTTGCATCCAAAATAATAACACATGGCACACCATTCACTGGATTCATTAGACAAGAAAATCCTCAATCTGATTGCAAACAACGCCCGTATTCCGTTCTTGGAGGTAGCACGAGCATGTAATGTAAGTGGAGCAGCGATTCATCAGCGTATCGCCAAACTGACAGCCCAAGGCGTTCTCAAAGGCTCCGAGTTTATCATCGATCCCGAAAGGATAGGCTTTGAGACTTGTGCGTATGTGGGATTGTATCTGAAACACCCCGAAAAGTTTGACGAGGTGGTGGAGAAGCTGAAGAAGATACCTGAGGTGACCGAATGTCACTACACGACCGGTGGCTTCGACATGTTCATCAAAATCTACGCCCGCAACAACCACCATCTGCTCAATATCATCCACGACAAACTGCAGCCGTTGGGATTGTCGCGAAGCGAGACCATCGTGTCTTTCAACGCAGTGATTGATCGCCAGTTGCCTATCCTCGACATCCCCGAGGAGGAGGAAGAGGAAAACGATGACAACAACAGCGACGAGTAAAATCCGCAACACACAGCTGAAGCAACTGTAACTTGACCTATAGGCCCAAGCAGGAATCACACTGCTTGGGCCTATAGGTTTTTATTCCATTTTCCAAAGATGCCCTTTACGGCGCCAAACATGGCATTTAGGTCGGCTAAATGCCATGTTTGGCGCCGTAAAGGGCATCTTTGATTCTTGAGAATATTTTGTCAGGGACGACCGTTATGCGCCACAGCGACCGCGCTCACGACCCTACACTCGCGTATAATCCACAAAAGCGTAGGCATGGGCATGGCGCTCGTCTGCATCATGCTCCTCCCTGCTTGCCACCTGCCAGTCGGAATAATCGGGAAAGAAGGCATCGGCCTCGGCAGGCGTGTCATCCACTTCGGTCAGACAGAGTCTGTCGGCACATCCAATGGCCTGCTCATACACGCTGGCGCCACCGATGATGTAGACCTCCTCGTCAGGGGCACAGTGACCGAGAGCCTCGTCTAACGACGAATAACAATCGCACCCGGGAAAGGATGTCTGGCTACGGCTGAGCACGATATTGCGGCGGTTGGGTAGCGCTCCCTTGGGCAGTGACTCAAAGGTACGCCGGCCCATGATGATGGTATGTCCCGTCGTGAGCGCCTTGAAACGCTTCAGATCGTTCGGCAGCCAGTATAACAACTTGTTTTGAAAGCCGATGGCACGGTTGCGAGCCACGGCAGCAATGATATACAATTTCATAGGAATCGTAATGATGGAAAATTCTAAACCGACACCTGCGCTGCTATGTGCGGCCACGGATCGTAATCGGTAAGTTGGAAATCCTCGTAAGTGAAATCAAAGAGACTCTTCACCTCTGGATTGAGCATCATGCGCGGCAGCGGACGCGGCGTGCGGGTAAGCTGCAGACGTGCCTGCTCGATATGGTTGAGATAGAGATGGGTGTCGCCGGTGGTATGGACAAAATCTCCCACCTGCAAACCCGTGACCTGCGCCATCATCATCAGCAGCAAAGCATACGAAGCGATATTAAAGGGTACGCCTAAGAAGGTGTCTGCCGACCGCTGGTACAACTGCAGCGACAGGCGGCCGTCGGCTACATAAAACTGGAAGAGACAATGGCACGGGGGCAAGGCCATCTGGTCTACCTCAGCAGGATTCCACGCCGTGACCATCATACGCCGGGAGTCGGGATTGGTCTTCAATGTATCGACAATGCCCTGAATCTGGTCGATGGTGCCACCCTGATAGTCAGGCCACGACCGCCATTGATGCCCGTAGACAGGCCCCAGCTCGCCGTTTTCGTCTGCCCACTCGTTCCAGATTCTCACGCCGTGCTCCTGCAGGTAACGCACGTTGGTATCACCCTTAAGGAACCACAGCAGTTCGTAAATGATAGATTTCAGATGCAGCTTCTTGGTAGTGAGCAAGGGAAACCCTTCCTCAAGATTGAACCGCATCTGATGGCCGAAGACGCTAAGTGTTCCCGTACCCGTACGGTCTTCCTTGCGCGTCCCCTCGTCGATGATGCGGTGGAGCAAGTCTAAGTATTGTTTCATATAGGAATAATGTTTGGTTCTTGGTCAGGTGTATGGGTGCTCTTGATTCTCCACTCTGCCGGATAGAGGTTGTTGGCGCGGTTTCCCAGGTTCTTGGCGAAGCCCAGAGGGATGTCCCTGTAGGTAATGAGTACGATGCCGCGCGGCGTGTCGGCCGGCAACACGATAGCCTCCTTGCGCAGATAGGCCATCGCTTGCAGATAGTCTACCGGTGCTTGCGGGAAAGCCTCGCGAGAAAGCGCTGTAGAGAGAGCCAACGACTGGGTGGGCAGATAGTCCTTGCCCTTGACTGTGGCCAAGGGGATGCCGGCATGTACGATGCGCAGCGACTTGGCTGCCTGTAGGTAAGTGGCGGCCCATCGCTGGGGAATGGCAGTGAGCAGGTCTTTGTCGGGCACGAGGGTGTAAGCCTGCGCATCGGTGAGCCAGCTGCCTATGCGAGCGGGCAGGGTGACAGGTTTGGCAGCTTTCGGAGCTTTACCTCTCACGCCGCCATCGTCCCCGGGCTTACGCAAGACAGCCATATACAGTCCCTCTCCCCTACTCTTGCCGGGGATAAAGCGGTATACGGGCTGTTGGTCGATGAGCGACCCCGTGAGATGCCATGCCTCTGGCACCTCCACGGCAACATGCTCGGCACCCAGTTCGTCGGCTATCCAACGGGTATTCTCCTCATCCTCATGGGCATTAAACGTGCATGTAGAATAAATCAACCATCCACCGGGCTTGAGACAGGGCCACACATCGGCGATGATTTCCCTTTGCAGCCGCCAACAGTTGTCCACATTCTGCGGACTCCACTCTGCCAGTGCGCCTTCATCCTTTCTGAACATCCCCTCTCCGCTGCAAGGCACGTCGGCGACAATGACATCAAACTGCAAAGACGATTTGCGATAGTCTCGGGGATAGTTATTGGTGACCACCACGTCTGGATGGCCAAATTTCTGGACATTCTCGCTCAGAATCTGGACCCGCTTGCGGTCGGGCTCGTTGGCAAACAACAGACTGCCGGCCGGCAACACGGTGCGCGCCACGGTGGTCTTGCCGCCGGGAGCCGCACAGAGGTCGAGCATAGTAACAGGCTTGCGCACCAGGAAACGCAACACGTGGGCCAAGAACATGGACGATGCTTCCTGGACGTAATACAAACCTGCGTGTAGCAGCGGATCAAAAGTGAAGTTGGGACGTTCCGTCAGATAGACTCCCTCGCTACACCAGCCTACTCGGTCTGCAAACAATCGCGAAGCCGTGACATCGCCCTTATATTTAAAGGTATTGAGGCGGATGCTTGTCGGCGGGACCTCTTCCAGCCCCTTCTCCAAGGTCCGATACAATGCTTCGCCCATGAGTCGTCTCGAATAATCGGCAAAATCGATAGGGAAATCCATCCGTAAAATGTTGGTTGTGCTTGCAAAAGTATAATTTTTTTTGTTATTTTGCAACTAATTCGCCGACAGATATGTCCAACAGACAGAAAAAATCAAATCGACAAAGATATGAAACGCTATTTATCAGCACTCGCACTGGTGCTTACCCTCAGTGCCACACAACTTGAAGCGGCGCCCAAGCACCGCAATCACCAACCCACCTCGGCGGTGGCCAAGCCCGACTCGGCCTCTGCTGCGACAATGGGCATTGAGGCCTACTCGGACACGACGATGGCGGCCGAATCGGCCGACACCATCATCGAGGAGGGTTCCTCACACACAGTGGTCGTCGACTCTGACTCGGTAGACGATGCCATCGAACACGTATGGAAGTCCATCGGATGGGGGGCAGGCGGTGTCGCCATCGGCATATTCGCCGTTCTCATGCTCTGCCTGCTGGCCTTACTCCCGCTCATCATCGCCATCATCCTGCTGCGCTTCCTCATCAAGCGCCACAACGACAAAGTGGAGTTGGCAGAGAAAGCTATGGCGGCCGGGCAACCTATCCCCGAATCGATGAAACCGGTGGACAAACAGACCGAGCGATACCTCTGGCAACGCGGTGTGCGCAATGTGGCCCTGGGCTGCGGCCTTGCCTTGATGTTTACGATATGGAGCTCGTCGTTCTTGGCTGGCATCGGTGCGCTGGTAGCCTGCTACGGCGTGGGGCAGATGGTGATAGCACGCACCTCTCCTAAGAACCATGAGGATAATAACGAATAACACGACTTCCGGTGAAAGACCTTGAAGACATATCTCTGGTGACCCAAGCAGCGGTATTTCACAGCGAGCGCGCTTTTAACAAGCTCGTGGTGAAATATCAGTCGCAGATACGGCGTTTCTTCCTCAGCCAGACGCTGGGGGACGCGCCCCTGAGCGACGACTTGGCCCAAGATACGTTCGTCAAGGTCTATCTGAATATCGGCAAGTTTCGTGGCGAGTCGAGTTTTTCCACTTGGCTCTACCGTATTGCTTACAATGTGCTGTACGATTACTTAAAGGCACATAAACTGACCGAGTCGCTCGACACGCCGGCAGTGATACGCAAGCACGCAGAAAATACAGACAGCCAGCTCAAGATGGATCTCCAGGATGCACTGGCTGTCCTCACCGGCAATGAGCGGACCTGCATCGTGCTACAACTGATGGAAGGGCAGCAGATAGACCGCATCGCTGCCATCACAGGCATGGCCGAGGGCACGATAAAGTCGCACCTGTCTCGTGGAAAGAAGAAATTAGCAACCTATTTAAGGAACAATGGATATGACGGAAATGGATGATGAATTGTTGGTGAGCCAGTTTTTCGCTGCCAACCCTATCGAAATAGAGGACAAGGGATTCTCCCGCAAGGTGGCTCAACGGCTTCCGAGGCGCACACAGCGGATTCGGCGGGTATGGACAGCCGTCTGCTCGGTACTGGGACTGGTATTCTTCCTGCTCGTCGATGGAGTCGACAGCCTGCGCAATACATTGGTGGGCATGGCTGGCGACATGGTGGGCATGTTTGCCTCAATCCACGCGCCGGCCGTATCACCTTTGGTACTGGTCTTGGCCGCGCTCACGCTGGTCTCGGTTTGGGGCTACAACGTGGTGACTGCCGAGTAGCCCACCAGTAATAGGTATCAGTCGAAGATGATACTGATGCCTTCTTCTTCACGTTTTTCTGCCTCAGGCTTCTTGACCTTAGGCTGTTTTTTCAGCTGTCCATTTTCGTCGAACATGCCGTAAGTGGTTCGCAATACGACAAACTCTGTACGGCGGTTGAGTTGGTTGCAGATTTCTTGCTTGCCGGCATCCAACTGCTGGATATAATCGACCGTGAGCGTATCACCTTCCTTCAGCCAGTCATAACGTTCCGTCATTTTTTTACGCACCACCTTGGGGCGCTCCTTGCCATAACCCACAGGGGTGAGTCGGTCAGGCGCGATACCTTTGGCCACCAGATAGTCGACCACCGCCTCGGCACGACGTTGGGACAATCCCTTGTTATACTCAGCAGAACCTTTATAATCGCAATGGGCACTCAGTTCGATGGTGACATTGCCATTCTCATTGAGCAATGTCACCAACTCATCCAGTGCTGCCTCCGATTCGGGGCGCAACGTGGCCTTGTCGAAATCATAGAATATATTGTCTATCAGCACGGGCGCAGTGATAGATGCCAAGGGGAACTGCAGCACCGTTTCGGCCGATTCTGGCGTCGCCAACACGGTCAACTCCTCCTTGTGGTTCAGGAATCCCTTGCACGTAGCCAAGAACACGTAACTGGTGCCCGGCCTTATCACCTGGGTAAACGACCCATCGCCCTTCACACCGAGCTTCAGGTTGGTGCCATCGTTACCGACCATGTAGACTTGGGCGGCGGGAAGCTCGTATCCGTCTCTTTCGTACACCCAGCCCTTCACCGTATTGATGATTTCGGGACATTCAAAGGCATAAATGTTGTCCCACCCTCGGCCGTCACCACGATTGGAGGCAAAAAATCCACGATTGTGCGGCCCTTCGAAAGTCATACCGAAGTCATCGCCACTGGAATTGAGCGGATAGCCGGGATGCTCCAGCTCGTACTGCCCCTTGGCATTGACCTTGGCAATGAATATGTCGAGGCCGCCCATGCCTGGATGGCCATTGGAGGCAAAGTAGAGGTCGCCGTTGGCTCTGAACGATGGGAACATCTCGTCACCGGCCGTATTGATAGGCTCGCCGAGATTCTCCACGCCTCCCAAGCCAGCCGGGGTGATGCGTACGCGCCACAGGTCAAGCCCTCCCTTGCCGCCGGGCATATCTGAGACAAAGTAGAGCCATGTACCGTCTGGCGATACAGCCGGATGGGCATAGCTCGACAACGTGTCACGCGTTAGCTCCAGTTTGTTGGCCTTGCCCCAAGCGGCATCACTGCGCATGGAGGTCACAATCTGCGCATAGCGGGGAGCCGACGGATCCGTGGCACACTGCGTCAGGTACATTTCCCGGCCATCAGGCGACAGGCACGAAGCACCCTCGTCGTAAGCCGTATTCACGCCTCCCTCCACAGGTTGAGGCTTGGACCACTTGCCTTTATCATCTTTCACCGAGACAAAGATATCTCCGTTTTTGGCTCCGGTAATTCCACTCAGTTCATCGCCCTCTGCCTCGTTTCGGGTGGAGGTGAAATAGAGCCGATCGAACCCATCCCCTCCCAGCATCGGCGAATAATCGTCGCGTCGGGAGTTGAAGACATCCATCCGTCTCACCTTGTAGCGCGAACCCTGTTCCTTGATACGAGGGGCCGACAGGGCCGAGGCCAACCCACTCTTGGCCAACTCGTGGTCTGGCACCGAGTCGAGCACCGTCTGAAACTCGACGGCCGCCTCTTTGTATGCCCCTGCCTTGAGCAGTTGCCGTCCCAAGTCCACCCTGTCTTCCATCCCTGCCTGCCCATAGCGCACAGCATTGCGATAGGCACCTATGGCACGCTGGTGCTGGTTGATTCGGGCATAACAACGGGCCATCTTCAGTGCCACCTTACCACGCTGCTGCTTATCCTTGGGCGAGGTTTTCTGATAGGCTTGCCTGAATTGCTCGGCCGCATCATAATACTCACCGATGGCAAGATGCTTCTCACCATTCTTGATGTTTCTTTCCACGCCGCATCCCATATACAATAAGGTGGAAAGAAGGACTATTGTGATATACAAACGGCTTTTCATCCTTGTTGGTCGATATAGTTGTCTTTATCAGAAGGTCTTTCTCCATCCGCAGCCCTCTTTCCAGCGGCTGCATCCGTAGGCTGTCTTGCCTTTGACCACCACGCCTTTGCCGCAGAGTGGACACGGCTGGCCCACCAGCGTATCAGTTGGTGGTTCCTGTGGCTGTGCATCGGCAGCCGACCCAGCCTTAGACTTGCGGGCTGCGGGTTTCTTGGCCGCCTTGCGGGGGGGCTTCTCCTTGGGTTCTTCGAGGGTTACGGCCACGCGACGGTTTGAATTGTCACGCAGCACATCGTTGACAATCTCTGCAATCTGCCCTTTCAGTTCCTCAATAAACTGGGCCGCATCATACTTGTGGTGCTCGATGTCTCTCAACTTCTTCTCCCAGATGCCCGTGAGCTCACAACTGGTAAGCAAACGCTCATGAATGGTGTCTATCAGTTGGATGCCCGTCGGGGTAGCTACCAGATTCTTGCGCTCCCTGCGTATATAGTGGCGCTTGAAGAGGGTCTCGATGATGCCAGCGCGCGATGAGGGCCGCCCGATGCCGTTTTCCTTGAGTGCGGCACGCAGTTCCTCATCCTCTACAAACTTGCCTGCCGTCTCCATCGCCCGCAGCAGCGTGGCCTCGGTATAGTACTTAGGCGGCGTGGTCCATTTCTCGGTGAGCGTAGGCGTATGTGGTCCCTGCTCTCCTTTCACAAAGGCCTGCAAGGTACGCTCTTCGTCGGCCTTGGCGCTGTCTTCCTCGTCGCGTACAGTGTCTTTGGCGTAGACGGCGCGCCATCCGGGATCGAGAATCTCCTTGCCCGTGGCCTTGAAGTCCACCTTGTCCACCTTGCCGGTAACGGTGGTGGTGGCAAACTTGCAGTCAGGATAAAAGGCGGCGATAAACCGGCGCGCCACCAGATCGTACACCTTGTTCTCCATGTCACTCAGTCCCTTGGCAGGCACCCCCGTAGGGATGATGGCATGGTGATCTGTCACCTTGGACGAGTCGAAGATGCGCGACGGTTTGGGCAACGCTTTCCCTCCGATAGGCCGGATGATGGAATGATAGTCGCGCAGCCCATTCATAATGGCCGGGCACTTGGCGTAGATGTCGTCAGACAGATACTGGGTATCCACACGCGGATAGGTGGTGAGTTTCTTCTCATAGAGGCTCTGTATCAGATTGAGCGTCATTTCGGCCGAGAAGCCGAACTTCTTGTTGCAATCCACCTGCAGGGATGTCAAATCATAGAGATGGGGCGGTGCCTCAGTGCCTTTCTTCTTTTGCACACCGGTCACCTCAAACGGTTTTCCAGCGATGGTGGAGAATGCCTGCTCGCCCTCTTCCTTGCTCATAAACTTGCCCTGGGTGGCCGTAAACTGGGTATCACGGTAGATGGTGGCCAAAACCCAGTAGGGCTCGGGCACAAAACCGTCTATCTCTTTCTGCCGGGCCACGATGAGGGCCAGCGTGGGAGTCTGCACACGTCCGATACTGAGCACCTGCCGGTTTTGTCCATACTTGAGGGTGTAGAGACGGGTGGCATTCATGCCCAGCAGCCAGTCGCCGATGGCGCGCGACAAGCCTGCCAGATAGAGCGAATCGTACTGCTGCTGGTCACGGAGCGTGGCAAATCCCTCGCGGATGGCCTCGTCGGTCATCGAAGAGATCCACAGCCGCTGCACAGGACAGCGGGCACCGGCCTTCTGCATCACCCAGCGCTGGATCAACTCACCCTCCTGCCCGGCATCTCCACAGTTGACGATGCCGTCGGCTGCCGCCATGAGCTGCTGGATGACCCCAAACTGCTTCTTGATACCGCCATCGTCGATGAGCTTGATGCCGAAACGCGGCGGTATCATCGGCAGTGCGGCCAGGCTCCAGTGCTTCCAGTTCTCGGTGTAATCGTCGGGCTCTTTCAGGCAGCACAAGTGGCCAAACGTCCAAGTCACTTGGTAGCCGTTGCCCTCCATATAACCGTCGCGGGACGATGTCGCCCCGATGATTCTGGCGATGTCTTTCGCCACACTTGGTTTCTCTGCTATACAGACTATCATTCCTACGATTCGTATCTTTTGCGCGGACAAAGTTACGAAGAATTATTCAGAATCCATTATCGGCTTAGCTTAACTTTTGTTGCATCCGTCACGATTCGCATCGGTGCCCCGGGCAGAAGCATGCACCGCACCAGAAAGGCCCGACATGTCATATCTCAGACCTAAATGCCATGATTAGCCTCGTAAAGGTGGCGTTTAGACCTCGTAAACGTGGCCTTTAGCTTTCGGATAGGCTAAACTCTACCGAAATCCAACTTGCGAACTTGAAAGCAATATCCTTGTGAGCGTATGTGCCTCCATAACGACCAGATTTTGCAACGATTCCTATTGCCCCTGTTGCTTCAATCCATTTCTTCGGAGAAAGGGTGAACGCATTGAGACCGGCTTGCATTCTAAACCCCTCGAATTCGGTGGGTTTAAAATCCGGATTATATTATTGTTCCCAAATGCCGAGATATTCAATTGTATTACGATTGCGCATCCAATTAGCAATCACGGCATTAGGCTCGTCGCTTTTATAGCGAGCCAGATCTGTCAATGAGATATAGTCATCTCCATTAACTGATATAATTGTAATATTAGTATTTTGGTCGAATATTTTTGCCATTAAATTTGAAGCGTTTGATTTTCAACTGTAAAGTTACAGAATATCTGCGAGATTATCAATTTTTATGACATGTTTCTTATCCCGAACTCACGTACTGTTCTTCAGAATGCTTGAAAGATGCCGTTTTGGTATGCGCACGATATCACTCGCAGAAGTGTTACTTTTCGCACACTCTATCCTTAACAAATGCTAAATTAAGTCTTGTCCACTACCCCAAAAAGGGGGACATGTTGTCTTATATACGTAACGACAAGAAAGAGATAGGTGGCAACACCCTTTCCCGCCCTTTACAATTAAAACCTAAAACAAAAGCATAAACCGAAAGAATGACTATGATGACATCATCAGCATTGTTCGCGCGCAGTCTGCGACGCACATGTTTGGCCATAGCCTGCGCTGCCGGCACCTCGCTGGCAGCACAGACTGTGTTGCCGGCATACCCCACCAACCAAGTGGAGCGAAAAGACTGGTTAGTAGACAAGATTGAGACCAAGACTGGGGTTTACCAGACCGTCGAGGGACATATCGTGCTGAGCAACGGACTCACCCGACGGGTGTTTACCCAGTCTCCCAACGTGGCCACCATCTCATTGGACGAACTGACCACCAACACCTCGCTGCTCCGTTCGATACGCCCGGAGGCCACTATCGACATAGACGGACACCATATAGAGGTGGGCGGTCTCACCGGACAACCCGTACACAACTATCTGCTGAAGCAATGGCTACCCACGCTCAAGGCCGACCCCAAGGCCATGAAGATGAAGCGCTTCCGTGTGGAGAACACCAAGGAGCGTTTCGGATGGATGAAGCGCCGCCAGTGGATGCCCAAAGACATGCCGTGGCCGGCACCGGGCAAGGAACTAATTTTCAGCTACGGATTGGACGACGAGGCCATCACCGCACTCACCAGCAAGGGCGGCGTGCGCCCCGACTATCTGAAGGATATCGAGGTGGAAGTGCACTACGAACTGTACGACGGCATGCCGGTGTACTGCAAGTGGATGACCATGACCAACCACTCGCAGCGCACAGTGACCGTCAACCGTTTCGTCAGCGAAATCATCGCTGCCGTGGAACCGGAGAGTTCGGTAGACGAACGTCACCGCTGGATGTATCCCAACATCACGGTAGACACCGACTACAACTTCGGCGGCATGAGCGAGGAGTACATCTATGCGTCAAGCGTGGCCTGGAAACAGGATCCGCTGTACAAGACACAGGTAAACGTGGAGCGCACCACGCCCTGTCTGCTCGAGGTGGCACCCAAATTGGGGCCTGAACAGCAGATAGCACCGGGCAAGACATTCAGCAGTTTCCGCGCATGGGAGCTGATCAACGACAGCGAGGAGCGTGAGCGCAAATCGCTGGGCTACCGCCGCATGATGCGCGCGATGGCACCGTGGGTAACTGAGAACCCGATACTGATGCACGTACGCACAGCCGACAGCACCGCCGTGAAGCACGCCATAGACCAGTGTGCGGAGGTAGGTTTCGAGATGGTCATCATGACCTTCTGGAGCGGATTCGATGCCGAAGACGAATCGGCCAAGAACCTTGGCTACCTGAAACGTCTCGCCGACTACGCCCATGAGCACAATATCGCCCTGGGTGGCTACTCGCTGCTGGCCAGCCGCAGCATCGACCGCGAAAACGATGTGCTCCTGCCCGAGGGGCAGCAAGCCCGGTTCCTCAACTCGCCCTGTATAGAGAGCCGATGGGGACAAGACTACATGCGCAAGCTGTACCAGCTCTACACTGTCACGGGACTTGACGTGCTCGAGCACGACGGTTCTTATCCCGGCGACGTCTGCCACGCCACCTATCATCCCGGCCACCGTGGCATCGGCGACTCACAGTGGAACCAGATGCGCACCATTACCGACTATTACAAGTGGTGCCGCAGCAAAGGTATCTATCTCAACATTCCCGACCTCTACTTCCTCAACGGAGGCAACAAGACGGGCATGGGCTACCGCGAGGCCAACTGGTCTCTGCCGCGTGCCCAGCAGGAAATTGTGGAGCGTCAAAACATCTTTGACGGCACTTGGCTCAAGGCTCCGCCAATGGGATGGATGTTTGTGCCGCTGGTAGAATACCAAGGCGGCGGCGAGGCTGCCACCATCGAACCGCTCAAGGACCATCTGCCCCACTACGGGCAGCGTCTGGCCAACCTTTTCGGTGCCGGCGTACAAGCCTGCTACCGCGGACCGCAGTTGTACGACACCCCGGAGACCAAGCAACTGGTGAAGACCTGGGTGGACTTCTATAAGAAGCACCGCGAAGTGCTCGATGGCGATATCATCCATGTACGCCGTCCCGACGGACGTGACTACGACGCCATCCTGCACGTCAATCCGCATGGCAAGGAGCGGGGTCTGCTGATGGTGTACAATCCGCTGGAGGAGCCTATCCGCAAGCAGATCAGCGTAGACCTCTACTATACCGGCCTCACCCAGACGGCCACGCTCTGCGAGCAAGACGGCAAGGCCCGCAAGGTGCGCATCGACGACCGCCACAAGGCGCTGATAGACATCGAAGTGCCGGCCAAGAGCCAGACCTGGTTTGTCATCAGATAATCCTACGACATCGTTTGACCCTATTTATAGATAGATAATGTATATGAAATCTGTTGTGGCAAAAGCCCATCTATCCCCTTGCAAGCATGCGCTACTATTGGCAGTAGCCATGCTCCTGCTGTGCAACGTCACACTCTCGGCTGCCAACGAGCAGGTATCTCATGTATATGTAGTGTTCAAGACCCATCTCGACGTGGGTTTCACCGACCTGAGTTCGGTGGTGACACGCCGATACATGGAAGAGTTTATCCCCAAAGCTGTCAAGGTATCTGAAGAATTGGCTGCCGACGGCTCCGGAGACCGCTATGTGTGGACCACAGGGTCATGGCTGATATGGAAATACCTACAGACCGAGAGCCCGGAGAATGTGGCCAGACTGGAGAAGGTGCTCCGAAGGGGCGATATTGTGTGGAACGGCGTACCCTATACGGTAGAATCGGAGTCGATGAACAAGCCGCTTTTCGAGACCATGCTGCAGATTTCGCACCGCCTGGACCAGCGTTTTGGCCGCAAGACCATCGCCGCCAAGATGACCGATGTGCCGGGCCACACGCGCAGCATCATCACCCCCATGTACGATGCCGGAATCCGCATGCTGCATATAGGTGTCAATCCGGCATCGCCCATCCCCAATGTACCTGAATTCTGCCGCTGGCGCGACACCAATGGCAAGGAACTGATTCTGGTGTACCAGCAAGACTACGGCACGGAGAGCATCTTGCCCGACGGCAAGACGGCCATCTCCATCAATTTCACCGGAGACAACCACGGCCCGCACTCGTACAAGCAGGTAAAGGAAATCTACGCCAATCTGCGCAAGCGCTATCCCAATGCCAAAATAGAGGGGGTATCGTTCAACGAGGTGGCACAGGTGCTACTTGCCATGCGCGACCAGTTGCCCGTCGTGACCTCAGAGATAGGCGACACGTGGATTTACGGTTACGGCAGTGCCCCCATCCGCATGGCCAAGTTTCGCAAACTCATCGCTCTCTATGCCGAATGGGTAAAAGAAGGGAAAATCAGCCCACAGAGCGACGAGGCCATCAACTTCGCCGTCGAACTCGGATTGATAGCAGAGCACACCCAGGGTATGGACATCAAGACCCACCTGCAGAATTGGGACAAGTATGATATGACCGATTTTATCGCCGCCCGCTCGTCTGCGCCGTTCCGCAAAGTGGAACAGTCGTGGAGAGAGATCGACGATTACCTCTATACCGCCATTGCCAGCCTGCCAACATCGCTGAGACAGCAGGCAGAGAAGACACTGGCTGCCGTAGACACACCCGACCTGCAGCCCACAGGCAAGAAGAAAGCCACACAGGCCACCATGCAGATAGGCGGTCTGCGAATCAGCGGCCTCATCTACCAGCAGTTCGATGGCAACGACTTTGCCGATTACCTCGACCGCTACCTCCGGGCACGCTATGGCTGGGCACTCGACGACATCGGTAAGACCGGTCTGGACCAATCGCACGCCGTAAGCGTATCGCTGCATGCACAGCCCACGACACAGACCGCCAAGCGGAGCGGCAAGGGCATACGTACCATCACCGACTGGGCGCTTTCCGAACAGGGTGGTGTGGACAACCGCACCTTCCCCGGGCAGATACAGACAGACTGGTGGGTAGCCAAAGACGGCAACTGCGCCACACTGGCCCTTACCCTCATCGACAAGCCGGCCGTGAGACTGCCCGAAGCCTACTGGGTCTCCTTCACCGCCGACCAGATCCTGTCGACAGTGGCAGAGAAGGTGGGTGAGCGTGTGGACCTGATGGATGTCGTGGAGCGCGGCAACCGCCAGATGCATGGTATAGACCGCTATGTCGACCTCAAGACCACAGCAGGCACCTACCGCATCTGGAGCGAAGAGGCTCTGCTGGTCAATGTAGGCGAGGCCCGCGGATTGGCTTACAGCACCCAGTATCCCAATCTGCAGGGAGGCATCCACTTCTGCCTCAGCAATAATCTCTGGGGCACCAACTTCACCATGTGGAACGAGGGGTCGCTCACCTATCATTTCCGAATTGAGAAGATAAAAGAATAAGAAAGATGGATAGAAACACACTTTACAATATGACAAGCCCGTCCTCTTGCAGACACGGATGGAGCCTCAAGCCGGCAGGCATCCTCTTAGGGGTGCTGGCATGCACGCTGATGGCATCGTGTAGTCGGCAACGCACTTTCACACATGTGTACACCACGCCCGAGGAGAGCTGGGTACAAGCCAGAAACGAGTCGGGCGACGGTGAGCCCGTCACCCTCTCGCTGCACACCACACCCGCCTATCGCGCCCAAGAGATAGAGGGATTCGGTGCCTGCTTCAACGAGTTGGGCTGGACATCGTTAAGCCTGCTCTCCGAAACAGACAGGGACGAGGTCATCCGCGAGCTTTTCCATCCCACGGACGGAGCCCGGTTGTCGGTATGCCGCATGCCCGTGGGTGCCAACGATTTCTCCCGCGACTGGTATTCGTACAACGAGACTCCGGGCGACTTCGCCATGCGCCATTTCTCCATCGACAATGACCGCGAGACGCTCATCCCCTTTATCAAGGCCGCACGCCATTACTGTCCCGACCTCAAACTGTGGGCTTCGCCGTGGAGCCCGCCCTCGTGGATGAAGACCAACGGACACTATGCCGCCGCATCGGCCGGAGAAGACCATGACGAGAAATACCGCAACGGCCTGCCTAAGGAAAAGGAAGGCCACGAGGGTACCGATATGATGATACAGGAGCCACGCTATCTGAAAGCCTACGCCCTGTATTTCCAGAAATTCATCCGCAGCTATGCCGATGAGGGGATACCTATCTTTGCCGTGATGCCGCAAAACGAGTTCAACTCGGCTCAGATATTCCCCAGTTGCTGCTGGACAGCCCGTAGTCTGGCCACCTTTATCGGCCAATACCTCGGCCCTGCCATGATGCAGGAGGGTGTAAGCGTGATGATGGGAACAATGGAACGTGCCAACACGGCGCTCGTCGACACCGTACTCAGTGGTTCTCAGAGCGCCCCGTACATTACAGGTGTAGGATTCCAATGGGCAGGCAAGGGAGCGATTGAGGAGACGCACCGGCGTTACCCCGGCATGAAACTGCTGCAGACCGAACAGGAATGTGGAGACGGCCGCAACACATGGGCAGGGATGGTCTACGCATGGCATCTCATGCACCACTACCTCAGTCATGGTGTCTCTATCTACGATTATTGGAACATCTCGCTCGAAGAAGGCGGTATCAGCCGCTGGGGGTGGGCGCAAAACTCGCTCGTGGTGGTGAATCCGAAAGAGAAGACCTACCGATACACCTACGAGTATTACCTGCTCAAGCACTTCAGCCACTACATACAGCGCGGAGCCTCGCTGCTTAGGTTGCCGGGGAAACCTGCCAACGCCCTCGCTTTCCTCAACCCAGACGGCACCGTGGTGCTCATCTGTATAGAGACAACCGGCAAGGCACGCAACATCACCCTCTATCTGGACGAACAGAAAATGACACTGCATGCCAAGGCCAACAGTATCAACACGTGGGTGTTCAACAAATAGGGATTCCCATAACGATGTACGACTAATATTACACAAGCATACATGACACAACGAATCATGGCGAAAGCCAAAATCTGTCTGGCAGCCTGCCTCATGACGGCTGCCCTGCCTATACAGGCCAAAGAATACCACGTATCCAAACAGGGCTGCAACACGGCCGACGGATCGGCCGCCCATCCGCTGCTCACCATCAATGCCGCAGCCCAACTGGCGTTGCCCGGCGATACCGTAACCGTACACGGTGGCACTTATCGCGAGTGGGTAAATCCCCTCAACGGCGGCGATGGTCCCCACAAGCGCATCCTCTACCGTGCTGCCGAGGGCGAGCGCGTGTACCTCAAAGGTTCTGAGGTAGTGAAAGGATGGAAACGGGTGCCCAAGACCAAAGGTACCTGGATGGCCACCGTACCCAACAGCCTCTTTGGAGACTATAATCCCTATAGCGAAAAGATGTTCGGCGACTGGTATTGGCCCAACGGTCATACTTATCACACCGGCGACGTGTACCTAAACGACGTATCGCTCTACGAAGTGGAGAAAAAAGAGCAGGTGCTCACCCCCGACACCATCCGCAGCGTACGCGACCCGCAGGGCACCCAGCTCGTTTGGTATGCCGAAGTGGATGCAGAGAAGACCACACTCTATGCCCATTTCGGCAACGTAGACCCTAACAAGGAGATGGTGGAGATATCGGTACGCCCCACTTGCTTCTACCCCACCCGTCAGGGACTAGACTATATCACCTTCCGCGGTTTCCACGTAAGTCAGGCCGCCACCCGCTGGGCAGCTCCTACCGCTGAGCAGGTGGGTATGGTGGCCACCCACTGGTGTAAGGGATGGATCATCGAGCACAATGTAATCCGCAACTCACGCAGCTGTGGTATCACACTCGGCAAAGAACGTGCAACAGGACACAATCTGGACTGCAACGACAAGCGACTTGATGGCACCGCCCACTATATAGAGGTGGTTTTCCGCACCATCCGTCATGGTTGGGACAGAGCCAATGTAGGCTCGCACATCGTACGTTACAACGAAATCTCCGATTGTGAGCAGACTGGTATCTGCGGCAGCATGGGTGCCGCTTTCTCTGAAATCTATGGCAACCACATCCACCACATCTGGGCCAAACGCCTATGGGGTGGAGCCGAGATGGCAGGTATCAAACTGCATGGCGCCATCGACACCTACATCCACAACAACCGCATACATGGTTGTGGATACGGCATCTGGCTCGACTGGATGAACCAAGGTTCTCGTGTATCTTCCAACCTTATCTACAGCAACACCGATGAAGACCTGTTCCTCGAGGTTGACCACGGTCCCTATATGGTAGACAACAACCTGCTACTCTCCCATCGCTCGCTGCGCGAGTACTCTGATGGTGGAGCATTCGTACACAACGTGTTCTGCGGGAACATCGTCCGCAGCGACGAAACCCGCTACACACCTTACCACGAGTCGCACACTACAGCCGTTAAGGGTGTCTCCACCATCACCAATGGTGACCACCGGTTCTACAACAATGTCTTTATCGGCGGCAACAACGAGAAGACAGCATACGGTCTCTGTGTCTATGACAATGTGAAATGGCCTCTGCATACCGACGGCAATCTCTTCTGTGGCTCGGCCTTGCCCCACAAGGCATCTCATGGCGACACAGCCAACAAGCAGAGCGATGTAGCCATCAAGATCGACGAACGCACAGACGGAGTATATCTGTCTCTGTCGGGCAACGTGGAGCGCCTTAATGTACCGGCAACAAGTGCTGTAACCTACGAAAGACTGGGCCATGCACGCCTTACAGGCTATCCTTACGAGATGACCAACGGTGCCCCTATCAATATCGACAAAGACTATTTCGGCAACCGTCGCCCGACAAGCAGTCCGTTTGTCGGACCTGTAGAATTGGCCAAGCTCAACGGCACCACGAACATCAAGGTTTGGGACAACAACATCACTCCGCGGCCATAGCGGCACACCCTCTTTGCCGCTGAAAGCAATCGCCGACAGCGGCAAGAGGTTGTGGAAAAATTCTTCGGGTGGCCTCTACCTGTGTTTTCTCTTATCTTTCTCTCCATACGACATAATCGTGGACAGAAGATAGAGCAAGAAAACAGGTAGAGGCTACTTTGTATTTTTTACCATCCTTGAATTGGGCGATACCCAATGTAGCATATTACCCACCTAACCGCAGGAGTGACTCCGCTCCGGGATGTACTATCTTAACAAAACATAAAAAAGGGGCACAAGACTACCCACAACAGGGATGAAAGTGTCATAATAATGCGGGCTGCAAGCAACAGAACAACAAATCGAACATGACTCTGCATGCCTGAAAAGAAGACTATCTTAATCTATCTTTGCAAAGATAGTGCAAACCGAACGCAATAGAGCTTGCTCTGAATGGCCAAGACAAAGCCTATCTCATGCAAAGGAAGTAGTAACTAAAAGGAAAAACGGCATGACTTACAAACGATTTTGGCTGAGCGGTATGGCCGCCCTGCTATGGTTGCCGATGATGGCGGAGGGCACAGTGCTCAAGACCCGATGCACGCAGGTGACTTTGGACAACCGTGGCTATTACCAATCTATCCGTGTAGAAGGAAAGGAGATTATCTCCAACAACCAATACCCTGTTGTAACGACAGGAAGCAAGGGCAAGTTGGTCTTGCCTACAAGCATGACAGCCAACGACTCACTGCTCACCCTGAAGATGGACGACGGCGGCACGGTGGTGCTTCGCCACAAGCAGGGCGATGTGTGTATCGTGCTGCAGGTGAAAAGTCTTAGCAGCCAATATGATGCGCTCATCTATGGTCCGCTGCAAGTGGGCATACACGAGACGGTGGGCGATGTGATAGGTGTGGCGCAGGGCAATGGCGTAGCTTTTGGTATGCAAGCACTCGATATCAAGACCAATGGGGGTATCGTAGAGGAATACGGTGCTCCCGTGATGGAAAAATTCGGCTATCAAGGAGCCTCAACCGAACTCTCGGTGGCCAGCATCCCTGCCTACAGAATGGCTGCTGCCGACACAGGAAAGGGTACCGCAATACAACTCTCTGTAAGACGACGCGACAAAGACGTATATCGGCAGGTGATGCACTTCAAACAGCATTTGGCCGAAGCCGTGAAGGGGGCAGACGGACGCATCGAAGGCTCCAAGATTGCCCTCTTCGGATGTCCTAAAGCCGATGCGCTGCAACGCATAGGAGAGATAGAGGTGGAGCAGGGGCTGCCCCATCCGCTCATTGGCGGCGAATGGGCCAAAACGGCGCGCACTGCCATGAGGGCCTATCTCATCAGTGACTTTACCGAGCAGAACCTGGACTTTGTTTTGGACAAGGCAAGCATAGCCGGACTGAAGTATGTGTATCACAGCGGTCCTTTCAGCGACTGGGGACACTTCACGTGGGACAAGAATTTTGCACCCGAGGGCGACAAGAGCGTGAAGCGCATGGTGGACAAAGCCCGTGCACGAGGTATCGGGATGGGCGTACATACGCTTTCCAACTTTATAACGACCAACGATGCCTATGTCAACCCTGTTCCCTCGCGCCATCTGCTCAAACAGGGCGTACTGCAACTGCAAACAAATCTGACAGCTGACCAGACCGACATTGCCATCGCCAAAAGCAATCTTTTCGAGGTTCCCATGTCTATCAACGCCTTGCAGATAGGCGACGAGCTGATACAGTACAGCAAGATGGAGGAGACGCCTACCGGCATGCTGCTCACGGGATGCAAGCGTGGGGCATGGGGCACACAAGCGGCCGCACACAACAAGAAAGCGCCGCTGTACAAGCTCTCCGACCACGCCTACCGCGTACTGCTACCCGATCTGACGCTGCAAGACAGCGTGGCAGACCGTCTGGCGGCCCGCATGAATAACACAGGACTCTGCCAAGTGTCGTTCGACGGCCTGGAAGGCTGCTCGTACACGGGACATGAGGAATATGCCACCTCTCGATTCGTAACCCGTTGCTACAACCAATGGAAACATGAGGTAATCAATGATGCCAGCAGACTGAACCATAACCTATGGCACATCCATACAAGGATGAATTGGGGTGAACCGTGGGGCGAAGCGATGCGCACAGGACAGGTGGCCAGCCGCATCAAAAATCAGGAGTTTTTCCGTCGCAACTTGTTCCCACGCATGCTGGGATGGTTCCTCATCAGATTGTCCGACAAGAAATTTGAGTGCACCACACTCGAAGACTTGGAGTGGGCGCTGTCAGAATCAGCAGGATTTGACGCAGGCTATGCCATGACTTGCAACACTTCCACCCTGAAGAAACACGGACAGATAGACCGGCTGATGACGGCCATGCACGACTGGAACCTGCTTCGCGAGGCCAACGTCTTTACAGAGGACCAGCAACGCAGGCTTCGCGACCCACAGACTGAATGGAATCTGGAGAAGAAGGATGCCAAGCACTATCTGCTCTATCCGCTCTACATCTCGCAACGATTCCACTGCGACCTGACAGAGCTGCAACCTGGACAGCCGGCCGGTGCCGATTGGGTATTAGAAAACCCGTTTGCAGGAGCGACAAAACTGAGACTTCGCGTAACCGGCGACGGCTACATTGACAAGCCGACATTCACCACACCCGAAGGTGCCATCACCTTCCCCTGCAGAGTCGAAAGCGGACAATATCTGATACTTGACTACGACGGATCGGCCATCATCACTGACAAGAACTACAACACGCTGAGCACTGTCAAGGCAGAGGGCGCACTCAAGTTGTCGGCTCAAGCATCGACGCTGTCGTTTACGTGCGAGGCTGCAGATACAGACCGTCCTGACATAGAGGTGAGAGTCATCACCCGTGGTACTCCCGAAACAGTAAGCATGCCATAACCACTCCCCTACGAACACTAAAAGACAAAAGAAAGATATGAAAAAAGCACTCATGATGGCAGCCATCTCTGCCGTATGTCTCTCGGCAAGCGCCAAGGTGACACCTATATTGCACTACAACTTCGGCAAGGCAGGCAATGTGACGTATGCCATTGCGCCCGAGCAGATAAATCCCGTGTCGGGAAAAGGTACCCTGAAAGTGATGGGTACGCCCGTGTTTTATGCCGATGCCCCGGGCGACAGAAAACTGCGCGGCGAGGGTGGTATCCTATTTAATGGCAAGACCGACGGCTACCGTCTGCCGCAAGCCAGCGGCACCCCCAACGGCAATCAGCTGATGGAGGTGTGGGTGAAGTCGCGTACAGCCAACACCCATGGCCAGACACAAGTGGTGGTGGCCAATGGTAACGGAAAGAGCGGTTACACCATCGCCCAAAAGAATGACAGATGGATTCTGATAGCTGGTGGCACGGGCATCACAGAAATAGGCGAAGTTGCCAAAGATGTATGGGTTCACTTGGCAATGGTAATAGACGGAGGCAAGGGCTCGGTTTGGATGAACGGCAAACGTATCAGGGGGTTCGGACTGACGAAAGAACTGGCATCCAATTTCTCCATTGCGATTGCCGACAATGGAGGCGAGGCGTTCAGCGGTGAGGTGCATGAGGTAAGACTGAGTACCTTTAAGGACGGTGCTTTCAGCAAGGACACCGACTTCCTGATAGACTACAAGCAGCTGAAAAGGCAAGATCGCAAGCAGAGTGAGCGCCAGAAAGCGCTGATTGCACAACTTCAGACTGCTGGTATGGGAAAAGAACTGGTGAGCCAACTGAGCGATGAACGTCCAGGAAGCGACTGGCTTATCAGCAAGGTGAACACCCCCTGCCGCTTGCAGGTGCTAAAGACGAGCAAGGATGCCATGGCAACGCAAATGAGACTGAGCAACGGTCTGGTGACGAGAACTTTCTACGTAGGCGAGAATTTGGCCTGCACGGGCTACAAGAACCTCTCCAACGGAGCCGAATACCTGCGCGCCGTGAAACCAGAGGCACGTATCATGATTGACAGTGTATGGTATGAAGTAGGCGGACTGAAGAAGCAGCCCGAATATTCTTATCTCTTGGAATCGTGGTTGCCGCAGATGGAGGCCTCTGACAGGGCTTTCAGATTGGCCAAAGTGGAAACAGGCATGCCCATAGAACGCTATCCATGGAAACCGAAATATAATGCCACATCCACAGACTGGCCTGCCAAGGGACTGAGGGTGGTCATGACTTACGAGCCCACCGCTTCCATGCCCGATGTGAAAGACGTAGAAGTAAGGGTAAACTATGAAATCTATCAGGGAATACCCGTCATGACCAAATGGATTGAGGTGGTATGCCAAGGTGATAGACAGCGGATACTCGATGAGGTGGAGACCGAGATCGTGGCTATGAACCAAGACCAGATTGGCCGCATCCATGTGGAGAGCGACTACTCGTTTGCCTTGGCCAACGCCGATGTAAGGGGCAGTGCGCTGATGCACTACAATGGCACCCCCAAGAAGTATCACGTGGGCAGCAGCACCACCCAGTGGCGCGTGGATGCCGACTATAACACATGGGCAAGCCATAATCAGGCAGAGGATAAGTTCTTAGGATTCCAGCATCACAACCTGCTCGTCAGCACTCTGCCGATGGGACCGAGTGTAGTGCTCGACAACAAGCATCCGTTTACATCGTATATCACTTTCGAACTGCTGCAAGACAGCGACGACCGTGAGCGCCAGTCGCTCGGACACCGTAGAATGTACAAGATACTGGCTCCTCAAGTGACCGAATCGCTCATCGCCGGCGGCATCACGTCGCACGATGAGAAGAAACTGAAGGCCTTTATAGACCAGATGGCAGAACTCGGGCTCGAGCAACTCGATATCATGGCGTGGCCAGGTATCAGCCACGACAACTTGAAGCCCGAATATGTATCGCTGTGGCAACGAGTGGCTTCGTATGCCAAAGAGAGGGGCATTGTCATGGGTGGCTACGAACTGCAGATTGCGTCACGAGGCCGTGGCGAGAAAGTGGACTGTGTGAATCCGGAGACCGGAAAACCGGGCAGCCTCTTCGGACAGAGTGTCTGCATAGCCAGTCAGTGGAAGGATGATTACTATGCCAAGATGTGGGAGTTTTTCGACAAGACGGGCTTCATGACATACAATATGGACGGACCTTACCACGGCGATGTCTGCGCAGCGACCAACCATGCCCATCACCGCGGACTGGAAGACTCGCAATGGGAGCAATGGAAGACCCAAGTGGATATCATCCACCAGCTGAAGCAAAAGGGTATGTATGTGCCTATCCCCGACTGGTACTTCCTGAACGGACAAAACTCTACAGGCATGGGCTACCGCGAAGCAAGTGCCAATCTTACGCCCCAGCAGCAACTCCTCCTGGGCAGACAGTACATCTACGACGGCACATGGCACAAGCTGCCCCCGATGGGATGGATGACCCTGCAGCTGGTAGGATTCTACACCAATGATCCACGTGTAGGACTGGAACCGCTGTGCGACAATCTGGACCGCTATGAGCAGCAACTGATACAATACCTGGCCAGCGGATGCCATCTGACCATACGCGGCAACCGCCTCTACGATACACCGGAGACCAAGCAGATGGTGGAGAAATGGCTGAAATGGTTTAAGCAATACCGCGACATCCTCACTTCTGACATCATCCACGTCAGCCGCCCCAACGGACGTGATATCGACTGCATCATGCACGTCAATCCTTACATCCAGCACAAGGGTATGGTAGTGGTATTCAATCCTACAGATAACGCCGTGGAGAAGAACCTAAAGTTGCCGCTGTACTATACAGGTCTGAAAGGCAAGGCTACCATCACCACTGCCGATGGCAAGAAGTCTACCTTTACACTCGATGGTGACCAAAGCCTCACCCTGCCGGTATCTGTAAAGGCCCAGGGTACCACATGGCTGCTGATAGAGTAAGCAAGCGACACGCACAACACAGCATACATCAGACACACATGAGAAAAATAGTCTGCGCTTGGACAGGGATACTTCTGGGCTGCCTCATGGCAAACGCCCAACCGAAGCCCATCTACCAAGATGCTTCACTACCGATAGAGAAAAGGGTGGAAGATGCATTGGCAAGGATGACTGTAGAAGAGAAAATACAGCTCATCCACGCCAATGGCGGCTACTGTTCGGGTGGTGTTCCACGATTGGGCATACCGGGCAACTTTCCCACTGACGGCCCTGTGGGCCTGCGACCCGAAATGTACTGGAGCGGATGGACACAGGCAGGGATGAGTACCGACTCGTGTACGGCATTTCCTGCCCTCGTCTGCCTTGCCGCGACATGGAATCCGGCAATGGGAAAGCTCTTCGGCCATGCCTATAGCGAAGAAGCCCTGTACAGAAACAAGAATATCATCCTCGGACCGGGTGTCAATATCTTCCGTACACCCATGAACGGGCGCAATTTCGAATACATGGGCGAAGACCCTTACCTCGCCTCGCGCATGGCAGTGGCTTATATCCAAGGCGTACAGGACAACCACGTGGCGGCATGTGTCAAGCATTTTGCCGTGAACAATCAAGAGACCAACCGCTATAGCATCAACACCCTTGTGGATGAGCGTACACTGCACGAACTATACCTGCCAGCTTTCAAGGCTGCTGTGCAAGAAGGAAAAGTGTGGGCTGTAATGGGTGCCTATAACCAATACAATGGGCAACACTGTTGCCACAACGAGTATCTCCTTAACGACATATTGCGCAAGCAATGGCAGTTTGACGGTGTGGTCATCTCTGATTTTGGAGGAACACACAGTACCCAAGAAGCTATCTTCAATGGTCTTGATATGGAATTTGGAACTCGCCTCGGCTCCATCGAGGCATTCGACAACTACTATCTTGCCCATCCCTATCTCCAACTGATACGTGAGGGAAAAGTGGGTACCAAAGAACTGGACGAGAAGGTGCGCCGGGTGCTGCGGATGATGTTCCGCACATGTCTGTCACCCAACAGGCCATGGGGATCGCAAGCCTCCGTATCGCATATTGCAGCCTCACGGCACATCGCAGAAGAGGGAATCGTACTCCTGCAGAACCAACGTCATTTGCTTCCATTACAATTGGAAAAGGCCAAGCACATCTTGGTGGTGGGAGAGAACGCCATCAAGAAAATGACTGGTCAGGGGGGCTCGTCTGAGACGAAAGCCAAATATGAGGTGACACCACTAGAAGGGCTGAAAGCCCGATTGGGCAATCGTGCAATGCTTACTTACTGCAACGGATATGCCTCCAACGCCAAGCCGGAAAAGGCAGACTCGCTTCGGGAAGAGGCAGTGGCCGCAGCACGCAAGGCAGACATAGTCATCTTTGTGGGCGGACTCAACAAGAACCCTCACCAAGACTGCGAGGGAACCGACAGAGAATCGTATGACCTGCCGTACCAACAAAACGAATTGATAGAAGCATTGGCCACAGCCAATCCCAATATGGTGGCTGTGATGGTGGCAGGCAACGCCTATGCCATGCCTTGGGTGAAAAAAGTGCCCGCCATCGTGCAAGCATGGTACGGAGGTATGGAGGGCGGACATGCCATAGCCGCCGTACTCGCAGGCGATGTCAATCCGTCAGGAAAACTTCCTTTTACGTTTCCTCTCGCCATTGAGGACAACGGAGCACATACGCTCGGCGAGTTTCCTGGAGACGGCAAGACCATCCGTTATAACGAGGGTATTTTTGTAGGCTACCGATGGGCAGAGAAGCACCGCATCAAACCACTGTTCGCTTTCGGGCACGGTTTGAGCTACACCCATTTCCAATACGGGAAAATCATATTGGACAAGCAAACCATCAGAGGCGACGAACAGCTGAAAGTCTCACTCCTGCTGACCAACAAGGGGAGCCGCGAGGGAGCCGAGGTAGTGCAACTTTACATCCGCGACGAGGCCTGCTCGGTACCGCGTCCTGTCAAAGAACTGAAACGATTCCACAAGGTTAAACTCGCCCCGGGAGAAAGCCAATGCCTCACATTCGAAATCAGCAAGGAAGATCTGAGCTATTACGACACCTCAATCCACGGATGGAAAGCCGAGCCTGGCAAATTCCAAGTTTTGGTAGGGAGCGCTTCCGACGATATCCGCTCATCGGCCCCATTCGTTTGGGAAGAGTAAATGCCGCAAACAGATGGGCTAAACGACACCTTTAGACAATGGAAACGACACCTTTAGAATTTTAAACGATAATAATATAACAAGTAACAACAATGTACAAGAAGACGACGATGCGAACATGGTGCATGGGCTTGATGCTGTTAGCGGCATCGGGACTGCATGCAGAGGGATGGTTGCCCAAGAGCAAGAACCCCAATGTGAAAACAAGGTTGCTGTCTTGCCATTACGA
Source organism: Bacteroidales bacterium (assembly GCA_004554665.1). Taxonomy (GTDB): domain Bacteria; phylum Bacteroidota; class Bacteroidia; order Bacteroidales; family Bacteroidaceae; genus Prevotella. The sequence goes on from SFKY01000003.1 coordinate 61,241, forward strand.
CAAGGCACAATTAGTAAGCTGCACAGAAGTAGACGGCCAATCCAAGGACTGGTCTGTCACCACTACCACCGACAACAAGCTCGGTGGCACCCGATATATATTTGAGGCGCGGAGAGCCATGAAGTCTGTGGGCGTGGCTGTGGCCACCGACTGCTACGACTGGTGCAGCGACCGCTATGTGATGATACCCTCTGTGGTGTACAATGGTAACCGCCAGCGCATTGTCAACCGCGAATATGCCACCGGATTGGACAAGACCGACTACTATCGTCGCGACCTGGCCCTCACCTCCAACCCCATTCCTCAGCTCTCACCAGACTTTGGCGCCCCCTCTCGCATCGAGGTGAATGTGAGCAACACCTCAACTCCCGTCATTACCTACTATGACCGCCGGAGACAAGAGGGAACCATGCTCTTCACAGACCAAGGTATCGAGTGGAAAGGAGAAGTAAAGGACCACGCCTTTATCATAGAGGAGTCGGCAGACCGCAGCATGGCCACAATGGTCATCAGTGCGCCGGGTGTAAGAGAGCGCAAGCCCGAATTTATCGGCTTCAGCAAGAGTCCTGACCGGGGTATAGACGTGCAAGCAGGCGACAAGATAGAGATACGTGTAGCCCGTATCGACTGCAAAGCTGCTGACGTGCCCACATTCCTGTCACGCTTCATGGCCGAGCGCAAGCTGCACACCGTGGCCGAGACTCCGCGCGACCTCATGCCCATGAGCGAGGTGCTCGCTCGTATGGTCCGCAACATCGACGAACGCTATTACGTAGGAGACCAATGGCAGTACTACTGCCCTGAAAACGCCGACTGGATGTCGTATGGATGGATTGGTGGACTGATGAACACCTACCCCATGCTGGCCTTGGGCGATGCCACGCATCTGGAGAAAGTCTGCCACACCTTTGACTTCGGATTGGGTCACGGAGCAGGTGCATCGGGCTACTTCTATGATGTAGTAGGCAAGGACGGCAAGGTCATCTTCAGAGATGGAGCCAGAGAGATACACGACATAGCCCTCACCCGCAAGAATGCCGATATCCTCTATTGGATGGTGAAGCAGATGATGCTACTCAAGCGACAAGGTAAGGGCGACAAGATAGCTCCCGAATGGGAGGCACGTGTGAAGCAACTGGCCGATGCCTTTACAGCCACCTGGAAGAAGGAAGGCACATGGGGCAACTATCTGAATGTAGAAAACGGCAAGGTGGCAGTATACAATACCACAGGAGGCGCTATGGCTGTAGGCGGATTGGCTTTGGCTTCGGTCTATTACCAGAACCCTGAGTATATGAAGATAGCCCGCCTGGCAGGCCAGACATACTACGATCAGTTTGCATTGGTAGGCTTCACCTCTGGAGGTTGCGGCGATATTCTGCAGAACGCCGATTCTGAGACCGCCATCGCATTGACCACCTCAATCTTCACCCTTTACGAGACTACCCAAGATGCCACGTATCTGGAGCAGGCAGCTCATCTGGCAGCACTCTGCGCCACATGGACGGTATCCTTCCCCTATCGCTTGCCCGAGGACACTCCATTGGCCAAACTGGGTGCCAACCTCACAGGTGCCGTATGGGCAAGTACACAGAACAAGCACGGGGCACCGGGCTTCTGCACGCAGTCTGGCGATGTACTGTTCAAGCTCTACCGTGCCACAGGCAACACGCTGTTTGCCGAGCTGATACGCGATGTCATCCACGGACATGCAGAAGGCGTTCAGCCCAACGGCAAAATCACCGAGCGGCTCACCTACTGCGATGCCGACAGCCGCGGCTCACGTCTCGATGGCGGCAAGACGGGATGGAACGAGACCAATGGTGCGCTCATGGCCATTGAGATTCCGGGCATCTACGTGAGAACTGACTTGGCCCAGGCTTATGTCTTCGACCACGTGAAGCTCAACAATATCCAGAAGAGTCGCAAGGGCATCACCCTGACCCTGCAAAACCCGACCGAATTTGATGCCGTAGTGACCATCTTTGCCGAGAATGGTGAAGAGGCTAAGAAACCTTTGGGAGACAATGCGTTCGTCAACTGGACACACAAGGTAAAGATACCCGCGCACAAGACGGTTAAGACCACTATCAAGTAAGAACCCCTAACCCCAATCCCCTCTCATCCCCACACGTGGGGGATGGCAGGGGATTTACGATTATTATGAAACAGATAAGATTCATTGCCGCCTTGCTGCTCTGCACATGCTGCATAGGCCTACAGGCACAAAACATGCGTCAGCGAATGCTGATGAACAAAGACTGGAAGTTTGCCAAAGGACACGCTGCTGACCCCAATAAGGACTTCCACTATGGACAGGCACTCTCTTTCTCCAAAATCAACTATCTGCAGGAGGCCACCATGCTGATGGCAGACCAGCAGTCGAGACTGCGGGTACCCCACACCGAGCGCTTCGACGATAGCGAATGGGAGACCGTACAGCTCCCCCACGACTGGGGCATGGCACTCGGTTTTGACCAGAACCAGCTCAAAATCAAAGGCTACCGCAAACTCGGTGGCCGTTCGCCCGAGAACAGTGTGGGATGGTATCGCAAGACTTTCGAGCTGACACCGATTAAGGGCTGTCGGTACACACTGGAGTTTGAAGGTGTATTCCGCGATGCCCAAGTATGGATGAACGGTATCTATCTGGGCAAGGGAGAAAGCGGCTATGTGCCGATGCTGTTCGATGTGACGGAGTGTCTGAACTATGACAACGATGCCAAGAACGTGATTACCGTACGTGTAGACGCCACCCAGTCCGAACTCTGGTCGTACGAAGGTGCCGGCATCTACCGCAATGTATGGCTCACCCGCACTGCAGCTGTGCATGTGCCCACGTGGGGAACGTATGTCACTACCGATGCAGACATAGCCAACCACAATGCTACTGTCAATGCAGAAATCGAGGTGACCAACACTACGACCGCTGCCACCTCAGTGAAACTTATCAACACCATTGTAGACCGCGAGGGCCACCGGGTAGCCAGCAACAGCCAGCAGACAAACATCAACGCACTCGAGACGGCCAAGGTAACGGCCCAACTTCCCACCAAGGACATACGTCTCTGGTCGTTGGAGGATCCCTATATGTACACGCTGGTGACCGATGTCATGGTAAATGGCAAGCTCGCCGACCGCTACGAGACACGTTTTGGCATCCGCACCTTTGCCTTCGATCCTGACAAGGGATTCTTCCTCAACGGCAAACGGGTACAGATGCAGGGCGTATGCTGCCATCAAGACCATGCTGGCGTGGGCGTTGCCGTACCCGATCGCCTCAACTATTGGCGTATCGGCAAACTGAAAGAGTTTGGAACCAATGCTTACCGCTCCTCGCACAACCCGCCTACCGTCTCTGTGCTCGATGCCTGCGACAGTCTGGGTATGCTTGTGATGGACGAACTGCGTGTGATGAGCAGCAGCAACGAGGGATTGGCTCAATTGCGCACCATCGTTCGCCGCGACCGCAACCATCCCAGTATCGTCATCTGGAGCCTCGGCAACGAGGAACCGGCCATCCAAGGTTCGGAAAAAGGCAAGATGCTGGCCGAGAGGATGCGTGCCGTACAGCGACAGCTTGACCCCACTCGTCCGTGCACTGTGGCCATGAACGGCAGTTGGGGTACGGGATTCTCATTGGCCGTTGATGTGCAGGGATCCAACTACTATAAGATAGGCAATCTGGACGAAGTTCATGCCAATCTGCCCAAACTGCCCTGTCTGCTCACCGAGGAAGCCAGCACATTGACTACCCGCGGCATCTATAAGACCGACGAGAAGACCGACTGGCACCAGTCATACGACCTGGACCACCCGGGATGGGGTGCCAAGGCACACGAGTGGCTGCGCTATGTAGACGAGCGTCCATACATCGGCGGCGCGTTTGTCTGGACAGGATTTGACTACGGCGGTGAGGCTTTGGGCTATTACTGGCCCGGAATCGCCTCCAATTTCGGTATCCTCGACTACTGCGGTTTTCCCAAGGACGCATTCTGGTACTACAAGGCATGGTGGACAGAGGAGCCTGTACTGCATGTGCTTCCCCACTGGAACGGTATAGGCACCGACTCGGTGGATGTCAACATCTATACCAATATGGATGAGGTGGAACTGAGCCTCAACGGCAAGAGTCTGGGTAAGCGTAAGGTAGGCAAATTCGACATTCCCAGTTGGCGTGTCAAGTACGCACCGGGCAAACTGGTGGCCAAGGGTAGGAAAGGTGGCCGCCGATTTACACAGACTATACAGACCACGGGTGCGGCCACCGCGCTCCAGCTGACATGCGAGACGGGTGGCGAGCTCCGCAACGACGGTCAGGACATTGCCGTGCTCACAGTCTGCACCAAAGACAAGCAAGGGCGCGTGGTACCCACGGCCGATAACTTCGTGAACTTCGAGGTGAAAAACGCCCGCATACTGGGCGTGGGCAATGGCAATCCCTCTTGCCACGAGGCCGATGTCTTCGCGCCGGGCCAACCGGCAGGAAGAAGCCTCTTCTCGGGCTATGCACAAGTGATTGTGGCCCCCGACGGCTCGGGCAACCCGATTGAAGTGACCGCCTCTTCCAATGGTCTACAATCGGCATCCATCGTGCTCAATGTGAAATAAAGACATCTACAGAAAAACAAGTCGAATATGAAATACAAACATCAGCACCTATTAGCCATGACGGGGATTTCCGTCACGACTGTTATCGTGTTATTATTGACAGGTTGCAAGAGTCATCAAGAGATCCAAGCCAAGGTTTCACTGCATCCAAAGACATTCTGCAATCCGCTCAACATCAACTACCGTTTCATGATCATCGGTGGTGGCGATGGCATCCGCGAGGCTGCCGACCCCGTAGTGGTGCAGTTTAAGGACATGTACCTGCTCTTCGCCTCCAAGTCTTCCGGCTATTGGTATTCCAAAGACTTCGCCCATTGGACGCATGTATTCATCTCTGACGATGTATTGCCCATCGAAGACTACGCCCCTGCCATCTTCGTACACAATGGCTATGTCTACTATGTGGGCTCTACGCGCGGCGAGGCCATGCTCTACCGCTCTTCCCAACCCGAAAAAGGATTGTGGCAACCCGTGAAGCGGCTCTTCACCTATTGGGATCCAGCCTTCCTCGTAGAGGATGGCAAACTCTATGTCTACTATGGCAGTTCTCCTTCCGACCCCATTCGTGCCCGCGTGTTCGACCTCAATACATTGGAACAGATAGCAGGACCCATCGACTGTCTGAACAGTGACCAGAAACAGCACGGATGGGAGCGCCCGGGTGAGGCCAACGAACTGACACGCCGTCCTTACATCGAGGGCGCATGGATGACCAAGCACAACGGCAAGTACTATCTGCAGTACGCGGGGCCTGGAACGGAATGGAAATCGTATGCCGATGCTGTCTACGTAGGCGACACTCCCATCGGCCCGTTCACCTATATGCCCAACAGCCCCACTTCTTACCGCCCCGCCGGATTTATGGCTGGAGCCGGCCACGGCTGTCTCTTCCAAGCAGGTGACCAATGGTGGAAAGCGGCGACCAACTCTATCAGCATCCGCCACATGTTCGAGCGCAGACTCTCATTCTATCCCTCTGCTTTCGACCGCGATGGCTACCTGTTCACTGACACCTACCTTGGCGACTATCCGCTCTACTTGCCGGGTAGTGAAGCGGCAGCCGAGAACCGTGGACCACAATGGATGCTCCTGTCGGGTGGAAAGCCTGTGAAAGCATCTTCCTCACTTGACAAATATCCTGCTACTCAGGCCGTAGACGAAGAAGCGCGCACCGCATGGGTAGCTGCCACCAACCGCAACGAATGGCTACAGATAGACTTGGAGCGCGAGGCTGACATCCATGCCATCCAAATCAATTACGATGAATATGGTGCCAACTTCAAGGGAATGGGCATCGGACGTTATCAGAGTTACCGGTTGTATGCTTCACACGACGGAGCCCACTGGTCGCTCATCGTAGACCGTTCCGACAAGCGTACCGACTTACCGCACGACTACATCGAGTTTGAGCGTCCGTTCCGTGCCCGCTACATCAAGTGGGAGAATGTGGCCTACACCATCTCCGGCCAAGTATCGCTCCGCGACCTGCGTGTGTTCGGCCGCAGTGGCGAACGCAAGCCTGCCGCCGCCTCAGGTCTTACCGTGCAGCGCGACAGCAGCGATCCCTGCAAGGCTACGATAAGTTGGCAACCCGCCAAGGGGGCCGAGGGCTACGTGGTGCGCTACGGCATCGCCAAGGACAAGCTGTATAGCAGTTGGCAAGTCATCAGTGGCACCCGCATCGAGATTGGCAGCCTCAACGCAGGCGTGCCCTATTACTTCACTGTCGATGCCTATAACGGGGGAGGAGTGACCCCCGGCAAGGAGATTCAACATACAAACTAAGACTAACAATAGGAAAGACATGAAGAAGAAGCAGTTTTTTACTACCGTCGTGGGTCTCTTGATGGCCGTGTTGCCGACCCACGCACAAGAGACTAAGGGCTATCCTTACCAGAACCCCGACCTTCCAATAGAGGAACGTGTCAGCGACTTACTCTCAAGACTTACGCTCGACGAGAAAGTACAACTCATGAAACACCAGTCGCCTGCCATCCCACGGCTTGGGATTCCGGCATACAACTGGTGGAACGAGGCCCTGCACGGAGTGGCACGCACCCCTGAGCGCGTCACCGTGTTCCCGCAAGCCATCGGTTTGGCTGCCACCTTCGACACCCAAGGCATGCTGACCATGGCCGACATGATTTCGTCAGAAGGCCGTGCCCTCTTCAATGAGGCGCTGCAAGGCGGAAAGGGAGTGGCCCAATACCGTGGCCTGACCTACTGGACGCCCAACATCAACATCTTCCGTGACCCACGTTGGGGACGCGGACAGGAGACCTATGGAGAAGACCCGCACCTGACAGGACAGATGGGTATGGCGATGGTTCGTGGTCTGGAAGGCAACGACCCTCACTATCTCAAGGCTGTAGCATGCGCCAAGCACTTTGCCGTGCACAGTGGCCCTGAGGGAAACCGCCACTCGTTCGATGCGCGTCCCTCCATCTTTGACCTGTGGGACACCTACCTCCCTGCTTTCCGTGACCTCGTGACCAAGGCCCACGTGCATGGCGTAATGTGTGCTTACAACCGTCTCAACGGTCAGCCCTGCTGCGGCAACGATCCGTTGCTCGTGGACATCTTGCGCAACCAGTGGCAGTTTGACGGCTACGTCACCTCCGACTGTTGGGCTGTCAATGACTTTGCCCACAATCACAAGACCCACCCCGACGATATCGTGGCTGCCAGCGATGCCATGCTGGCCGGCACCGATTTGGAGTGTGGCAACCTGTACCAGCTCTTGGCCGAAGGTGTACGCAAAGGACTGCACTCTGAGCGTGAAGTCAACGTATCTGCCCGCCGTCTGCTTACCATTCTCTTCCGCCTTGGCATGTTCGATCCTCAGGACCGCGTGCCTTACGCTTCCATCGGCCGCGATGTCATCAACAGCGACGCCCACAAACAGCATGCCCTGCGCATGGCACGCGAGTCGATAGTACTCCTGAAAAACGACCGGCAATTCTTGCCGCTGAATGAGAAGAAAATCAAGCGCATTGCTATCATTGGACCCAACGCCGACAATGAGGCCACTCCTTTGGGCAACTACAACGGCACGCCGTTAGAGACCGTCACCCCGCTGAAAGGTCTGAAGCGCCGTCTGGGCAACCGCGTAACCATAGACTACTATCCCGGCACAGGTATTGTGGACAAACTGAAAGAGGGTCCGTCGCTGAGCCAGGTGGCCAAAGCTGCCGGCCATGCCGATGTCATCATCTTTGTGGGTGGTCTGACGGCCGACTACGAGGGCGAGGCAGGCGATGCCGGAGCCGGAGGCTATGCCGGATTTGCCAGTGGCGACCGTACCACGCTGGATTTGCCTCCCGTACAGATAGAAATGCTCAAGGCTCTGAAGAAGACCGGCAAACCGCTGGTTATCGTCAACATGTCTGGCTCCACCATGACCTACAACTGGGAAAGCCGCAATGCCAACGCTCTCATCCAGGCATGGTATGGCGGGCAGGCCATAGGCGATGCCCTCGCCGATGTACTGTTTGGCACCTACTCTCCCTCTGGCCGCATGCCGTTGACTGCTTATTGCAGCGACGACGACCTGCCCCCGTTCGAGAGCTACTCGATGGAAAACCGCACTTACCGCTACTTCAAGGGCGAGGTACGCTATCCCTTCGGCTACGGTCTCAGTTACACCACCTTCGGGTATAGCGCACTGCAGTGCAATGAAGCCGTCAACACAGGCGAAGACTTGGAAGTGAGTGTAAAGGTAAAGAATACCGGCAAGCGCGAGGGCGACGAAGTGGCCCAGTTGTATCTGTCTCACCCGCAAGACGGCAATATCCGCCGTCCTATCTGTGCGCTCAAGGGCTTCCGCAGGGTACACCTGCAACCGGGCGAGGAGCAGACCATCACCTTCCGACTTACCCCTGAAGACCTTGCACTGACCGAGAAAAACGGCAATCTGACCGAGACTGCCGGCCAAGTGAAGATTTTCGTCGGCGGAGGCCAACCCAAGTACGCAACAGGCTGCACCACCGATCTTACCATCAATGGCGAACCCTACCAAGTACAACCTTTAGGAAACAAATAAGCGACACTTGTCACGCCAAGCAAGGCGAATAATAGCTTCATACACAACAACGGAGCGTAGCATACACCGCACCATTCGGTTTGCTACGCTCCGTTAGTCTTTTAAGGTATTATGCCTGCCATCATTAGCCAAGTCTCAGCTACGGATCGCCACCTTAAACCAGCGGTTTTTCAGCCATTCACGCACGGGAAGGTCATAGAGACGGTACGAGGCATAGGCCACCAGAATGGCCAAGACGAAGATGCACACCGAGAAGAAGATGTGCCTGCCGAGCGGAGCATCGGCATAGCGCACGGCCCACGACTGATGGATGTAGATGAGCGGGAATGTCTCCCCCTCTTGCAGGTAAAAGAGGAGCGCTCCAAACACGGTGCCAAGTATGACCATCGGATGCAGACGCACCAGACGGCGCTTGAAGAAGCTGCGCACCGCCATGCGGTCCCAGCGGTCGTCATAAGCATAGCCGATGACAAAGCCCGACAGCACGAAAAAGAAATCGTTACCCATCCAGCGCCCACGGCGCTATTCCTCCTTGCTCATGGCCTCTTTCATGGTTTCCTTGCTGAAGGTGAAGACCTGGTTGAGGATACCAAACGACAAGGTCGTGGTCTCGCCGTCCATGCGCACCTTGCCCACGCTGCAGACCACATAGTTGTCTATCTCCAACTTGCTGTCGAGATAGACATCGGCCACCTTGGAGACGAAGAGTGCCCCCAAGATACCCAACGCACTGTCCTCACCGTTCTTTTCCTCCACGGCATTGGCCAGCGTGGTCCTGATTTTGTCCACATGTGCCTCCTTGCCAGGGCATGTCAGCGCCAGCAACAGGATGAGGACACCCACGGCTCCCCATCCGATAATATGCTTGTTCATGATGTTGTTGCCGATAATCAGTTGTGTACCAGTGTGCCGATATCCTCACCGTCCATCACCTTCTTCAGGTTACCCACCACATCCATATTGAACACATAGATGGGCAGGTTGTTTTCCTTGCACATCGTAGTGGCAGTGAGGTCCATCACGCGCAGGTTGCGGGTATAGATCTCGTCGAAAGTGATGTCATGAAACTTAGTGGCTGTGGGATCTTTCTCCGGATCGGCGGTATAGATACCGTCCACACGGGTACCCTTGAGCATCACGTCGGCCTCTATCTCGATGCCGCGCAGTGAAGACCCCGTATCGGTGGTGAAATAAGGGCTGCCCGTGCCACCCGAGAAGATGCACACCCTGCCGGCCTCCATCGACTCGATGGCCTTCCACTTGCTGTAAAACTCGCCGATGGGCTCCATACGGATGGCGGTGAGCACACGGGTCTTCACGCCGATGGCCTCCAGCGCCGAACTGAGTGCAAGCGAGTTGATGACCGTGGCACACATGCCCATCTGGTCGCCCTTGACGCGGTCAAAACCTTTCTGGCTGCCGCTGAGTCCGCGGAAGATGTTGCCGCCGCCTATCACGATACCGATCTGTACACCCATCTCGTGTACCTCCTTGATCTGCCGGGCATAGTCGGCCAGTCTTTCGGGGTCGATACCGTAACTCTGTTTACCCATCAGGCTCTCGCCGGAGAGCTTGAGAAGAATCCTTTTGAATCTTGCCATAACGTTATGCTTTTTTATTGATTGATATGATAGTTCAGATGATATAGGCCACCTCCTTGAAACCGTAGGTGCGCACACGCCCGTGGCGGTCGCGGAGCACCAACCGGCCGTCGGGTTCCACATGGTCAAGACAGGCTTCGAAGCACCCCTCCCCATCGCGGTAGGCGTGGTAGCCCTCGCGACGGTAGAGCGCGGCATGATAGAGCCGGCTCACCCGCTCATAATCGCCACTCAGCACCACCTCATAGTAGTGCCCGAAGGCTGTAAGGATGCGCCGGAGCACTTCCTCTACAGGCACCTCGTGTCCCAGAATCTGGTAGAGCGACACCGGATTGGGCGCATCGATCGCAAAACTGTGCTGGTTGATATTGATGCCTGTTCCGAAAATCATGCGGCGCAGTCCCTCGCGCCCCACAGCTGTCTCGATGAGCGTGCCGCTGATCTTGCAGTCGTGCCAATACACATCGTTGGGCCACTTGAGCGCGAAGCCGTCGGCATAGCCATCGAGCGCCTCTTTCACCGCCAGCGCCTCGGCCATAGAGAGCACGTACTGCGAGGCCACAGACACGGTCATGGGACGAATCAGCAAGGAGAAGAGCAGGCTGTCTCCGGCCCGGTCGTGCCACCGGTTGCCTCCCTGTCCGCGCCCAGCTGTCTGGTGACGGGCAGTGACCACCACCATGTCCTCATCGGGAGCCTCGTGGTAGTCGTGCAGATAGCGGTTGGTGGAGTCCACCTCGTCGAGCGTGATGATTTTCGTGCGCATCATTGTGGTTTAAAGCAGGAGCGGATTAAAGGCATCGGGCAGATGGTCTATGCGGCAGTGGGCCTCGTCGGTGCCCACCACCGTCACCACGTCGAACCTGACCTCGGCATCGACGGCATGCTGTTTCACATAGGCATTGGTGGCCACCGCCAGATGGTGCATCTTGCGCTTGTCGATGGCCGTCAAGGGGTCTGCGGCCTCGTCGTCGGCACGGGTCTTCACCTCTGCCACCACCAATAGCGACTGGTCTTCGCTGATGGCAACAATGTCCAGATCGCGGTTACCATAGTGCCAGTCGGTCTCCTTGATGACGAATCCCAGACCACGCAGATAGGTAGCCGCCACCTCTTCGCCCCACTTGCCCAGATCGTTGTGTGCCGCCATGCGCTCTATCCATTCCAGATGATATGCACAAAAATACGATTTTTCCGCCATTCTTACAATAAAAAACCGTACTTTTGTACAAACAAAAGCAACACCACCCTATAACCGACTACCCAATGACAACGGAAGAACAGCAGAAGACCGACGAGCAGTGGATGGGCAAGGCACTCGTGGAGGCCCATGCAGCGCTCGAAGCGGGCGAGGTGCCCATCGGGGCCGTCATCGTATGCCAAGGGCGCATCATCGCGCGCGCCCACAACCTGACAGAGACGCTGCACGACGTGACAGCGCATGCCGAGATGCAGGCCATCACGGCCGCGGCCAACCAGTTGGGCGGCAAGTATCTCACGGGCTGCACGCTCTACGTGACGGTGGAGCCCTGTGTGATGTGCGCCGGAGCCATCGGGTGGGCACAACTGTCGCGCATCGTCTACGGAGCGCCCGACGAGAAGCGCGGATTCACCGTCTACGCGCCCAAAGCCCTGCATCCCAAAGCCACCGTGACCTCGGGGGTGCTCGGCGAAGAATGTAGACAACTCATGCAATCGTTTTTCAGGCAGAAGCGATAGGTGGCTTTGGTTTGCGTCCAGAGCCACCTATCATGACCGTACGGCAACTGCCGTTCGGCCGTATGGCAGTTGCGATACGCTCGTACTCCATCTGCGATACGGTCGAACGGCAGTTGCCGTACGGTGTCTAAAAGACCTTATTGCTCCTTGTTTTTGGCACCAACAGCCCGAAGAGGCTCCACCTTGCGCAACTGCACTTGGCGCACGTAGAGGCGGTTCTGGTAGCTCTGGTTGGCAGCGATGGTGATGGTGAGTTCGCCCCCGTCGTGGTGGAACGGCCGGGAGACATGGTAGCTGAAATGCTGGCGCCCGTCCTCGGCAAACTTGTGCCACTCAGCACTGTCGGGCTGGGAAAGGATGGGCAGTTGCGTGCCCTCCTCCCACGTAAGCGACTGAAGTCTGACACCCTCGGATGCCGGATCGATGACCGCCAAGGGGTCGGCATCGGCACCGGGCTTGGCCACCGTGATGACTGCACCCTGTCCATAGGTCTCGGTGAGCGACTCGAGCACGTAATCGCCCTGCTCATAATGCATGCTACGCACCAGACAGAAGTCCATGGGCTTGGTACTGTCGTCGCGGATGATACGCAGCGCATACGGAGGCAGTCCGGCATAACCCGTACGCGACTCGGTAACATAACCCTCTACATTGTCCAAGCGTGTAAGCGACCAGCCCAGTTCGTCGAGACAACGCCACTGGTAGTCGTTGTCGAGCGAGATACCGTTGCGGGTGGCCTCGACCTTGCGCACCTCGTCCCAATAGGCATCGATACGGAGCGAGACAAAGATGGCGGCGAAGATGGTAATGGCGAGAGTCACCACCCAGATGGCCAGCGACGTGAACACCACGCTGGAGGGCAAGGGCTCGCGTGAGGTGCGGACGAAATGCCAGATGGCCCACAGGGTGATACCCAGGAAGACGGTAGCGGCCATCAGTCCCACGACGAGCAGGGGGCCACCGGTTGAAACCGACTCGACAAACTGCTGTGCACTGCTATTGGACATGGGCAAGAGGGTGGCGCTGCCGCCTATCACCACAGAGAGCACCAAGACGAGCATGAACACCAGGCACACCAGCAGGGCCACGAGCGGCAGGGCCAGCAGGGCCAACGCTGAGGCAAATATCAGGCGCAGGCACCCCATGCTGCGGCGGGGTACAGGCTGTACGGCAGCGGCGGTCTGCTCCTCCGAGTCGCTCACTATCTGCTCTTTCAGGTTTTCGGGAGTCACCTTGCGCCCTTTCATGCGCAGCTTGTCCTCGGGTGTGGTGGCAGGCGGGACGATGATCCACAGCATGATGTAGAGTGCAGGGATGGCGATATTGAGAAAATCGGGCAGGAAACGGTAATGGAGCGACCCGAGAATCAGGGCAAGAGCCACGGTACCCAGTCGCCAGAACACGACATCGCCTTTGCCGAAATAGCCGGCCAGTCCGGAGCACACGCCGCCGAGCAACTTGTCTTGCGTATTGCGGTAGAGACGGTGCTCACGCAGGTGATTGACCACATGGTCGCGCAGGGCACTCCATCGGCCGCGCGGTTCGCCGGCCGCTTCGTGTGTCTCGGGCTCCACCTCGGCCTGCTCGGTCTTGGCGGCTGCTTCGTCGCTGATCTCGGCCGCGTTGCCTATCTTGTCGATAATCTCCTTGACGGTCTCTATGCTTACGGCCTCCATACCCTGCTCGCGGTACTGCCAAAGCAGTTCGGCCACGCGATGCTCGATGTCGTCGGCTATCTCGTCACCTCCATCCTGCGCCTTAAAATAGTTTTTCATACTCTGAAGATAATTCTCCAGCAGATTGTAGGCATCTTCGTCTATGGCATAGATGGTGCCGAAAATGTTGATGGAAATATTCTTTTTCATAAGATGATTGTTTATTTCTCTGTTAAGGTACGATAACTGTTTTGTAAGATGCTGACCGTGTTGGCCAGTTCGTTCCAACTTGCGTCGAGCTGCTCCAGGGCCTGCTCACCCTCGTCGGTGAGCGAGTAATACTTGCGGGGAGGCCCCTGCCGGCTCTCCTGCCACTCGTACTTGAGCCATCGGTCGCGCTTGAGACGGTTGAGGAGGGGGTAGAGCGTGCCCTCGACGACAATCATATCGGCCTCCTTGAGCCTGGAGATGATATCGTTGGCATACATGGACTGATGCCGGAGCAACAAGAGTATGCAATACTCGAGCATACCCTTGCGCATCTGCGATTTGGTGTTGTCTGCATTTGCCATATTTGTGGTTACCATTTGGTTTATGGCCACAAATATAGGCATTATTTGGTACATTGCATTGCAAAGTAGCTATATTTTAACATTGTTTACACATCATCACGATGTATACAGACTGAAACGAGGGCTGAAGGACGGTAAAAAGAGCCCACAAAGACAAGCAGGAAGGGAGAGAAAAGAAGCATCCTACTGCAGACGGCCAAGATGCCGACAGCGGTAGGATGCCACAAAATCACACCTTTAATATATATGCCTGCGCACGCGCAACAACCATCAGCGCGCTGAGGCTCCGATGCCCTTGGCAGCAAAATATTTTTGGAAGAAGAGCAACTGATAGTCGATGGCATTGTGCCAATACTGGGGATTGTGTGCGCCGGGACGGAGTGTGAAATCGTGGTCAATGCCCCGACCCAGCAGTCTTTCGTGCAGGGTCTTGTTGACTTCGAGGAAGAAATCACCCTCGCCACAGTCGATGATGATGGAGAGGTCGCCATTGTTGATACGACTGATCTGGTTTACGACCACATGGTCGTCCCAGCGCTTACGGTTGGAAGCCATTTCGCCAAGGCTGAGCCTGATTTCCCAGTTGCGGGGGAAGGGACGGAAGTCTACACCGCCGCTCATGCTGCCACAGGCTCCATAGACATCCTTGTGACGGAAAGCCAAGTAAAGCGCACCGTGGCCTCCCATGCTCAGACCGGTGACGGCCCGGCCTTCGCGCTTGGGCACCGTGGGATAATGGGCGTCGATATAGCGCACCAACTCGGCAGAAGTGAAAGTCTCGTACTGCAACTTCTTGTTGATGGGACTGTCGATGTACCAAGAGTTGAGCGCGTCGGGGGTAACGAAGATCATGCCTTTCTCATCGGCAATCTCGGGCAGGGTAGATTTGACCTTCTCCAGCCAATACTTGCAGTTGCCGGTGGCACCGTGGAGCAGATAGACCACGGGATAGCGTGCATCCCGGTTCTTGCGGGTCTGGGTGGGGGTAATCACCACGGTCTTGATGTCTTTGTTCATCACATCACTGTGTACAAGCACGGTATCGACATTGCCCGAACGTGCGGTAAGCGCCACCGCCAACGTCAGGAGAATCATTGAAATTTTTTTCATAAAGCTGTTTTTTCATGTTTTTATAGCGACAAAGTTAGCAAAATATTCATAGACCGCCGAAAACATTATAGGTATTTTTTTGTTGACAAAGGAAAAATTCGTAACTTTGTGGGGTATCAATTCTATCTTGTATGCAAAAAAGCAAATACCTGGTGACCAACGAGCGTGACTTGCTCTGGGGACTGACCGTAAACACCATCGGCTACGAGGAAATAGCACCCGGCGAGGACTATCCGACCAAGGAAGGACACGCTGACGGTTACTATTTTGACGTGAAGAAAGGTCGGGAACTGAACGAATACCAGATGCTTTATGTGACAAGAGGAGAAGGCATCTTCGAATCGACCAACCAAAAACCCGTCAAGGTACGAGAAGGAGACATCTTCTTGCTCTTTCCCCAAGAATGGCACACCTACAAGCCTGTGGACAGTGTGGGATGGCACTGCTACTGGTTAGGATTCAAGGGCAGAAACATGGACGACCGGGTAAGGGCCGGCTTCCTCTCGCCCCAGCATCCCATCTATCACGTGGGCTTCTCGGACAACATCATCAGACTGTTTGATTCTGCCTACAAGTGCGCTTTGCAGGAAGAGGCTTACTCGCAGCAGATGCTGGCCGGTATCGTCAACCACCTTATCGGCACGATGTACTCGCTGGAGCGCAACATCATGTGGGGGAAGAACAGCGAACACGTGGATATGATCAACCGGGCACGTCTGATTATGCGTCGGGAGGTGGAGGGCGACCTCACTATCCAGCAGATAGCAGAACAACTGGGGGTGAGCTATTCGAGTTTCAGGAAACTCTTCAAAGAGTACACGGGCATCTCGCCCGCACTCTATCTGCAAGACCTGAAACTGCAAAGGGCTAAGGAGCTGCTGACAACGACCGACATGATCATCAAGGAGATTGCCTATAAGCTGAACTTTGATTCTCCCGACTATTTCTCTTCTAAGTTTAAACTCAAGACAGGGTTGAAACCCAGCGACTTCAGAAACATGGAGCGTTAAGATAAATTTGTTAAATCATCATACCAAAAACAACATGAAAAGTATAGTAGACTGTCGTCCTCAACTGAAAGAGGAAATCGACAAGATTGCAGAAGTGGCCGGTTATCTCTGGCAGAACGGATGGGCCGAGAGAAACGGCGGCAACATCACTGTGAACATTACCGAATACGTGGACGAGGAGATCAAGCATCTGCCCGCTATCAGTGAAATCAAACCGATAGGCGTGAAACTTCCCTACCTGAAAGGCAAGTATTTTTACTGCAAAGGTACAGGAAAGCGCATGAGAGACTTGGCTCGCCGTCCGCTGGACAACGGTAGCGTAATCCGCATCCTCGACGACTGCGAGAGCTATGTCATCATAGCCGACAATCCCGTACAGCCCACATCGGAGCTGCCCAGCCACCTGAGCGTACACAACCGTATGATAGAGAAGGGATCGCCCTATACCGCAACGGTACACACCCACCCCATCGAACTGGTAGCCATGAGCCACACTAAGAAGTTTATGGAGAAAGACGTGCTCACCCACATCTTGTGGAGCATGATTCCCGAAACCAAGGCTTTCTGCCCACTCGGCTTGGGTGTAGTGCCCTACGCTCTTCCCGGAAGCATAGAACTGGCAGAAGGAACACTGAACGAACTGGAAGACTACGACGTAGTACTGTGGGAGAAGCACGGTGTCTTCGCCAAAGGTCTTGACGCTATGGATGCCTTTGACCAGATCGATGTGCTCTCAAAGAGTGCCAAAATCTATATCAACGCCAAGTGCATGGGCTATGAGCCCGACGGCATGAGCGATGAACAGCTCAAAGAGATGTCGGTAGCATTCAACTTGCCGAAGTAATCACTGCTATCCATAAAAAAGAGGGTGTGTCATAATAGGCACATCCTCTTTTTCTGTTTTTATACTGCTGTCATTGATTCGCTGATTCCTATGCTGCTATTTTTGCATTTTTCCTG
>SFKY01000106.1 GCA_004554665.1 Bacteroidales bacterium
GTCGTTTGGCACTCAACTATCAATCACGCCGAGACACAATAATGGCGCGATGCACCTTATTGCGTTCAACTTTGAGGTAGCGTAGGAAAGGAAACCTCAGTCCATACATAAGAATGCATCACGCCTATTGCGTGATTGCATTGCTAAAATGTACAGACTAAGGCATCCATAAATATCTACGGACACCCTGTCACATATTATTCTTGTTACGTTATATCCATGAAAGTTTCCTACGCTTTTGGCTGAACACGAATAATAGCGAATGCTTCTGTTTACCCACAATGTCTTGGAAATCTGCCGTGGCTGAAATCCTTTTCAAGGATACAAAGAATTATTGGAAAGCAGACCACAAATCATGAAAAATCTTTCGACAAACTGTTTTTTTTTTCTTTATCATGCCTTTTCATCAAGGTTTGGACAACCGTGCCGAATCTTTTTCAATCATCATTCTGATTCATTTCATCTCGGGTTATGATTACTGACCGATTTTGACATGCAGTGCCCTCACCCTACCCCTCTCCCACGGTGCGAGGGAATACCTGCCATATCTTTTCTTAAAAAGAATACTCAGGGGAGGAATGTAGCAAGAGTGTCCTCGCCTCGTGGGAGAGGGAAAGAGTGAGGGCTATAGGATATTCGCCAATAAACGATGTGGGGATAATTCCAGTTAACAGGTCAAAAAACCGAAGCCAAAGGCTCTATGAAAACAGGCCGGAGATACAGGGAATGACACGCTACTTCCTCTGTATCTCCGGCCTTATACGATCTGTTCTTTCTACTGGGTGGCGATTACTCAGCCACGCCGACCAACTGTTTAGCCTGCTCTGTGAGCCAAGGCTTGATGTCTGTGTAGGGGATGGTGAACGTCACGATGCCCAAAGCATACGGTCCTATCTCATATTGCTGGTAATCGAAGCGCACACCGCCGTCAACCAACGTGGGGGTACGGGCTGGCAACGGAATGATGCCGTCTTTGACAAACAGCATGCTTGCCAATTCCGACTCTTTTACCTCCTGTCCACAGTCCTTAAAGTAACGGAGCACGCCGGCACGCAGCAACGGTTGCAGTTCGCGGGTCTTGGTGGTATCCACTACCTGCTGCAAAGTCTCGCCCGTGGTCTTGTCTACATTGACCGCATACGACAGCGACGATCCATGCGCGCCACCCATATAGCAATACGTATCGACCGCATAGGTGAGGTAGCGCTCGGTATCGGTCACCTTACCCAGCGTGGCCAAATACTGGTACTGGAAGCTCACCTTCCCGTTGAAGGCAGCCAACTCCTGCTGGTCCTTACGGATCTGGCGCTCTGTGACCTCGCCATAATGGCTCACCATAGCCTGCCCATCTGAGAGGCTGCCGGCATAGGCCGTCTGCGTACTGTCCTCGAGCGACATGACCATAGGCAGCGATACGAGTGACAACTGGCGACTAATCATCGCACGCACACTGTCGGCCAATGCTCCTTCCCCCAACGGGAAATCGACCTTGATGCGGCACGAGACGGCGCTGTCGATGTTTTCAAATTTCACACTGTCGGTCACAATCGAGTCTGTGGTTCCTAAATCCACATGGTTCTCGGCCAAGGTCTGTGCCGACTTTACCTTACATCCCACAAACACGCAGGAAACAGCCATGATAGCTACAAATAGTTTTAACTTCTCCATGTACATTTGGTTGGATTGTTTATACTCTACTTTTATATACTGCAAAATTAGGCATAATCCCTATAATCCCACTCGTAAAATCTGCTAAATCTCTCAACCGTCATCCACGATTATCAATAACAGTATCTATAAGATGTTAAGAAAGGGTAAAACGGCACAGTGATGTGACCATCAGCCACCCACTCACAGCAGACACCAGTATCGCACATGGCCTTACATACCTTATTATATGTTAATAATAGGGGGCTGGCCGAGGATTTTGCAGAAATTAAGGCTAACTTTGTATCAAAACATGCACCCACGATGAAACAAGACCTACAGACCGCCATCTACCCGTCGCCGATAGGCCCCCTGCTACTCGAAGCCGACAGCCAGGGATTGTGCCGCTGCACATGGGCAGACGACACTTCTCAGATGCAAATGCCGCATTTAGCCTCGGTAAACGATACAACTACGGCCGTAATCATGGCAGATACGAAGCGCCAACTTGACGAATATTTTGCCGGAAGCCGCAGCCGCTTCCAACTTCCACTACACATTACAGGGACAACATTCCAGAAACAAGTGTGGCAGGCACTGGCCGCCATCCCCTATGGTACAACCCGCGCCTACGGGGAGGTGGCACGGGCGATAGGCAGACCCACCGCATCGCGCGCCGTGGCAGGCGCATGCCATGCCAATCCCGTCGCCGTCATCATACCGTGTCACCGGGTGATTGGTGCCAACGGCAAGCCGGTAGGATACGCCGGAGGAGTGACACGCAAGTTGTATCTGATCGAGAACGAAAGACGATGAAGATAGCTATCATAGGCGGTGGCGCTGCCGGATGCTTCGCCGCCATCCAAATCAAGGACAGACAGCCCGATGCTGAGGTCCACGTATGGGAGGCCGGACGCAAAGCGCTGGCCAAAGTGGCCGTGACGGGCGGCGGCAGGTGCAATGTCACCAACTCGTTCAGGGAGGTCGATTCCATCGAGCGGGTCTACCCCCGGGGCAGCAGACTGATGAAGCGGCTGCTGAGAGCGTTTAGCCATGAAGACACCTACCGATGGTTTGAAACAAACGGTGTAAGACTGGTCACGCAAGACGACCAATGCGTGTTCCCACAGTCGCAAGACGCCCTGGAGATTGTAGACACACTGCTCTCGTTGATGCACAGCAAGGGGGTAAGGCTACACACCGGGTGCCGGGTAACATCGCTCACACAGGGCGAGGAGGGTTTTACGCTTCACTTCGCGCAGAATCTACGGGCTCCGGAGCATGCCGACCGCGTGCTGGTGACGACCGGCGGAAGCCCACAGGGCAAAGGGCTGTCCCTGTTCGCCAACCTGCAGATAGAGACCGTGGCACCCGTGCCGTCGCTGTACGGCCTATGCCTGCCCGGTCATCCACTCACCCAGTTTACGGGCATGGTGATTCCCCATGTCAGCATAGGCATAGCCGGCACCAAGCACCGCGCCCAAGGCCCGCTGCTCATCACCCACTGGGGCTTGAGCGGGCCTGCCATCCTGAAGCTCTCGGCCTATGCAGCCCGCCATCTCCATGAGGCGGGATTCAGGGCACCTCTCACCATCAACTGGATGGGGACGGAACACGAAGAAGAGACCACCGGGATGCTCATGCAGATGGCCACCGAATATCCCCAACGACAGATTGCCAATGTCTACCCACCCCATCTCGGTAGCCGATTGTGGCTCTATCTCCTCTCACAAAGCGGACTCAACCCCTCCCGACGGTGGGCCGAAGTGGGGCGTAAAGGTCTGCACAGGCTGGCCTCTACCCTCACCTGCCATACCGTGGAAGCCAACGGCAAGAACAGGCACAAGGAAGAGTTTGTCACGTGCGGCGGTGTGGCGCTCACGAACATCAATCCCTCTACGCTCGAATGTCGTACGCACCCGGGACTCTACTTTGCAGGCGAGGTGCTCGATGTAGATGCCATCACAGGCGGGTTTAACCTGCAAGCCGCATGGACGATGGGGTATGTGGCCGCCAAACACATCGGCATGGAAGAAGACAGCAAGGTGGCTAAAAAATAGTTAAAACCAGCGGTACCGCACTGCTTTTGCCGGGAAACGGGCATCGGGATTGCCGCTTTTTCACTACTTTTGCATCAACAGATGAAACCTACAAGCCATCCAGACTAAAAGACTGCAACCATGATATATACCCAATGCCCCCACTGCGGCGCCACCCTGTCGGTGCCGGATGAGTTCAGGCGCGACCCCCGACTGCACTGTAACGTGTGTGGAAAAGACTTTGACAACACCGGAAACATCCCCTCGTCGGCCGCACCGCATCCTGAGGCAAGCAGCAAGCCGCTTGCCCGCCACTCCAGCGTATGGATGAAAGCCGCAGGCACGCTTGTGGCAGTGGGATTGGCCCTGTGGGGATATGATAGCTGTGTGGGCATGGAAGACAACACCCACTATGCGGTGGCCAACAGTCAGTGGGACGGGTCTGTTAGCCAAGTGGAGAAGTACATCAAGAGTCATCTGAGAGACCCCGAGAGCTACCAGAGCATGAGATGGGGCTCTGTGAAGATGCAGAAGGACGGAAGCTACCGGGTATCGCACAAGTTTAAGGCACGCAATGCCAACGGTGAAGAAGTGGTGTGCCAAGTCATCTTCTTTCTCGATGCCGAAGGCCGCGTTACAGGTACCCGCAACATAGACAAACAGTAAGCCAGACGCTGCCGAAAAGGGAAAGAAATGGGGGTGATGTAGGTAGAAAGACTTGCAAATGAAGCACTTACGCCACGATTTACAGCCGAAAACCACAAAAAAACCGAAATAAATTTTCTATTCACGCAAAAAACTCGTATATTTGCATGCTCAAAAAAGAAAAGAGCGTTTACAAACAACAATAACAACGTATCATAAACAAAATAAATAAGACAAATGACCAAGACAGAAATCGTCAGCCAGATTGCCGGTGGCTGGGCCTTGGGGATGCTGGGTTATTTTATCGGCGGTGCGTATTACCGGATGAATAAAATCTGGAAGATTGTTGTATCCATTACTGTACCGGCCCTGCTGGTTTTTGGATTGCCGCTACTGCTGGTTGCCGCGCCTGCCGGTGTAGTGGAAACTCTGGGAAACTGGTTTTTCTCTGCAATCGAATGGGTGGTGCGTTCCCCTTATAATTTGGCCCTGTTGTGGCTGGGCGGAACGGTTTTCTTCGGGATTTTTTCCTGGCTGCTCATCCGCCGGGCACCGGTAAAAATCGCAGGATAAATGATTGAAAACAAAGGCACTGAGGTGCATATAAAACAATGCATAAGGGCAGATAAAGCACCTGCCCTT
>SFKY01000004.1 GCA_004554665.1 Bacteroidales bacterium
AAATAGTGTGACAATCGTGCCTGGTGTGTCATTGATTTTTCTTACCTTTGCAGAAGTTAGGCTGCACCTCAGCCATTAGAACAAGTTCTATGGCCTTCGGTTTGCACTACCTTTGCAGAAGTTAGGCTGCACCTCAGCCATTAGAGCAAGCTCTATGGCTCTCGGTTTGTACTATCTTAATCCCCAATATGAAAACCTAAAATTAACTAAACGATAAAAAAACATTATGCAACAAAGTACGAATGGTAGCAAAGCCTACCTTTTTTCTATTGTGCTCGTGGCTGTTTTGGGCGGTTTGCTCTTTGGTTATGACACAGCTGTTATCTCAGGTGCCGAAAAGGGACTGCAGGCGTTTTTCATGGGAGCTTCCGATTTTACCTACACCAACACGTGGCATGGCTTTACCTGTGCCAGTGCTCAGATAGGCTGTATCATCGGTAGTGCCATCTCTGGTCTGTTGGCCACACGGCTGGGCCGTAAGCGCTCGCTCATCCTTGCGGGTATGTTCTTCTTTGTTTCCGCGCTGGGGAGTATGGAGCCAGAATTTGTCTTCTTCCGCCACGGCGAGCCCTCTCTCACGCTACTCGTGGTGTTCAACATCTATCGCATCATCGGCGGTATCGGTGTGGGTCTTGCTTCGGCCATCTGCCCGATGTATATCGGTGAGGTAGCGCCCTCCAACGTGCGTGGCATGTTGGTAAGCTGGAACCAGTTTGCCATCATCTTCGGCCAGTTGGTCGTGTACTTCGTCAACTTTATCATCTTGGGCGGCAACGACAACCCGATTATCCAACTGGTGAACGGTGTGAACCAGATCATGAACCCCGAGGCTGCATCGTGGACCATCGCTACCGGATGGAGGTACATGTTTGGTAGCGAGGCTGTGCCCGCCGGACTCTTCGCACTGCTCATCTGCTTCGTGCCAGAGACCCCGCGTTATCTGGTGATGACCGGTCAGGACGCCAAGGCCATGCGTGTGTTGGAGCGAATCAACGGTACCAACGCCGCAGCCACGATTCTGAGCAATATCAAGAACACGGTGACCGAGAAGACCGAGCGCCTGTTCGCATACGGTTTCATGTGCATCTTCATCGGTATCATGCTGAGCGTATTCCAGCAGGCTATCGGTATCAATGCCGTGCTCTACTACGCACCGCGTATCTTTGGCGATATGGGCATGGACAACCCGATGGTACAGACCGTCATCATGGGTGTGGTCAACATCTCGTTTACGCTCATCGCAGTCTTCACGGTCGAGAAGTGGGGCCGCAAGCCGCTGCTCATCACCGGTAGCATCGGTATGGGTATAGGCGCATTCCTCGTGGCACTCACCTTTGGCAACGCCGCGTTCCAGTTGGTGACCATGATAGCCATTATGCTCTACTCGGCATCGTTCATGATGTCGTGGGGACCCATCTGCTGGGTGCTGATAGCAGAGATATTCCCCAATACCATCCGTGGCAAGGCGGTAGCGATAGCCGTGGCCTTCCAGTGGATATTCAACTGGCTCGTCAGCTCTACCTTTGTGCCGATGTTTAACATGCACCTCACCGAGGGCGACGACTTCGGCCACTGGTTCACCTACGGCCTCTATGGCACTATCTGCGTGATAGCCGCCCTCTTTGTATGGCGACTGGTTCCCGAGACCAAGGGAAAGACGCTGGAAGACATGAGCCGTCTCTGGAGAAAGTAATATTTCTGCACGACAGATACTATAAGGAGGATGCAGCCTGACGATGAGCAGCATCCTCCTTATTATATGCTTAATGGAATCAGGTTCATTAATTCCCAATGGTTGATATTGGGTATTGTGCCCTCAACTTTTCCCTTTGGGTGTACAAACAAATGTTACCCAATTAGGGAAAAGCCCGGAGTTAGAAGTGGGTGACAAACTCGATCACCACCTTGTCCTTCTCCGAAGGCTTGGCGATGCCGTTGTGCCCGTAAAAGTATTTCTCGTAGTTGATACGGATGTCGCTGATGAAAGGCTTGTCGAAACTTAGCGTCACACCGCCTGTGACACGGCTTCGCCGATGGTCGTTGACGATGAGGCTGCCCTCGCTGTTGGCCTTGCTGTCCACGTAGCGTTTGCCGTCGCTGTGGTCGCTCATATAGTCGAAGCGCGCCAAGGGCGACACCTTGGTAAACAGGCGAGTGCGTATGGGCACGTCGTAGCTCACAAACCCGTCGAAGGCATGCACGGGGTGGAAGCTGCCGCTGGCGTAATGCTTGTACAGATACTCGGCTTCGGCCACCAAGCCGCCACGGTGATAGTTGATACCCGCATCGTAGAGCATCACGCTGTATGCCTCGGGCTTGATTTTCTGCGCACTCAGCACCATGTTGACGCCAAAGGGCAGGAGCAGTTGCGCCTTGGCCGAGAAATTCACATTGTTCGTCCAGAAATCTTTCTGGTCGGTCAGTCCTGAGCCGTTGTAGATACCCGCCTCCACGATGATGGGGAATCCCACCTGCGTGCGGTAGCCTATCTTGGCACCCACATCCCGTATGTTGCCCACCTGCTTGGCGATAAACGAGCGGTTAGCGAAATACTGCTGGTGGGGCGAGCGGTGCGCGTCGATGGTAAACGGCACGCGCATCTGTCCGATGGTGAACTGCCAGTGGGGTAGGGGCTTGATGGAGGTGTAGGCATCGAGCATCTTGATGCTGCCCTCGTCGCAGAGGTCGATTTCGGCCTTGTAGGAAACATAAGGCGACAGGTCGCCCGACACGTTGACACGTGCCGTCCGCACCTCAAAGCGCCCTTCTCCCTCCGAGGTCTGATATTCGTACTTGGCCCGCAGCGTGCCCCCTATCTTCGGGGTCTTGTCCACGCGCTCCTCTTGGGCAGTGGCAAGGGTGGCTAACAGCATCCATGCCAGTGATGTAGCGATGATTCTCATTGTCAGATTGTGAAATTTGTGGTTCGCTGCAAAGGTAATTAACCTATGTTTCACAACCGTTACAGTAATATTGCATTTGTGTTACGCAACAATTGAGCATCCCATTTCATCATTTTGTAACATTTTTTTCCCAGAAACTTGCACAATTCTCGGTTATTGCTTACTTTTGCGCCACAATACCTACTCAAATGCGTTCCTATAAAGACTTGACCCTGTTGTTTGTAGACCTCAAAGCCGGGAAGACCGAGGCATTTGAGTATATATTCCGGACTTACTATCCCCGTCTACGCAACTACGCTTCGCGGTTCGTTACCGATCAGGCCGATCTGGAGGACATCCTGCAAGACTGCTTTGTGCATCTATGGGAACGCCGGCAGTCGCTCACCGCCATCTCCGTCTCCTCCCTCCTCTTCACGATGGTGCGTAATGGCTGCATCAACTACCTGCGGCACAAGACGATGGTGGACAACTGTCTGGCCGAAACCCTCGCCCGTATGCAGGGTAGCGAACAGCTCTACGCCATGGACATGTGGGACAGCGCAGACAGCCGCATGGTCTATCAGGACCTCAACCAAGAGATAGAAAGCGTGATGGACACTCTCTCGCCACGGTGCAAGGAGATCTTTACCATGAGCCGTTTCGAGGGTCTGAGAAACAAAGAGATTGCCGAGCGGCTGCATGTCTCGGTAAAAGTGGTGGAGAAGCACATCACCCAAGCCCTCTCCGCCTTCAAGAAGCGTTTCAGCAAGGACAAGAGCGACCGCACCCACCTCCTCCTGCTATGGTACATCGTCATGGCCCATACCATCTAATCGCGTCACCCCTGTGGCATTTCCCAAACCTAAATGCGGCATTTAGCTCCCGTAAACGCCACCTTTGGCGCGCTAATGGCGGCATTTAGGATATAAAACAGGTTCCCCCAAAGCTGCCGGGCAGCTTTGGGGGAACCTGTAGGGAGGGTATGCGGTATTTACTCGGCAGTGAGCATACCGCGGAGGCGTATATCGTCGGACGCTGCACCCACCATTACCTCGAAGTCTCCAGGCTCTACCACGCTCTGCATGTCGCGGTTGATGATGCGCAGGTCTTCCTCGGTGATGGTAAACTCTATCTTGCGGGTCTCGCCCTTGGCGATGGCCACGCGGGCGAAGTGCTTGAGCTGCATCACGGGTTGCACCACGGAAGCCACCTGGTCGTGCAGGTAGAGCTGTACCACTTCCTCGCCGTCGCGGTCTCCCGTGTTGGTCACGTCGAGCGATACCTTAAACAGATTTTTCCCCGCTTTCTTAATCTGTAGGTTGGCATAGCCGAAGGTGGTATAGCTCAATCCGTAGCCGAAGGCATAGAGGGGCTTGGCCGTCATCTCCACATAGTTGTGCGGGAGCGGCGCACGCTTGTTGTAATATACCGGCAGCTGACCGATGTGAGCCGGAACCGAGATGGGGAGTCGGCCAGCCGGATTGACATCGCCGAAGAGCACATCGGCAATGGCTTGTCCACCCTCCTGTCCGGGATAGTAGGCGGTGAGGAGGGCATCGGCATGGGCGGCTGCCCACGACTTGTCCATCGGCCGTCCCTCTATATACACCACTACCATCGGCTTGCCTGTACGGTGCAGGGTCTCTAACAGTTCCTGCTGTCTGCCCAGCAGCGAGAGGGTGGCACGGTCATAGCCCTCGCCACAGTCCATATCGCTCACCGAGCATATGTCGGCCTCGGCCGCGCCCGTGGCCTTGTAGCTGGTCTTGAAGTCGCGGGCGCTGGATCCGCCCACAGCCACGATGACAACGTCTGCCTGTCGGGCGGCTTCTACGGCTGCGGCAATGTCGCAGTGGGCTGTATCGCGCACGGCACATCCCTTAACGTAGGTCACGTTGGCCTCGGGCAACTTGGAGCGTATGCCGGTCAGGATGGTCTTCACCTTGCCGTCTGGTTGCGGCGAGGTGTAGTCGCCCAGCATGTTGTACACATTGTCGGCATTGGGACCTATCACAGCCACACGGATATCCTTGCGCAGCGGCAAGATGTGGTTCTGGTTCTTGAGCAGTGTCACCAACTTGCGGGCAGCGTCGAGCGCGATGGCCTCGTGCGCCTTGCTCCCCACCTCTTTGGCGGCTTTCACATCTACATAGGGATGGTCAAACAGTCCCATCTCAAACTTCTTGGTCAGGATGCGCCCACAGGCTACATCTATTTCCGACTCTGACACCAATCCCTTGCGCACGGCATCGGCCAGTTCGCCGAAAGCCTTGCCGCCAAGATCCTCGTCCACGCCTGCTTGCAGGGCCATGATGCCGGCCTCCTGACGCGATTTGGCCACGTGGTGGGTCTCCCAAATGCCGTCAATGCTATACAGGTCGGACACGACAAAGCCCTTGAAGCCCCACTGGCGGCGCAAGAGGTCGGTGTAGAGGTCGCGGCTCGCGGAGGAGGGGATGCCGTCGAGCGAGTTGTACGAGGTCATGATCGAGAGGGCGCCCGCGTCTATCACCTTCTTGAACGGCGGGAAGAAGTTTTGCAGCAAGTCGCGCTGTCCGACTATCGATTGGTTGCCGTTCTGTCCACCCTCGGTGGTGCCGTAGGCGATAAAATGCTTGAGTGTGGCGAGCGTGCTGTAAGGCTTGCTCAGGTCTCCGCCGCCCAGGCCGCGCACCAGCGCTGCGCCCATCTCGCCCGTGAGCACCGGATCCTCGCCCATACTCTCCTCCACACGTGACCAGCGTGGGTCGCGGGAGAGGTCGAGCACCGGCCCGTAGCTGATGTGGCCACCCTGCAGGCGCACCTCCTTGCCCACAACGCGCCCCATGGCCTCGGCAGCCTCGGTAGACCAAGTGGCAGCCAATCCCAATCCGGTGGGAAAGACGGTGGTGCCGATGGCCATGTGTCCGTGTGGCGCCTCCTCGGCCAAGAACAGGGGGATGCCCAGACGTGTGTGCTCCATCACGTAGCGCTGCAGGGCGTTGCCGGCCTTGGCTGCCAGTTCGGGATTGAGTCCGTTGGAAAGCGACTTCTGCGTCCACGGATCAGCTCTGTAAGTAGCCCAGAGCATGCCGATGTTGCCTTCGGCGATGTCTTTTTTAAACGATTCAGACGGAACCACTTTGTTTCCGTCGATTTCATAGTAGTTCCATGCCAGCGTGCAGCGCATTTGGCCAATTTTCTCTTCCAATGTCATGCGCGACAATAGGTCGCTGACCCGCTCCTCGACGCTGAGGCTGGGGTCTTTGTAGGGTAGCTTCTTCTGACCCATGACAGCCAGAGTCATCATGGCCATAATCGATACCGACAATACTCGTTTCATATACTTTTTTCGTTCCTTATAATGGATTTATTGAATAGCGATTTTGTCGTATTTGAGCGTTTCGCCGGCCGTCACCATACGTGTGGCCTTCAACATCACATACCTTCCGCTTGCGGGCGTGAAGTGTACCTCCTGCATGATGGGATGGTTGCGGATGTTGGAGAATTCTCCTGCGGCCACGCGCGTCATATTGGCTTTGTCATTGCCCACGTAGAGCTCATAGTTGGCTACCAGCCCCTCGTGCTTGGCACTTTGGTCAGGCAGGTAATAGAACGATTTCACCTGCTGTTCCTTGCCCAGGTCGAAGGTCACGGCATCCGTACCGTTGGCGGCAGCCGTAAAGGCGAGGCTCTTCACGTCCTCCACCTTCTCCACGTAGCTTTCTTTGGCATTGGGAGCGTAGTAGGCACCCAGTTCGTTGAGGCATACAGGGCCGCGTGCGTCGTTGATGACGATGCGGAGCTGCTGCGTCTGGATGGTCTTGAAGCGCAACAGGCGCTTGTAACCGATGGTGGTGGTCTCCTCGTTGAGTTTGACAGGAATCCACTCCTTGCCTTGGCGGTAGTAGACGCTGAAACTTTTTACCCGTTGGCCTAAGGGAATGTATTCTTGCAGCATCAGCCGGTTGAGCTTGGTGCTCTTCTTGAAACTGATGGTGAGCCCGGCCTCGTTTACCCCATCCTTCACGCACCAGTAGGTGTCGTAGTTGCCATCGGTGAGGTTGGCCTCGGCAAACGCCTTGCCGCGTACGTCAGAGGCTTTGATGCGGGCCGTCTTGAGCAGGTTGTCTTTCAGTTCGGTTGTTACCTGCTTGTGGAAGTCGATGACCCTGGCCGAGTCGATGGGATGTATCCTTCCCTCCTTGTCTACGGGCATATTGAGCAGGAAGGTGCCGTTGTGGCCCACGCTGCGGTAATAGAGGTCCACCAGATGGTCTACGCTTTTCACCTTGTCGTCCTCCTTTTCGTGGTAGAACCATCCCGGACGGATAGACACATCGCACTCTGCGGGCACCCATTGGTCGCCATCGGCGTGGCCATATTGCAGCTCCCGGTATTTCTCATAACCCGGATACACCTTGTCTTTCCACAAGAAAGCCCAGTTGGTGGCACCGGCGTAGCCGTTTTCGTTGCCCACCCATCGGCATCCGGGACCTCCGTCGGAGAAGATGATGGCCTGTGGCTGGTACTTGTAGATAGTCTCCCATGCCCGGGGATAGTCATAGTAGGTGCGGCGGTCGATAGTACGCGCCTCGCGGGCACCACCGTAGTAGCCGTCTCCACCGTTGGCACCGTCAAACCATACCTCGAAGATGTCGCCATACTGTGTCAGGAGTTCGTGGAGCTGTGCATGGAAATACTCACGGTACAGCGGTGTGCCGTAAAATGCCTGATGGCGGTCCCAAGGAGACAGGTAGACACCGAATTTGAGTCCGTATTTCTTGCAGGCAGCCGACAGTTCGCCCACGATATCGCCCTTGCCGTCCTTGTAGGGAGTATTGCGTACGCTGTAGTCGGTGTATTTGGTAGGCCAGAGGCAGAAACCGTCGTGGTGCTTGGCCGTGATGATGATGCCCTTCATGCCGGCATCTCTCAGTGTCTTGGCCCACTGCTCGCAGTCAAGCCGCGAAGGGTTGAAACACTCGAGCGGTGCATCACCGTAGCCCCATTCTCGGTCGCAGAAAGTGTTGGGTCCGAAATGGATAAACGCATAGGTCTCCATCTGTTGCCACGCTACTTGGTGCTTGGTGGGTAATGGAGCCACAGGCTTGGGGGCTCCCACTTGCGCATTCCCCGATACTGATAGGGCGAGAAGCGCTACACTGATAAGCTGTCTTGCTTTCATCATGATATGGATATTGATTAGTTAGTAAAATTCTTTCCGTCGTTGCCAAACCAGTTGATACGCATGGGTTTGACACGCTTGCCGTTGACGATGGGATATACCCATATATAGCGGTTGTACCGATACGTTTTCACGGCCGTGTACGATATATCTATGGTCGTACGCTCATGCGGTTGGAGCGTGATACGTGTCGGGAGGGTAAGGATTTGGTTATTGGGGACGCGCTCAAACTCGATGGTCATCGGCTTGTCTGTCTCGTTGGCGATACGCTGGTGGAAAGTGTAGCTCTCTCCGGGTTTCAGACAGGCAAAGGGAAGCGTCTGGAACCCCATGTAGAGCCCTTCTCCGAAACTATAGGGATGGTCTTCGGTCACGGGGTGGCGATACCCCTTAACGTCGCCCTTGATCCAGATACGGGTGTAGGCAGTGCCTCCATTGAGCATCACCACCGCCTCCTTGCTGAATTTGCCGGGACGGTTGTAAGGATTGTAGGTGATGGTGACGTAACCCTGCTTGCCGGGTGCGATGGGTGTCTTGGTGTATGTGGCCGTGGTGCAGCCGCACCAGGCGTTGACCTCGCTGATGGCTACAGGCTCCTTGCCGGTATTGGTAAACGTAAACCGATGGCTTACCTTACCGGCTTTTTCGTCGATGGTCCCGAAGTCATGTACGCGCTTGTCGTATTGAAAGGTCTCTGAATAGGTAGCGCCCTCTTGCGCCGTCATGCCCAAAAAGGGGATGGCGGATACAAGCAGGCTGGTAATGGTTTTCTTCATTGGCTTGATAGTGCTGATGTGAGTGGAGCGGTCGACTGCCCCCTGCAATCAGTAACTCTCGACATTGGCCAGATTCCATACGTTGAGGAATGCGGCACGGGTGATGTCTCTCGTTTTCGCGTAGTTAATCTTGCAGGCTTCGTCGCCCGGCTGGTGATAATCGGGATGGCCGTCGGTGTGATACCAGATGATAGGGATGCCCTTCTTGGCAAACGAACCGTTGTCGCTGCCTCCCACGGGGTTGTCCCAAGCCCTGTAGCTTGGGTCGAGGTTCAATCCATAGCGCTGGATATCTTCTTTCAGCCAGTCGCCGAAGGCAGTGTGTGCAGCCGTGTAGAAATATACCATGTACGATGGATTCTCCGGCTTGTTGTTTCGGCCAATCATGTCGAAGTTGAGATAGCCTTTCACCTGGTCGATAAACTGACAGGTCTGGACGAAGTATTTCGAGCCGAGCAGTCCCAGTTCCTCGCCATCCCAGAAGGCGAAGATGATGTTGCGCTCCGGCACCGTCTTCGATTCTACAAAAGCCTTGGCTATCTGCAGCACGGCACTCACGCCCGAAGCATTGTCATCGGCGCCGTTGTAGATTTGGTCTCCGTCCAAGTCCGGGTCATAGCCCACGTGGTCGAAGTGGGCTCCCACGATGACATACTCGTCGGTCTTCTTACCGGGAATCATTCCCAGGATATTGTACATGTTGAGCTTGCGGTGCGTCATACCCTTCAACTTGGCCACCGAGTCGGGTTCCACGTAGTAGGGCTTTTTTTTCTGCCATTCCATGCTGTAGGCAGAGAAAGGCTGCTCGTATTTGTCGGCCAGCGGAGCGATTCCCCACTGCCTCAACAGAGACTTGATGTACTGTGCGGCTACCTTCGAGTCGTTGGTTCCAGCCTTACGGCCTCTGAGTTCGTCACTTGCAAGAAAACCGATGTGGGCTTTGGCGGCGTCCATCGTGATGGTCTGCATAGCCATCTCCTTGGCGGTCATTGTCTTCGTGCCTTTATCCTTCTTGGCCGAAACAGTGGCTACTCCCATGACAGCCCATAATGCGGTCATAGCAACGATTGCTTTAGTTTTCTGTTCCATGCGTTATTTGAATTTATTCTTTTGGGTTAGTTGTAAAGGTTTTATCTTATTTGCAAAGTTACAAAAAATCCAGAAAGGAGATACGGATTGCTTCAAAAAAATGTTTCCCTGAACATAAAAAATCCCCGCCTTCCGGATGTGGGAGGCGGGGAATATTATAAGAGATGTATGTCTGTTTAGTCTTCTGAATCGTTGCGGCGCTGCGGACGGCCATTGCGCTGCGGACGGCGCTCGCCACCCTCGCGACGGGGACGACGCTCACGCTCCTGATAGCCCTCGGGCTTGTCTACGAGCACACGGTGAGAGAGCTTGTACTTACCGGTCTTGGGATCGATTTCAAGCAGTTTTACCTGAATCTTGTCGCCTTCCTTGATGCCGGCCTCTTCTACAGTCTCCAGACGCTTCCAGTCTATCTCGCTGATGTGCAGCAGACCGTCTTTGCCGGGCAAGAACTCCACAAAGCAGCCATAGGGCATGATCGAGCGTACGGTTCCCTCGTAGACATCGCCCACTTCGGGTACGGCGACGATAGCCTTGATCTTGGCCAGTGCAGCCTCTATGCTCTCCTTGTTGGGAGCAGACACCTGTACTTTGCCCACGCCGTCTTCCTCGTCGATGGTGATGGTGGTGCCGGTGTCTTCCTGCATCTGCTGGATGATCTTTCCGCCCGGGCCAATCACAGCTCCGATAAACTCCTTGGGTATCTCGAAGGCCACGATGCGTGGAACCTGTGGTTTCAGTTCGGCTCTTGGCTCAGAGATGGTCTCCATCATCTTGTTGAGGATGTGCTCACGGCCTTCCTTGGCCTGCATGAGTGCCTGCTCAAGAATCTCGAAGCTCAGACCATCGCACTTGATATCCATCTGGGTGGCAGTAAGACCGTCGCGTGTACCGGTGGTCTTGAAGTCCATGTCGCCCAAGTGGTCCTCGTCGCCGAGGATATCGCTCAACACGGCATACTTGTCCTCGCCGGGGTTCTTGATCAGACCCATAGCGATGCCCGATACGGGCTTCTTCATGGGCACGCCGGCATCCATCAGTGCCAGTGTGCCGGCACATACGGTAGCCATAGACGAAGAACCGTTGGATTCCAGAATCTGGCTTACGAGACGTACCGTGTAGGGGAAGTCGGCAGGAATCTGACCCTTCAGACCGCGCCAAGCCAGATGGCCGTGGCCAATCTCGCGGCGGCCTACGCCACGCTGTGCCTTGGCCTCACCGGTAGAGAACGGGGGGAAGTTGTAGTGCAAGAGGAAACGCTGGTAGCCGCGCTCCAGTACATCGTCCACCAGTTTCTCATCGAGCTTGGTGCCGAGCGTACAGGTAGAGAGCGACATCGTCTCGCCGCGCTGGAAGATGGCGCTTCCGTGGGGCATGGGGAGCGGAGAAACCTCGCTCCAGATGGGGCGGATCTCGGTGGTCTTGCGGCCGTCGAGACGCATACCCTCATCGAGGATGCAGCGGCGCATGGCATCGCGCATCACGTCCTCATAATAGCGATGGGCCTCGGCGTGTTTCTCCTCCAGATCGTCCTCTGAGAGGTCGCTGTGGGCGGCATCATACTTCTCCAGGAAGTCTTCCAGTATCTTGTCGAAGGCATCCTGACGTGCATGCTTCTCCAGTGCCTGCTTGTTGACATCATATACGGGCTGGTAGAGCTCGCTCTTGATCTGCTCACGCAGCTCCTCGTCGTTCACTTCGTGGTCGTACTCGCGCTTCACGTCGGTGCCCAGTTCCTTGGAGAGTTCCTCCTGCAGCTCGCACATCGGCTTGATGGCCTCGGCAGCTGCCTTCAGTGCACCAATCAGGTCTTGCTCCGATACTTCCTTCATCTCGCCTTCCACCATCATGATGTTGTCCTTGGTGGCACCCACCATCAGGTCCATATCTGCATCGGCCATCTGCTGGAATGTGGGGTTGATCACATACTCACCGTTGATACGGGCCACGCGAACCTCAGAAATGGGGTAGTCGAAGGGGATGTCAGAGCAGGCCATAGCGGCAGAGGCTGCAAAACCGGCCAATGCGTCAGGCTGGTCTACACCGTCTGCCGACAGCAACATTACCTGGACATATACTTCAGCGTGGTAGTTGGAGGGGAAAAGGGGACGGAGTGCCCTGTCTACAAGGCGGGAAGTAAGGATTTCGTTGTCACTTGCTTTGCCTTCACGCTTCGTGAAACCACCGGGGAAACGGCCTGCAGCGCTGTACTGCTCACGATAATCTACTTGCAAAGGCATAAAATCTGTACCCGGAACGGCATCCTTGGCTGCACAAACAGTTGCGAGCAGTACGGTGTTGCCCATTCTCAGGACAGCGGCACCATCAGCCTGTTTTGCAACCTTTCCGGTCTCAATCGAGATGGTTCTTCCATCTGGCAATTGAACTGTTTTCGTAATTACGTTCATCTAAAAAATTAAATCTTTATTGTTTTGAATTGCATCTAAAAATCCCTCTTCCCAGACATGCGATAGGGCACCGGAAACAAGCCATTTTCAAATTTCGTGCAAAGTTACCGAAAGTTTCCATAAAAAACGAATAATCCCCCTTAATTTTTAATCTTTTAAGGGGGATTAAGTCTGTTGGACAAGCCTGAAAGCCTTATTTGTCGAGCAACATCTTGATTATCAGAGCCGATGACCAGCCGAAATTGGCTGCGTGCTGCCGCTCTCCTGTCAGAGGATTGTAATTCTCGTGAATGGGGCCATCGCCTATCAGACCCTGTGCGTTGCGGATAAATTTCTCTATGAGCCTGTCGGCCTCTTGGGTAAAACCATAGCGTCTCAGTCCTGTGATACCGAAGTAGACCTGGTCCACCCACACCGGACCGCGCCAATAGCCGCGTACGGGGCAAAACTGTGGCTGGTCCACGGCCAATGTCCCTAAAGGCAAGGTAGAGTTGAACTTATTGGGGTCCATCATCTTTTCCATCACCGCCTTGGCCTGCTCCTTGGTGGCGATGCCCGCCCACAACGGCAGCCAACATTCGGGTCCCATCCCTTCGATAAACTCTCCTGTCTCCAAGCGCCGGTCACAGAATACGCCCCTCTCTGCATCATACATCCGGGTGCGCACATAGTGGGCCACTGCCTCGGCCTCCTTTCTCAGCTGCTTGGCCGTCTCTCCCTGCCCCAACAGGTCTGCCATCTCTGCCAGAAGCTGCTTGTCCACATAGAGAAACGAGTTCAGGCACACACTCTCCTGATTCATCGACCAGGCTCCGTCACCGTTTGGCAGCATCTTCGTCTCGTCAAATCGCACCGCATTGTCCATACCGCTCTCCCATGCGGCAGCGATCAGGGTGCCGTCGGTCGAGCCATACTCGCAGATACCGTTGCGGTCGTGGTCGCGATCGGTATACCACCAGCGGTGGAACTTGAGCAGTTTGGGGAACAGTTCGGCCACGAAATTCTTGTCGCCCGATGCCCGATAGACATTCATGGCTCCCCATGTGGCAAGCGGCGGTTTGGTGTCGCGCCAGTTGTTGGTGGCCTTGTTTCGGCCTATGTAGTCGGCCACCATGCCATTGGCGGCCTGATGGTCGAAGAAGGCGCGCATCTCGTCCTTGGCCATCTCCGGATGGAAGAGGGCGTTGCCCGAGGCAATCTTCCACGAGTCCCATGCCCAGAAACCTTTGTTGAAGCGTATGTACGAGGGCAAGCTTCCGTCGTGCAGCAGGTCGCCTGCCGCCGAGCGCCAGTTGCTGTTCAGGGTCATCATGGCTTTCACCAGAATCCGTCGATAGAGATTGTCGCTCAGATACTTCCCCTTGCCGTTGAGCAGTGTGGCAAGCCATTGGTTCCATCTGGTGGCATTCTCTTCCAGACACTTGTCCGTATCCACAGCCTCCCATCGGGCCATTTCGGCCGCCAAATCCTCCTTGGGCAGGGCCACCGTCTGGAGGTAGTGGGCTGTACAGCGCTCGCCCGGTTGCAGCACCCGGCCTTGTTTCTCCGTCACCAGCAGACTGTCTTTGCCCACAGGTTTCAGTTGCGAGGCTGTGGCGAAGCGGATGGCCACTTGCAGCGAGTCTTTCAGGCGGCAGATGGTTGCCGTCTTGTCCTCAAAGCGGCATGAGGTGATGTTGGGGAAAGCGCCGCCACGCCAGGTCCATGTGAGGGTGATGGGTTGCGTGCTCTGGTTCACCACCTCTGCCTTGACCAAGGCCGTGCGCGAGGAGATGAAGCACAATTCGGTGCGGAAGGCGAGCTGCTCATTGGCCGACACTTGCATCAGCCGTCCGGGCAAATATTGGGAATACTGCACGGTACGCGCCATATTAAACGACTTGCCGTTCACCCGTATAAAGGGTTGGGCCAGTGTGATGGCTATCCAGCCGTTACCGTCCATCGTCATCGGGCCGATAAAGGCTCCGGCATGCCGTCCTACCTCATTCACGGGCAGGGCATACCCTGTCCAGGCACCCATGTCCGAAAAGACATTCAGTTCCTCGCCCCGTACCAACGCCCCCGTCGGCACATTCTTGATGTTGATGAGGTTGATGAAATCGGTCTGACAAACAGACAGGGGTTCCTCCGATACCGGCAAAGAGGAAGCGCACACAGAGCAGAGGCACAGCCACGCAGCTCCACAAAACAGCATTAGTTTCTTTTTCATGAATATTCTATCGTTTTCCCCTAACAGAGAGGCAGGTTACTATCTCGTCCATTCCCTTACAGGGTATTGTCCCCATCAATGGCGACATGTTTTTGCATGCTACAAAGATACCTATTTAAAAATGAAGAAAATGAATAAACCGGTATCTTTTTTCTCCGTTAACCGATTTTAACGGATTGCAGCGGCCAAAGTGGCAGTTCGGCAGATTGTTATACAACCGACAACGATGACAACCCCATCAACCCATGTTGTTGTCTCGGTTGTCTAAGTGGTGTAAGTTGTGATATGTTTTTTGAACGACAACAGAGACAACTGTAACAACTTTTCCTTTTTTGTGGTTGTCTAAGTTGTCGATAATTATTTTACGAACAACAACTTTTGTTCAAAAACAAGTGTTGTTATCATCATAACGCTAATGACCGATTTGGATTAAACGGTGAGTTGTCTTCATCTTTGCAGTGGTAAAAGAGGCTTTTTCCAGACCGTACACCATTTGCGATACGGTCGTACGGCAAATGCGATACGAGCGTATGGCAAATGGAATACGGGCGTATCTCAAATGGTGTACGGTCAGCAAAAGCGGCTATTGGACCCGCTAAATGGGAGCTTGGGATAACCCAACAGCGGCACAGGCAGGGAGACGGTGGGATCCCTGCTGCCTGTGCCGCTGCTTGTAGAACCGGCGGGTCAGGCCGGCGGCTGTCGGAGATTATGCCCTGGGACGAACCTCTCCGTCTACCAGCGTCACGAACCCGTGCTCACGGGCCTTGCCCAAGAGATAGTTGGCCTCCTTGTGGGAGCACCGGTAGGTACGCTTCAGTTCGATGAGGAAGTTGGCCTTGGTAATAGGCTTGCCGGCCTGCTTCTCCAATATCTTTTGTGTACTCTTCTGCAAGTCGCTGGGGTTATAACGGATATGTTTCTTGTTCAGGTAATTGACAACAACGAGGGCAACGACCACCAGTAAAACGATTGTTAATATTAATGTCGAATTCATAAGATATTAAGTTTTGATAGTTATGTGATGCGCAAATATACTAAAAATTTCGATAGCAGGCTGTTTTTTCCTCGTTTTTTTTATGTTGGTTTCCACAAAATGCCTATATTTGCAGACCTAAGTCTTTGTTTTAACGCATTATTTTTTTATGGAAGACAATCTTAAAGACCTGAACGCTCCCGTCGTGGAGCCAGACGAAGCGGAAACCGATTCCGCATTTGACCGCCGCCGTAGGCTCATAGGTGCTATTGGTGCTCCCATTTGTGCGCTACTGGTATGGTTTACCCCCATTGCAGGGCTCTCTCCCGAGGCTCATAAGTTGTTGGCCATCATGACCTTGGTGGCATTGTGGTGGATTACCGAGCCCATCCCCATCCCCGTTACCTCGATGGTGGGCCCCACACTGTGTGTCATTTGTGGTGTGGTCAAGATGAAAGAGGCCTTTGCAGCCTTTGCCAACCCTATGATTTTCCTCTTTATGGGTGGATTCATCATTGCCAAGGCCATGATGGTCAACGGGCTTGACAAGCGCATCGCCTATGGCATCATCTCCATGAAGTGGGTGGGCGATTGTCCCCGCCGCATCTTCCTGGCCATCGGTCTGGCCTGCATGCTGTGTTCGGGATGGATCAGCAACACGGCCACAGCGGCCATGATGTTCCCCATCGCGCTGGGCTTGCTGGAGGCTATCCGCGAGATGATGGCTGCCAACGGCAAGACCATCAATCTAAGGACTTACAAGTACGCCACCGGCCTGATGCTGATGACGGCCTACGCTTGCTCTATAGGTGGCGTACTTACCCCCATAGGCACACCTCCCAACATCATCATGCTCGGCTTCCTGAGCGAGATGTGCGACATCCATGTCTCCTTCTTCCAGTGGATGGTCTGGGGCTTGGTGGCCATGATAGCCTACTTTATCATTGCCTACATCGTGCTCGCACGCATGTTCCCCTCGGATGTGGAGCATATCGAGGGTGCGCAAGACTTTATCAGGGGTAAGGTAAAGGAACTCGGAAACTGGACCACGGCGCAGAAAAATACGCTTTTCGCCTTTCTGGTGGCCGTCATCCTGTGGGTGACCCCCGGATTCCTCAATATCTTCCTCGGTACACAGAGCGAAGTGCTCACCGCCTATAACCGTCTGTTCCCCGAAGCCATCGCCGCCATGATTGGTGCGTTGCTGCTCTTCTTCCTGCCTGTGGACCGCAAGTGGAGCCGCATGACCCTGACATGGAGCGATGCCGTGAAGGGCGTGGAGTGGGGTACCCTGCTGCTCTTCGGCGGTGGTCTGGCGATGGGTGGAATGATGTACAGCACGGGTCTTTCAGAGTGGATTGGCGCACAGATCATCAGCATGATGGGTGGCGATCCGTCCGAACTGCTGTTGGTGGCCGTGTTCTGCGTCATGTCGCTGCTGCTGTCGGAGCTTACCTCCCACACAGCAGCCACCAATATGATAGGCCCGCTCGCCATTGGTGCGGCCCTGTCGGCAGGTTTCAGTCCTGTTCCTGTGGCTGTGGGTGTGGCCTTGTCGGCCTCGTTGGGCTTCATGCTCCCCGTCTCCACCCCGCCCAATGCCATCGTCTATGCGAGTGGCTATATCCCCATCACCAAGATGATCAAGACGGGTGTATATATCGACTTCATCGGTATAGCCGTCGTCACGATTCCTATTGTGCTCTATCTGGTGGAGATGATTCTGTAACGTTGAGTCTACCCCTCCTTCGTAGATAAGTGACGGAGGCACCCCGGGCTGCGATGATGCCGGGGTGCCTCCAGTGTTTTGGGGTATGGCCAAATTTTTATCGGGGTGGCCGACAATTCTTTTGCCGAAATATTTGCACAACCCACGTGTTTTTCCTATCTTTGTCCACAACTCTTCCGCCACTATCCATGACCGGCATGGCATAGTCTCGGGATGTCTGAAAAACCGTAGATGGAAAAACTTAAATGATACATATATGAACCGAAGAATCTGTTTATTGTTCACACTTGCCGTGGGTGTGTTGTCGCTTCATGCCCAGCAGCCGCCCATGAGAATCTGGTACAACACGCCGGCACCGGTATCCATCCCCCAATCCATCTCGCAGGAGCAGGTGAAGGTAGACTACAACGGCAACGGTAAGAAACTCAAGATGCGCGGAAGCGTCTGGGAGAACCTCAGCCTGCCGTTGGGCAACAGTAGTCTGGGCGCCACGCTGCTCCAGTCTACCCCAGTAGACCGTATCGTCCTCAACGAGAAGAGCCTCTGGAGCGGAGGCCCCAACTCGGGTAGCGGAGCCAAGACCTACTGGGCACAGAATCCGAACTCGGCACGCCAGTTGCCGGCCATCCGTCAGGCTTTTGTCGACGGCGACCAGCACGCGGTCGACTCGCTCACTTGCCGCGCCTTCTCCGGTACCATTCCCTACAATGGTGGAGACCGCGACACGTTGCGTTTCGGCAGTTTCACCACGATGGGAGAGTGCTTTGTGAGCACGGGTCTCAACGAAGCCGACAGCCGGTCGTTTGTCCGCGAGCTCTCGTTGGATGAAGCCGTGAACCATGTCAGCTTCCAGAACGGTGGAGCCAACTATCGCCGCAGCTGTTTTGTCTCCTATCCCGACCAGGCACTCGTCATGCGCTACGAAGCCGACAAGCGTGGACTCCAGAACCTGGAATGGTGCTATCTTCCCAACCCGAGGGCTACCGGCAGGTGGACCACGGAGCGCGACGGCATGGTCTATACGGCCACCCTCAACAACAACGGGCTGCCCTACGCCATCCGCGTGAAGGCACGTGCCAAGGGAGGCAGCGTGAAGTACGACAACGGGCGCATCATCGTGCGTGGTGCCGACTATGTAGACTTCATCCTCACGGCGGCCACGGGCTATGTCATCAACAAGCACCCCGATTTCTCCGATCCGCGCACCTATTACGGACAGGATCCTGTGGCCATCACAGCCCAGCACATGACCGCTGCCGCCGCCAAGAGCTACAAGAAGCTCTACAAGCGCCATGTGGCCGACTACCAGCGATTGTATAACCGTCTCACCCTCTCCATCAATCCCGGCAAGCAGTTG
This sequence comes from Bacteroidales bacterium, assembly GCA_004554665.1. Lineage (GTDB taxonomy): Bacteria > Bacteroidota > Bacteroidia > Bacteroidales > Bacteroidaceae > Prevotella. Next base: position 18,594 of record SFKY01000004.1, read on the forward strand.
CCCGACGTGCCCATCGACGAGCGCATCGACCGCTACCGCGAGAGCAGTGGAGACAACTATCTGGAGACCCTCTTCTACCAGTATGGCCGCTATATGGCCATCGCCGCGTCGCGTGGTGCCACCCTTCCCATGAACCTGCAGGGCATCTGGTGCAAGGATGTCAGTGCGATATGGAGCAGCGACTACCACAACAACATCAACCTGCAGATGAACTATTGGCCCATATGCTCTGCCAATCTCGATGAGTGCTTCCAGCCCTTTGTCGAGTACCTGCAGATGATCTATGAGCCCGGCAAGCTCACCGCCAAGGCCATGTTCGACGCCCAAGGCTGGACCGCCAATATCTCTACCAACCCATTCGGTTTTACCGGTCCGCTCCAGAGTTGGGATATGGGTTGGAACCTTGCCGCCATCAATGGTCCGTGGCTCGCCACGCACATCTGGGACTACTACGACTATACACGCGACCGCGACTGGCTGGCCCAGACGGGTTACCCGTTGCTGCGTGAGAGTGCTCGCTTCGTGTGCGGCTACCTCTGGCGCCAGTCCAATGGCCGCTATACGGCTGCTCCTTCGACCTCGCCCGAGCATGGTCCGATAGACAAGGGAGCCACCTTTGCCAACGCGGTGGCCAAGGAGGTGCTGATGCAGGCCGTGGAGGCTTCGAAGATTTTGGCCACCGATGAGGGCGAGCGTGCGCAGTGGGACGATGTGCTCCGCAACATCGAGCCTTACCAGATAGGTCGCTACGGCCAGCTCATGGAGTGGTCGCGCGACATCGACAATCCCAAGGATGAGCACCGCCATACCAACCACCTCTTCGGCCTGTTCCCCGGCACTACCATCTCGCCGGTCACTACCCCGCAGCTGGCCGATGCAGCCAAGGTGGTACTGGAGCATCGCGGCGACTTCTCGACGGGTTGGAGCATGGGCTGGAAGCTCAATCTGTGGGCGCATCTCATGGATGGCAACCGCTCGTACAAGCTCTTGCAGAACCTGCTGAGCACCGGTGTCACCTACAACCTGTGGGATACGCATCCGCCTTTCCAGATCGACGGCAACTTTGGTGGTCTCTCGGGTATGACAGAGATGCTGGTACAGAGCAATCTGGGCTATATCCACCTGCTTCCTGCCCTGCCCGACGCATGGCAACAGGGCAGCGTGTGCGGTGTCAGGGCCCGTGGCAACTTCACGCTCGACATCCGCTGGAACCAGGCGGCCAACCCGCGTGTAGAGGTAAGCGTGCTTTCGGGTTCGGGAGGCCCCTGCAAACTCACCTACAAGCAGCAGACCAAGACCATCGAGACCGTAAAGGGCAAGCGCTATAGCGTTACCTTCACCGAGTAACCGACAGTAACTACATAAGGACAGACTGCGTGCATGGCTCAGGGCTGTGCACGCAGTTTTTGGATATAGGCAGATACGGTGTGTCAAGAAAAAAGTAAAAAAAACTTGGTGATTTCCTTTTTATTGCGCGCGATTTAGCTTATCTTTGCAGTTGAATTTTTGAAAACAACAAGAAGATGAAGATATCCAAGTTATTTACACTGTCTGCCATGTCGTTGGCAGTGCTTGCATTGGCTTCCTGCAATAAAAAGTTTCAGGTAACAGGTACCATCAGCGATGCCAAAGACTCCATCCTGTATTTTGAGAACATGAGTCTCAACGGTCCGGTGACCGTCGACTCGGTGCAATTGGGCGAGGACGGCACCTTCGCTTTCGACGGTCAGGCTGCCGATGCGCCCGAGTTTTACCGTCTGCGCATAGCCGGCCAGATAGTCAACGTATGCATCGACTCGACAGAAACCGTAACGGTCAAGGCATCGTATCCCACCATGTCGTCGCAGTATGAGGTGTCGGGTTCCGACAACTGTGCCAAGATCAAGGAGCTTGCCCTGCTGCAGCTCGCCCTGCAGAGCCAGATCAATGCGGTGGCCAACGATCCCACCACGGGAGTGGACAGCGTGAAGGTGGCTGTGGAGCGGTTGCTGGTCAACTATAAGGACAATGTGAAGCGCAACTATATCTTCAAGGAGCCCATGAAGGCGTATGCTTACTTCGCCCTCTTCCAGACTTTCACCTTGGGCAACATCCAGAGCCTCGTCTTCAATCCCCGTTCCAATGCTGACGACATCAAGGCCTATGCCGCCGTCGCTACCAGTTGGGATGCGAACTGGCCGGAGGCTGAGCGCGGTGTAAATCTGCACAATATCGCCCTGGAGGGAATGAAAGATATGCGTATCGTACGCAATGAGGCGCTGGCCAACCGTATCGACCCGAACAAGGTGAGCGTCACAGGACTGATAGACATCGCCTTGCAAGACAACAAGGGCGTGGTGCGCAAGTTGTCTGACCTCAAGGGCAAGGTGGTCTTCCTCGATTTCCACCTCTTCGCCTCTGATCAGAGTATGAAGCGTATCATGATGCTCCGCGACCTGTACAACAAGTACCATGCACAGGGCTTGGAGATTTACCAGATTGCCGTTGACCCCAACGAGCACTTCTGGAAAACACAGACCGCCGCACTGCCTTGGGTGAGCGTACGCGACGAGAGCGGCGCTTCGGCACGCTCTTACAACGTGCAGGGCATCCCCACATACTTTCTGATAGACCGCTCCAACTCGCTCTACAAGCGTGCCGAGCAAATCAAGGATGTAGAGGCAGAAATCAAGAGCCTGCTGTAAGACACAATCCATCACATTTTTGGCGGCGCTCATGCTGACATTTACACGTCGCAAATGTCAGCATGAGCGCCGTAATCGTGGAAAAAAGTTCCCAAGACAGGGTTGAAAGCCTTTTTGGAGAAAGAATAGGCCATTTGTAACACAATATTTATAAAAAATGTATTGTATTTCTATGGTTTTGTTGTATATTTGTCCTGTCCAACGGCGCACTGTTGTAGTCAAAATTACTGCTGCCCTATGATAGAGGTGTTGTATGGACGGTATAAAGTTGTATTTAATGTTTCATCGAAAGGCTGCAGAATGTAAGATGATGAAAAAATCAGCATTATTGTTATTATTCGGTCTGTTGTTGTGTTGCGGATGCAGCGATGATGATGGCGACTATAATACGGTCGTGACAATACAGCCAGACCCGGTGATGGTACCATGTGGGTTGCCGGATGCGTTTATGAGGATGGAAACAGGATTTAAAGGTGTGGATCATACCGGTAAGGCTTTCTATTTCAGAGGTATCAGGGATTTTGATTACGAGGAGGGCTATGAATATGTGGTCAGCATCCATGTAACACCCGCCCAGGTGTTTGAATCAGGTGATATGATGTCCGAAACCTACACACTGAATAGGATTATCAGCAAGACTTATGTGGGTATCTCGGATGAAGGAACCTATGAGGTAACCTATAGGGCTACGCTCACCTGCGAACAATACATCCCTTATTTGGATGTAGTAAATGTGGATACGGGAGAAAAAGATAGGTTCCTGTTAGGTGAAATAGATGGTTTTGATGCAGAAGCGCATACTTTTCCATGTACACTGCGTGTAAGAATCTATCCGAACATCAAGCTCACACAAAGTTTTACAGGGCATACTTGCCTGTATCGCCTTGTCAGCGTAGAAGAGTAAGGGTAGAAATGTCGATAGGACATCGTATATCCGCCCCCAAAAAGTCCCAAAGGATGTGGCTTTTTGGGGGCGGATAAGTTATTTTATCAGAAATCGGGGGTGAGATTCGATATTTTTTTGTAATATTGCAAGAATAACAAATCATAGAATCATACCATGTGTAAACGACTTGTATTGGCTGTCGCAGCCCTGTGTGTGGCGCTGGCAGCAGAGAGTAAGGTAAGATTGTCGCATCTTGTAGGCGACAATATGGTGTTGCAGCAAAATTCGGAAGCCCGCCTGTGGGGATGGGACGACCCCGGTAAGGAAATCAAGGTGACGGTGTCGTGGGCGAAGACTGTCTACAAGACCACCGCCGACAAGGACGGCAAGTGGCTCGTGGCAGTAGCCACGCCGGCAGCCAGTTACACCCCGCTCTCCATCACCTTCGACGATGGAGAGAAGACCACCATCGGCAATATCCTGTCGGGCGAGGTGTGGGTGTGTGCCGGACAGAGCAATATGGAGATGCCGATGGCAGGTTATGACAACTGCCCCACGGAGGGCTATAATGCCGAGATGGTCAACGCACGCCAGTATCAGGGCATCCATTTCTGTACCCTGCCCATGTCGAGGAGTGCGAAACCCAAGGATGATGCCAACTGCAAGTGGCGGGTGGTGGCTCCCAACACAATCGGGATGCTGTCGGCCGTGGGCTATTTCTTCGCCCAGAATGTCAACCGTGCGCTCGACATCCCCGTGGGACTGATCGTGGCGGTCAAGGGAGGCTCGCGCGTGGAGGCATGGCTGGATTATGACAATCTGAAGGCGCATACCGACGAGCCGCTGGACGAGCCCAGTATGAAGCAGCGATACGGCTACAACTGGAAATGGCCGTTGGTGTGGGGCAATGCCACGTTCCACCCCATCCTCAACTATACGGTCAAGGGCATCCTCTATTACCAAGGCTGCTCCAATGTGGAGATGGGTACGGAGCATTATGCTGAGCGACTCAAGCTGTTGGTAGAACAGTGGCGCCGCGACTTTGGTTTGGGCGAGATACCTTTCTATATTACCCAGATTACTCCTTTCATATATGCCGGCAATCGTAATGGCGACTTGCGTGGACGATTGATAGAGCAACAGATGAAAGCCTCGAAGACCATTCCCAATGCCGGAATCGTGTGTACCCAGGACTTGGTCTATTCGTGGGAGGGCTGGCAGATACACCCTGCACAGAAGAGACAGGTGGGCGAGCGACTGGCTTACCAAGCCCTGAACAAGCAGTACGGACTGACCAGCATCCAGTGCGAGAGTCCCGAATATGAGCGGCTCACCGTCTCCAACGACACTTGCTACATCCAGCTCCGCAATATGTACAAGGGATTCTCCCTCTTGTCCAATTGCGATCTCAAGGGCTTTGAGGTGGCAGGAGAAGACCGCGTATTCCACCCCGCCAAGGCGCGCGCCAAGGGCAAGAACATCGTATGGATGACATGCCCGGAGGTGAAAAAGCCTGTAGCCGTGAGGTATTGTTTCAGAAACTGGCAGACGGGCAATGTCTACAACACCGCCATGCTGCCCCTTTCGCCCTTCCGAACAGACGACTGGTAATATTTACAACTATGCATATACTCGAAAAATTCGGCTTCTGCCCCGTTTGCGGCAGTGCCCATTTCAAACCCGTGTCGGAGAAAAGCATGCTGTGCGAGAACTGTGGATTCGAATACTTCGTCAATCCCAGTGCCGCCACGGTGGCCTTCATCCTCAACAGTAAGGGCGAGCTACTCGTGGAGCGTCGCAAGCGCGAGCCGGCGAAAGGTACGCTGGACCTGCCCGGCGGCTTTGCCGACATGGACGAGACGGCCGAGCAGGGCGTTGCCCGCGAGGTGCTGGAGGAGACCGGCCTGACAGTGACCCACGTGCAGTATCTCTTCAGTCTGCCCAACAAGTACCGCTACAGCGGCATCGACATCCCCACGCTCGATATGTTTTTCTGCTGCGAGGTGAGCGATGTGTCCACGCTGCGCGCCGATGACGATGCGGCCGAGGTGCTGTGGGTACCCCTGCACGAGATTCATACCGAGCAGTTTGGGCTGCGCTCCATCCGTCAGGGACTTATAGACTTTATCAAGCAGCATACATAATACATTTTTATATATTGCCATGAAAACTTCTATTAGACACTTTGCGGTGGCGGGACTGATGCTCTGTGCGTTGCCCACGCTGTCGCAACCGTCGGCATCTTTGCTCGATGGTTTTACCCAGCCTCCCCATGAGGCACGTCCCCGTGTGTGGTGGCACTGGATGAACGGCAACATCTCGCGTGAAGGCATCTACAAGGACCTCACTTGGATGCACCGCGTGGGCATAGCAGGCTTCCATCTCTTCGATGCGGGTCTCTCTACGCCCCAGATTGTGCCGAAGCGCATCACGTATATGACTCCCGAGTGGAAAGACTGTTTCCGCTACGCCCTGCATCTGGCCGATTCGCTCGGCATGAGTGTCGCCATCCCCAGTTCGCCGGGGTGGAGCAACACCGGCGGGCCGTGGGTGAAGCCTGAGAATGCCATGAAAAAACTCACTTGGCGCACTCTTCGACTCAAGGGAGGACAGAAGATCTGTGAACCGTTGCCCGACCTTTTCACCACCACGGGCATATTCCAGAATGTGGCCAAGGCCGACATCGACCGTTTTGTCTGTGCCAAGGATGTGGCGGTGGTGGCGGTGCGGTTGCCCGAGGCCGACAGAGACCTGCGCGACCTCCAGGCCACCGTGCAGGCCAGCAATGGCACGCCCACGGTGAAAATGCTGACCGATGGCGACCTGAACCAGAGCGTGCGCATTGGCCCCGATACCGACGGGCGGCTCTATGTGCAATACCGTTTTGACCGTCCCCAGCAGATCAAGGCCCTCTCCATAGCCGACGGGCGGTGGCGTAGTACGTGGAACAGTTGGAGTGCTCCCGTGCTCTACCATCTCGAGTCATCGGCAGACGGCACCCATTTTACCCGGGTGTGTGATATCCCACAGAGCGGAGCCCCCCAGCAGACCATCGACATACCACCTACCACCGCCCAGTATTTCAGAGTGGTGTGCGACGAGCCGGAGGCCGACAAGACGGGCACCTTCTTCAACCTCTCGGAACTGGTGCTCTATACCACCGGCCGCATCCATTTTGCCGAAGAGCGGGCCGGTTTCACCTCGTTTGGTGACCTCGACCTTTTCCCCATTCCCTCTGTGACCGACCTGCCTACAGTAGACGATGTAGTGGTACTTACCGACCATGTGGATGCCGATGGCCGGCTGCAGTGGGAAGCGCCGCCGGGCAATTGGATGGTCTATCGCTTTGGGTGGTCGCTTACGGGCAAGAAAAACGGACCGGCTTCTCCTGAGGCTACCGGACTGGAGGTCGACAAGATGGATGCCGTCGCCGTGCGCGACTTCTTTGAGCATTATCTTGCCATGTATCACGATGCGTCGGGCGGAGCCATCGGCGACCACGGCGTGCGTTACCTCCTCATCGACAGTTATGAGGCCGGCAACCAGACGTGGACCCCCAGATTGCCCCGCGAGTTTGAACGCCGCCGCGGCTACAGCCTCTACCGGTGGTTGCCGGTGCTGGTGGGCCAGCCGATAGGCAGTGTAGCGCAGAGCGAGCAGTTCTTGTACGACTGGCGGCAAACCATCGGCGAGTTGTTGGAGGAAAACCTGTACGGTGTGGCGGCTGAGGTGGCTCGTGAACACAAGTTGGGCACCTACTTCGAGTCGCATGAGAACGGCCGGCAGCTCTTGGCCGACGGCATCGCCATCAAGTCCCGGGCAGACATTCCGATGGGCGCCATGTGGGCTGAGAAACGGGCCGACTTGAGCATGTATGAATGTGATATCCGTGAGACCGCCTCGACTGCCCATATCTACGGCAAGCGTATGGTGGCCGGCGAGGCGTTTACTGCCGACGGACGCAAGGAGACTTGTTACACCTTCTATCCAGGCAACCTCAAACCCATCGCCGATTATCTCATGGGCTGCGGCCTCAACCGCTTTGTCATCCACGAAAGTGCCCATCAGCCGGTGGATGGCAAGCGTCCGGGACTGGCGCTGGCCATCTACGGACAGTGGTTCAACCGCCATGAGACTTGGGCAGAGTATGCCAAGGTGTGGACAGACTATCTTGCCCGAAGCAGTTATATGCTCCAGCAGGGCGATTATGTCGCTGATGTGGCCTATTATTATGGCGGCGACAACAGTGTCAACGGACGCTTTGGGCACAATCATCCCAAGGTACCGCGCCAGTACAGTTTCGACTATGTCAACCCCCAATCACTCATTCAGGAGTTCGGTTTCGACGGTACCCATCTCGTCACCCGGGCGGGAATGAAGTACCGCCTGTTGGTCATCGACCCTCAGGTGACCCATGTCACAGTGCCCGAGTTGCGCAAGCTGGCCCAACTGGCGCGTGCAGGTGCTCCCATCTGTGGCAATCGTCCCACCGTGCAGCCCAATCTGATGGGTGACGATGCCGAGTGGCAGCGGTTGGTGGCCGATATATGGGATGCAGGCCGCCCCCATGTCATCACAGGCAAGACGGTGGCCGAGGCGCTCGACATGCTGGGCGTAGCGCCCGATTTCTGTTACAATCAGCAAGACAGCATCCGATGGATTCACCGCCGTACCGCCGATGCCGACATCTACTGGGTGGCCAATGCGCGCGACGAGGCGTTGCAGACCGCTTTCTCATTACGGGTGAGCGGCAAGCGCCCGGAACTCTGGAACGCTGAGGATGGTACCGTGAGACCGGTGGGCTATGCTATCGCCGACGGTCGCACCACCGTGCATGTGGATATGAAACCCTACGATGCCTTCTTCCTGGTCTTCAGGGATGAGGCCACCGCTGCGTCATACACCCCGGCTGTGGAGCAAGAGCTGCCCGTGCTCACGCTCGATACAGACTGGACCGTGAGGTTCCAGGAAGGGATGGGAGCCCCCTCCGGAGCGGTGCCCATGCCTCGCCTCCAGTCGTACACAGAGATTGACGATGAGGCCATTCGCTATTTCTCGGGCACAGCCACTTATGAGAAGACGTTCTCCCTGCCCACCAAGATAGACAAGCGCAGCCGCTATGTGCTCGATTTGGGCGCGGTGGGCTGCATGGCCGAAGTGACCCTCAACGGACAGCAGCTCGGAACGTTGTGGAAGCAGCCCTATACCATCGACCTGACCCCCGCATTGAGGAAAAAGAACAACCGCTTGCAGGTGAAAGTCGTCAATCTCTGGGTCAACCGCGTGATTGGCGACAAGCAGCCCGGCGTTAAGCAAAAGTACACGTGGGCTTCTTACAACGGAGCATTCCGCGCCACATCGCCTCTCCATCCATCGGGACTCATGGGACCTGTCCGGCTGGTGCAGGTCGCACCCCGGTAAGCACAAAAATGTAACACCGTCCAAGGCCGCTGCCCGGACGGTGTTACCGTTTTAGATACCTATGGGTTAGGCTTTATAGCCTTCTTGTTGCCTTATTTCTTCACAAACTTCATGCCCTCGCTGTTGCTGCCATTGTAGTTGGCCTGATAGATCAGGTCATAGACCGAGTTGCCGTGTACGATGCTGGCAGGGTCTGATGAGGTAGCCTTGGCGATAGACAGTCCGCAGACATAGTACTTGCCTATCTTCTGACCGTCGGGGAGGAAGTTGTACTGCAGCGTGCGCATGTCGCCGCTCAGCTTGAACCAAATCCACGCATAACCCGTAGCGGAGAAGTCGAGCGGAGAGAAGTTGTAGCCGCCCCATGAGAGGCCGGAAGTGGTCTCAGGCAGGTAGACAGCATACGGATTGGCTGTCTGGCCGGTGGGCTGAGGCTCTCTGGCATCTACCATGAAACCTACCTTTACCGTGTGGGCATCGTAGTCGATGGCCACGGTTCCGCTCATGATGGTATTGAAGTAAAGTCCCTTCACACCGATATTGTTGGTGTAGACTGAACCATCCTCATCGGTCAGCGTCTCAGCCTTCAGCGGAGCTCCGAAGTTCACCGTGGTCACGTTGGCTCCCTCGCTGCCGCCATAATACTTGTTGGGGTCGAAGCGTTTGGAGTACAAGTCCCACTCGCCCATGAAGTCTGCCGGACCAATCTGCGTGATGGTGTACTTGCGGCCGTTGTCGAGCGTCATGGTTCCCTTTCTTACACTGCCGGAGGTGTTGGCCTCGATGGTGATGGTGCCGTTGGCAAGCGCCATCCACTTCGGGCCGTCCACAAAGTTACCCAATACGTCGGTGATGGTATGCGCTGCATCGTCCATCCACAGGTCGTACTCTCTGGAGTCAAAGTCTACGGTAGATGTCACAGCGTTTTCCTGACCGGGCTGTATGGCCGAAGCGGTGAAAAGGCCTGAGAAAGCAGAATTGTCGATGGTCGCGCCTACCGTCACGTCCTTGAATCCGGCGGTGCTGGGCCATACCAGCGCGTAGGCGGTGGCTGTCTTGGCTTGTGCGTCTACCGATGTGGGCGTAATCACAATGTCGCCAAACTCAGAGGCACCGGGCTCGCTGCTTGTTACGGCCTCGGCCAGTTCCACGCATGCCTTGTTGATGAGGCTGCTGCTGCCATCTTTCTGCTTCAGCGTAATCTTGGTATTGGTGAGCGAGGGAGCATCGGCATCGTCGGGGAACTGCACCGTGAGTTTGACGATAGCTGTCTTGTAAGCCAGTGTGACGTTGGCGCTTTCGCCCACGGGCGCTGAAGCCGCCAGACAGGTATGCTTGCGGATGAAGTCCTCGGTTCCGTCTTGCGAACTCAAGTCATCCACCACGGGCTTGTTGTCGTAGTTGATGCTGTTGGCAGGATTGTCCCAGTAGAGGAGCATGGTCGTGGCCGCATTGGGCACAGCGATGTTGCGGCCGCTGAAGGTTGCCGTGCCGCCGTCGGCTTTCTCGCACAGCAGGGTCTGCTGGCGCCCTACCTTTTGGCCGGCACTGTTCACGAAGTTGACGCGCAGGATATCGTTGGCCGCAAAGGTGCTGACAGCGCCGAAACCTCTTTGCGAGGGCATGGCTGCCGTTACGGTCAGGTTTTTGTAGCTGGCATCCCGGTCAGAGAACTGTTTTACATCCTCAGCGCCGTCATCGCATGCGGCAAAGGCAAACAGTGCCACCAGAATGGAAGCGTATGACAATAGTTTCTTTTTCATGATGCTTTGTTTTTTGTTAGGTTTGTTTCCTTGTTGGCCGGGGCGGGCAGATGGTCTGTGACCTGCTGCCCGCTTTGGCCTACTTGTTCACTCTGGTTTATTCGATAGTCTTCCAGTAGGGATTGCCCAGACGCTCCTTTTGCGGAATCTCCCATGTGAAGTGTGAGATGCCCGTGTTGCTCCAGTGGTTGGCACCACGTGGGTTTTGGGCACCCCAGCGCTTCTGGTTGAAGAACGCCCAGTCGCCTTCGCCCCACATCTCGATGCGCCACTGCAGCTTGATCATGTCCATCAGGCTCTTGCCGGCCATCGTGTTGGCGCAAGTCATGGTTTCTGCGCCCGGCAATGTGCGTGCAGCGAGCAGCTTGTCGAGCGTCTCCTTGGCCTTGGCCTCCTGACCGCTCTGTGCGTACGCCTCTGCCAGCATCAGCCATACGGCCGAGGAGCGCAGATAGATGTTGTCGGAGGTGGTGTACTGGTTGGTATGGTTCTTCCCGTTGTGCTCGATGGCCGAGCTTGCGGCCCACTTCAGCGTGGTGTAGGCCGGGATGGTGTAGGAGAACCATGTAGAGTCGTTGTTCTCGTAAGAGTAGATGGGATAGTTCTCGAAGTCTTCAGACAGAATGCAGGCCTTGCGGCAGTCGTTGTCCGACAGAGCGTCGTAGATACCCTTGTCCACTTGGTAGTAGCCGCTGGGTCCATTCTTGAGGGTGTTGAAGCCACAGTTGGTCCAGAAGATGTTGGACGAGCCGCGGGCACCGCCAAAGATAGCCTCCGGATTCTTTTCCAGGTTGTAGAAGGCATTCTCCTCAGCATTAAACTCCTTGCCGCACCATCCGTTGTCGTTGCGGGCGGCCACACTGGGCAGCAGCGCCTCGTTCATGCCATAGTCCTCGGCCTTGATAAAGTTGGGATAATGGGTGAGCAGGTCGTTGGCAGCTTCGATTACGGTGCTGTAATCCTTCATGTCCAGCGCGGCACGGGCACGATAGTACTGGGCCACGCCGCAGTCGATGGCGTAGATCTTGTCTGACTCCTTGCCTACGAGATACCCCTTGTCGCCGAGGTCAGACTCGTGGAAACTCTTCACAGCCTTGGCAAAGGCATCCTTGATCCAAGCCCATGTGTCGGCCACCGACAGCGGCTCTTTGGGTGAGTTGTAGGCGTAGGTATCGTAGATAGGCCAGCCCTGCTTGGTGGTCGATGTCACGTCCTGCAAGTCGGTATAGCGCTCCATCAGCGCCAGATAGCCTATGGCCTGCATGGTAAGGCACTGTGCCTGATACCGTTTCATGAGTTTGTTTTCGCCCACGTTCTCGTCGGTGAGGTATTCCATCGGCTTGAGGGCAGCCGCAATCTTGTAGACCGGCCCCAGATAGTAGCCATAGTTCTGGATATCGTCATCGCTCTCCCAGTAGGTCACGCTGGGGCTGTTCTGGTACCACTGGTTGTAGGTACCCTTAAAGGCAGAGGTGCCCTCTACCACGTCGCCAGACTGGATGAAGCGGCGTAACTCGAAGTTAGACTCATACGCATAACTGTTGGAGTAGCCTCCGTTGAGCGCGGCGTTGTAGATATTGATGTAGCCGGGCAGTCCGCTCACCATACCTTCGAGCACCAGTTTGATTTTCTCTTCATCTCCTTCTTGCAGAAGCTTGTTGATATCGTCATCCGTAAAGTAGTTGGGATTGGTGACATCGAGCTTGCCGCTACATGCCGTGAGCCCTATGGCACACAGGGCTATGGCAAATATGTTTTTGAATATCTTTTTCATATCGTTGTGATTGATCGTATGTAGTTAGAATTCGAGGTTTACACCCAGTGTGATGGTCTGCATCTGGGGATAGACGTAGGTGTCGAGCTCCTTACCGCCGATGGACGACATCGAGGGGTCGATACCCTTGCCGGCCGAGAACAGCAGCACGTTGTCTGCCGATACAAAGGCGCGCAACTTGCTCACGCCTATCTTGCTCAGCAGGCGCTTGGGCACGGTGTAGCCGAGCGTAATATTCTTGATGCGGAAGTAGGAAGCATCGAAGAGCGCCATGTCGGTATAGCAGTGAGAGCCGGGGAGATAGGCTCCGTCCAGATAGTAGGTACCGCCAGAACTGTTGAACCACTGCATCGGGTACTTGGCGCCAGTGTTGTCGGGCGACCAGGTCTCGCCCACGATATCCTTGGATACGGGGATGCCCGTAGACGACATGGTAGAACCGCGGTAGAGATGCTGCGCATACTCCATCGAGAAGAATTTGCCGCCTATCTGGTAGGCTGCCACGATACCCAGGTCGAAGTCCTTGTAGCGCAAGGTGGTGGTAAGACCGCCCATCCAAGCCGGGATGGCGCTGCCCACCTCGTACTCTGAGGCATCGGCGGCCACGGTGGTCTTCACGTTCTCGCCCTGCTGGTATTCGGCATACCGTCCGCCGTGTGCATAGCTGCCGTTGGCATCGGGATGCACGTCGGCATAGGTCACGCGGTGCCAGTACATAGGCAGACCCGTGTTTTGGTCCACACCGGCATACTTATACATATACAGGCTGAAGAGGTCCTTGCCCTCGCCACGCAGATAGAAGTCGCCACGTCCGGCATGACCGGCAGTACCAGCCTGAGCCATATCCTCGGTCTGGACTATCCAGCAGCCCTGCGGTATATCCATCGTGTTGTCCCAGTAGGGTATCTGGTCTGCCGGCACCTCGGCCAGCGTAGTGCGGTAGTGGGTACCGTTGATGCCCACGCTCCATGTCCAGTCCTTGGTGCGGATGATGTCGCCGTCCAACTCTATTTCTATACCCGTATTGCGCACCTTGGCGGCGTTCTTCTGCAGGGTGGTGTTGCCCATGTTGGCGAGCGGAGACACCATCTGGTTGTAGAGCGCGTTGGTGGTCAGGTTGTTGTAGTAGTCGATGGCACCGGTGATTCTGCTGTTGAAGAGCGAGAAGTCCACACCGAGGTCAAACTGGTGTATCGTCTCCCATGTCAGGTCATCTCTTACCAGTCCGCTGTTGGTGATCTTGTAGGTAGAGGGCGTACCCGTACCTGATGAGCTCTGTGTCCACGTAGCCACACCGTAGCTCCATGTCTTGTTCAGATAATAGCTGGTCAGACCGTTGGAGTTACCCGTCACACCGTAGCTGAAACGCAGCTTGGCATTGTCGAGCCATGTCTTGGCCGACTTCAGGAACGGCTCCTCCGAGAAGCGCCAGCCACCGCCTACCGACCAGAAGGTACCCCAGCGGTTGTCCTTGGTAAACTTGGAAGAGGCATCGCGGCGCAGCGAGCCCGAAGCATAGTAGCGCTCAGCGTAGTTGTAGTTCACACGGCCCAGGTACGACTCGGTGCGGTATGTGTTGAGCGACCATCCCGGCGTGGTTGAGTTCTCGCCGCCGTACGAAGTGTAGCGTCCCACGAAGTTGCCGGGGATGATATAGCCCGGGATGAGCTCGTAGGTAGAACCGAAGTTCACGTCCTTGCGGTCCAGGTCCTCATACTCGTGGCCGAGCATGGCATCCACATGGTGCTTGTCGATGTCCTGGTTGTACGAGAGCAGCTGCTGCGTGTTGATGATACGGCGGTTGTAGGTCTTGATACCGATGCTACCCGTACCTGCGGCACGTCCGGCCACGCTGTTCATGTACGATGTGCGGCGCCAGTTCTGCTCATCCATGTTGAAGCGGATGGAGAAGGTGAAGTATCTTAGGAAGTCGATGTCTGCGAAGAGGCGGCTCGTCCACGTCTTGATGGCCTGCTGCTCCATATTGGTCTCGGTCACAAACATGTAGTCGCTGCTGAATGCGCGGTAAGCCACGTGGTCCTCGCCCAAGGGTGAGTACGACTTGTTGTACACGTTGAGCAGCTTCTTGCCGTCAGCATCGGTGGCTATGGTGCCGTCCTCGTTCATCTGGTAGATGGGGAATATGGGCTGGTAACCCTTCACATTGAGCATGGCGTTGCCCGATGCGCCACCGATCTGTCGCGAGCCCCACTTGCCGGCCTGGGCCCTGGTCTTGGTGTCCGAGTAAGAGATGTTGGCACCCAGCTTGATCCACGGGAATATCTTGGCCTCCATGTTGGCGCGGCCGCTGTAGCGGCGGTACGAACTGGCCACCAGGAACGACGGGTCGTCCTGATATCCCAGCGAGTAGTAGTAGCGCAGCTTGTCGGTGCCGCCGCTGGCCGAGAGGTTGTACTCCTGACGGAAGGCGTTGCGGAAGAGCAGGTCGGCCGCGTCGTCATCGTAGAGCAGTCGGGCGTTGGGGTTGATGCGTCCCGTCTCGGGATCCACGAGATAAGCCCCGCTCATGGTCGAGCTCGAGTTGGTGCCCGACCCTGTGTTGGTGTAGATGGCACCCGGCACGCTGTAGGCCATGTTGTTTTTCAGCAGGTTCATCTGGAATGCCGTCTCGCTGTTGTTGTAGTCAAACAGGTGCTGGCTCGCGAAGAGGCGTGCCTCGGCATCCGTATGGTTAGGTGTGAGCGTGTTGGTATAGTAGTAGCCGTTGGCGTCAACGCCCGGCAGACCTGTACCGTTCACACCATAGCGGTAAGAGTTGTAGATACTCTTCCAGACATACTCGTAGTACTCGGCAGCCGAGTCGATCGAGTTGGTGTTGTAGTTGCCAATTGAGTTCCATCCCCATCTGCCCTCAAACGAAATCTTGGCCTTGCCGCTCTGTCCGCGCTTGGTGGTGATGAGCACCACGCCGTTGGCACCGCGCGAGCCGTAGAGCGCCGTAGAGGCGGCATCCTTGAGCACGGAGATAGAGGCGATGTCCTCGGGGTTGAGCTGCGACAGCGGGTTCTCGTAAGTAGAGTTGGTCTGCTGGGCCACACCGTCGACCACGATGAGCGCAGCGGCCGATGCACCGTTGGTGGAGCTCACACCACGGATGCGGATGGCCATATCGTAACCCGGCTGGCCGTCTACCGAAGCCACACGGATACCGGGAGCGGCACCCTCCAGGGCACGTGATACGGTGGTGGTGTTCTGTACCGCGATGTTCTCGGCCTTTACAGCCGTCATGGCACCCGTCAGGTCTTTCTTTTTCTGGGTACCGTAGGCCACTACTACCACTTCGTCCAGACTCTCGGAGTCTTCCTCCAAACGCACGGTCACCGTGTTGCCTTTCACCGCCACTGTCTGGGGCTTGAATCCCACGTAGGTCACATTGATCTGTGCGCCCGGTTTGATAGAGAGGGTAAATTTACCGTCCAGATTGGTGATGGTACCGTTGTTGGGTACACCCTTTTCCACAACCGTGGCACCTACTACGGGTTCTCCGTTGTTGTCCAACACCGTACCCGTGATGCTCTTCTTGGCTTGCTGTACGGCAAGCGACTGGTTTTCGTTCACATTGTCACGCTCGTCTGCCGATGCGGACAGTGGGGTCATCACACACAGGGAAGCAGCGAACACCAACGTCCACCGCTTGGCCGTGTTCAAAACGCCCATTGAACTTCTTGCTTGTTTTTCGTCCATAAATAATAATTTTAAGGTTTTGAATCTATGTTGTTTTTCTCTTTGCTTTTCAGGTCTTGTCGTTCATGTATCAGGCAGGTCGATGAGACAGGGTTGTCCAATACACATTGTGGGTTATCAATAGTAAGTATCCATAGGCTATCTGGTTTTAGATTTCTCGTTCTTGTAGGCTGAGGCGATGCACTTGGCAGTACATCACCGCCCCAAAATTAGCGAATTAAAAGTAAAGTAAAAATCTTAAAAAACATTTTTTTGCTTCTCGTAGGCACATTTTTGCGCAACTAATTGCGCAGCCAGCCATCATCTTTCTTGGCCTAAATGCCATGATTAGCCGCGTAAAGGTGGCGTTTAGCCCACCTAAATGCCACCTTTAAACAGAAGAAGGGTTGTATATGGTATAGGTGAGTACTTCTTGCTATTTTTCTTTCTTAGTTTCTCATCCATAAATTATTATTTTATTGCTATCTGCCAATGGGCTGTTTGCGTTCACAAAATCACATTTTTTATGAAATTGCGGTGACAAATACCGAAAAAAGGACAAATATATAAGTTGTTGTCAAAAATTATTGTCTAAATTTGTGGGCGTAAACTGCCTTGAAGGAACGAATAGTAATCACAATATAAAATCTAACAGCATGGAATAAAGAAGAAAAAGATGTAACCAAGACCCTATCTCCTGTCTGCCGACAGCGCAAGGCGGGACTCTGATGAAATGAGGAATAACAATTTTTATTAATACCTTAAAATAATAATTTATGGATGAGAAACTGAAAATGAATGCATTCGGCGTCTTGAATCCGTCGAGGAGGGTGGCTGTTGTGCTTGCCACATCCTTGTTTACGCTGGCCCCGCTATCCGCTATGGCCGGTGCAGGCAACGACCTGAATGCAAACAAGTCTCTTGCCGTACAGCAAGACAAAAAGACCGTTACCGGTACTGTGGTTGACACAAACGGAGAACCTATCATCGGTGCTACCGTAAGGGAAGTGGGCTCGCAGACTGCGACCATTACCGATGTCAACGGAAACTTCAAGCTCAGCGTCAAGTCTGGTGCTATGCTCTCTGTATCAAGTATAGGCTTCAAGGAACAGACCGTCAAGGCCGGTGCCAACGTCACTGTGACTCTGCAGGACGATGCCGAGGTGCTGGACCAGGTGGTTGTGGTAGGTTATGGTACCGCCAAACGCAAGGATGTGTCGGGTGCCATCACCAGCGTGAAGTTTGACGATGGCAAGATCACCAACTTGCCTAACCCCAATGCCCTCGCCGCCCTGTCGAGCCAGGTGGCCGGTCTGCACTACTCGCCTACCAGCAGTGCCAGTGGTGACAACTCGGGTACGATGACGCTGCGTGGCAAGAACGTGATTCCGTCAAGCCCGTCGGCTTCGGCACAGGGCAACAATGCACCGCTGCTCATTGTGGACGGTGTAATCTCGTATGGTGGCATCAACGAAATCAATACCAATGACATCGCCACCATCGACGTGCTCAAGGATGCCTCTGCAGCTGCTATCTACGGTTCGCGTGCCGCCAACGGTGTAATCATCATCACCACCAAGCGTGGTGCAAGCGCCCAGCCTACTGTCCGCTTCAACACCCAGTGGAGCTTCTCTGACTGGAGCCGCTCGCCGAAGATGGTAGAGGACAAGGAGCGTTTCCTCATGAACCGCTTCTATGCCAAGAAGGCTGCCGGTGACAACCGCATCCCCGAGGACCAGGAGTGGTCGATGGACTTCTTCAATGCCAATAGAGACGTGTTCTTTGTCACGACACAGGAAATGCAGGCTTACGAGGCCGGCCAGTGGGTAAACTGGTTGGATGAGGTAACGCGCACAGGTGTAGGCCAGCAGTACGACGTAAGCGTAGCTGGTGGCAGCAAGGGCGTGAAGTACTATCTCTCCGGCGACTACAGCCGCCGCCAGGGTGTACAGATTGGCGACGACTATGAGAAGTATAACATCCTGTCCAAGATCGATATCGATGTGACAAGCTGGTTGAAGGTGGGCCTAAAGGCCAATTACCTCGGCTGGCGCCAGTGGGGTGTTACTGCTACGCTCGGAAACGCCGAGTGGTATTCGCCCTTCTCTTGGAAGACCGTGCAGAGCGACGACCCCAAGTATGCCTCTTGGCCCAACTCTCACCCCGACGGCAATACGCTGAGCCCGCTGTGGGGTTCGGGTGTGAACGGCGGTGTGGCCGACTCTAACCTCTATGGTGTCAACGACAAGAACGGAAACAATGTCAACGGCGTGCTCACTGCACAGGTTGATTTTCCGTTCCTCAAAGGTCTGAGCTACCGCTTCACGCTCAATGCACAGCGCAACTCGAGCTATCAGGACACCTTCAACAAGCCCGAAATGTGGGTGGACACCCGCAACACTGCCCAGATGGACGACCCCACACAGTTTAACAACAAGGTAGAGGGTATCTCCACGGCTTCGGTTTCTTCTTATTGGAATGCCGACAACATCCTCACTTACAGCACCGACATCGACAAGCACCATGTAGACGGTATGCTGGGTTACACCCGCGAGTCTTACGACAACAACTACCGCTACCTGAGCTTCAAGGATTTCACCGGTTCTACCTCTTTAGGTTACTATGGTGCCGAGACCGCCAACACCAAGGATGTGAAGCGCCAGCGTACCCGCACCCAGTCGGCCGCTTATCTGGCACGTCTCAACTACAACTTCGACAGCAAGTATTACTTCACCTTCAACTACCGTCGCGATGGATTCTCCGCTTTCGCCAAGGACAACAAGTGGGGCAACTTCTACGGTGTGTCTGGCGCATGGGTATTCAGCAAGGAGAAGTTCCTCAAGGACGTTCTTTCTTGGCTCGACTATGGTAAACTGCGCCTCTCTTGGGGTCAGAACGGTAGCCGGTCGGTAAGCGCTTACGCCACCAACTCTACCATCTCTACCAAGTACACATGGCTTAACAACCAGAGTACCTTGGCATACTACGCCAGCACACTGGGCAACAAGGGACTTACTTGGGCTACTGTGACCAAGTACAACTTGGGTCTCGACTTCAGTGTCCTCAACAATAGACTCGACGGTACCATCGATATCTATTCCGGACGTACCACCAACATGCTGATGAACCGCTCCGTACCTTATCCCTCTGGCTTCAACACCGCTTCGGCCAATGTGGGTAAGGTCAGCAACAAGGGTATCGAGGTTACCCTGCACTCTGTCAATATCAACGGTGACGGCAAGAACAACGTGCGTTGGGAGTCTAACCTCACCTTCGACCTCAACCGCAACAAGATCATGAGTCTCTATGGCAAGAACTATAAGGGCGAGGAGGCCGACGACGTGGCCAACTTCCACACCTATGGACCGCAGTCGTACTACGCACTCATGGTAGGCCGCCCCATCACAGCTGCTTACGACGTGAAGAAGGTGGGCATCTTCCAGAGCCAAGAGGAGATCGACAACTATACCTGGACCAATCCCGAGACCGGAGCTGTACAGAAGATACAGCCCGATGCCAAGCCGGGTGACGTGAAGTTCCTCGATTGGAACAACGACGGTAAGATCACGGCAGAAGACCGTCACTGTATCGGCGACCAAGACCCGCTGTTTACGATGAACTTCGGTAATACCATCAGTTACAAGAACTTCTCTCTGTACTTCAGTTTCCGCTGGATGCCGGGTAGCGACACCCACTTCTTGGGCTACGACCCCAATGCATGGGGACCCAGCGGCGGCAGCGGCAACCAGCTCGACCGTGTAAACCCGTGGCGAGAGGATAACAAGAACAACGATTTCCCGCGCTATGGCTGGAGCAACACACTCGATTACCTCTGGTGGAACAGCCGTGGATTCCTCAAACTCAAGGATTTGGTGTTCTCATACAACTTCGATCGCAACCTGATTGCTCCTCTCGGACTCACCGGTCTGCGTGCATACGTTTCAGGAACCGACCTCTTCACCATCACCAACTGGTCTGGTCTCGATCCCGAGACAGGTGGTACCATCGCAGCAGGCGCAGCTTCTACCAAGTACGCCAGCAACGGTTCTTACCGCACCATCACCTTTGGTCTTAACGTGACATTCTAACGAACAAAAAAGACAACACAACTATGAAAGTAACAAAGCATATATTGGGTATCGTCGTACTTGGTGCGATGACCCTTACCCAGACCGGCTGTCAGAGCGATGCAGACTTCTTGGAGGAGCACTCGTACAAGTTTGACGATCAGGGTATGTTCAATTCGGAGAACGAGATTGAGATGGCCATCAACTCTTGCTACAATAAGGTGAACTATCTGGTGCTGGGTCAGACCCACGGATACCACTCTTACATGCTCACGGGTGTGGGTCTCGACACGTATTGCGAGAACAACTCCAACGACTGCTGGTCCAACTGGACCAAGCTCAACTCGGCCAACGGCTACAGCCGCCACTGGTACAATGAGACCTACTATCTGGTGAACTATGCCAATACGGCTATTGATGCCATCATGAACAAGGACATCAAATACACCACCGCCACCAAGAAGAATGAGTTGCTGGGCGAGGCCCGCTTCTTCCGTGGATGGGCCTATAGAATACTTGCCGGTATGTTTGGTAACGTGCCTATCCTCGAGACGGCCACCAAGACCATCGAGATGGGTTACCAGCCCAACACCCGTCAGGAGGTTTGGGAGTTCTGCTACGAAGACTTCAAGTTCGCAGCCGAGAACATGGCCACCACAGAGCGTGCCCAGGGTTGTGTGACACGTGCCGCCGCCGACCACATGTTGGCAGAGATCTGCTTGGCACTCGGCAAGTTTGACGAGGCCATTGCAGCCGCTTCGCGCGTCATCAACAAGCAAGACGGCGACTATCAGATCATGACCACTCGCTTCGGTCTCGAGGCTGGACAGGCCACCGACCGTTATGGCCACTCGCTGGCTGCCGACAAGGGCGGTGCTTACTGGGATCTCTTCCGCGTGCCCGGCACTGGCTCCGGCAACACCAACCAGGACTATGGTGTGACTGGCAACAAGGAGGCTATCTGGACCAGCCAGTTCTCTGTAGGCAACTATGCGGTAGGTGGTAGCGGCGATGCCTGGTGGCGTATGCGCAACAACACGATGGAGGGCGACTTCATGAGCAACAAGGTGCGTGCCGCCACCAACACCCGCAAGCTGGGCAACGCCACCATCTATCTCTGGGGCGACGACGCAGCTTGCTATCCCGAGGGCATACAGGGCGGCTCGAGCACCAAGGGCGCATCTGAAACTGCCTCCAACCGCTACGTAGCCAATAATACCCGCGACTCTATCGGTGGCGGTTATGCCTACGGTAGCTGCCGCAACTATCCTTGCCGCTACGTCTTTGACCCGCAGGAGCCCGGTTACATCTGGGCCAAGGCCACAGACCCCGCACAGCCCGGCAGAGAGGATATCCGCGGCTCTGAGACCATGATGCAGCGCAACTGGTACACGCCGTCTGGCAAGCCTTGGCCTGAGATCTACAAGGCCGCCAAGGCACGCGAGGCTGCTGCCAAGGGTACTGCCAATGAGGATGTCTACAAGCTCTCTGGTGGTGACACCATCGATATCTTCCCACGTTTCTGGAAGTTCGCCCAAGCCAAGCATCCCAATGGCGATGCCAAGGAGTGCGAGTATGAACCTTACATGATCCGTGTGGCCGAGACCTATCTGCTCCGTGCCGAGGCTTATCTGGCCAAGGGCGATACACAGAAGGCTGCCGACGATATCAACGTGGTACGTGCCCGTGCCAACGCACCTCTCTGTTCGGCTTCTGAGGTGGACATCGACTACATCCTCGACGAGCGTACCCGCGAGCTCTTCGGCGAGGAGCACCGTTGCATCACCCTCAACCGTCTGTCTTGCAACCCCAACTGCGGTACCTATGTCACCTCTAAGTATCCCACACAGAATGAGAACCAGAGCAATACGCTTTACGAGCGTGTACGCAAGTATGGTGTAAGCTTCGTGAACGAGACCGAGAGCAGCAATGCCGACAAGGGTCGTGTGAAGGTGGAATATACCAAGAACGATGGTACCAAGGGCATCCGCTACGTGTCGAATATCAAGCCCTACAACTATCAGCAACCGATTCCGGACGACGTTATCAAGTCTAACAGTGGTGCTGAATATCCACAGAACTATGGTTATTGATAGCAGATATAGTTAAGTCAGTAATTTCTCAAATACTGGGGAGTGGCGAAGGGTCGCCACTCCCTTTTTTCGTCAGTGGAGCGATGGGCGCTGTGTCACTTGCCGCACCTAAATGCCACCTTTGGCGCGCCAAAGGTGGCATTTAGGTGGGCTAAACGTGGCCTTTAGGTTTTCCCAGGGTGGCCTGTCCGCAGCGTGAAGTGCCCTATGGGAGGATGTAGGGTAAACTTTCTGACCATAAATTTCATTATTTGCAAAGTAATCCGTAATTTTGCAACCAGTTCATACCGCTTGGTTTATGCGCTAATACATTATTATATATATGGTACTCAACTATATTTGGGTGGCGTTTTTTATCATCGCCTTCGGCATCGCTCTTGTCAGGCTGTTGGTTATGGGAGACACAGAGGTGTTTCCGGCCATGATGAGCGCCACATTCGATTCGTCCAAGACCGCCTTTGAGATCTCCTTAGGACTTACAGGTGTGCTCTCGCTCTGGCTCGGCATCATGAAGATAGGCGAAAAGGGTGGGGTGATTGCGGTCGTGGCCAAGGTGCTGTCGCCCGTCTTTGCCAAACTCTTTCCCGATATTCCCAAAGGGCATCCCGTTACGGGTTCCATCTTTATGAATATCGCGGCCAATATGCTGGGGCTCGACAATGCTGCCACGCCGCTCGGCCTGAAGGCGATGGAGCAGTTGCAGCAGTTGAATCCCAAGAAAGATTCGGCCTCCAACCCCATAATCATGTTTCTGGTGCTCAATACCTCCGGCCTCACCCTCATCCCCGTCTCCATCATGGTGTATCGGGCGCAGATGGGGGCTGCACAGCCCACAGACATCTTCATCCCCATCCTGTTGGCCACCTTCTTCTCCACGCTGGCAGGCATCATCATCACCTCCTTGTATCAGCGTATCAGTCTGCTCAACCGCGTCATGCTGCTTACGCTGGGCGGCATGCTGGCTGTGGTGGCGCTCATCATCTGGGGATTCGGTCAGCTGGACAAGGACCAGATGAATGTGGTGAGCACCTCGGTGGCCAATATCCTGCTGATGACCATCATCGTGGGTTTCATCGTGGCCGGCTTGCGTAAGCGTATCAATGTGTACGACACCTTTGTCGAGGGTGCCAAGGACGGATTTGCCACGGCCGTGCGCATCATCCCTTATTTGGTAGCCATTCTGGTAGGCATCGGTGTCTTCCGTGCGTCTGGCGCGATGGATATGCTCATCGACGGGATCGCATGGGGCGTGCGTGTCTGTGGCGGTGACAGCGATTTTGTGGCAGCCCTGCCCACGGCGTTGATGAAACCTCTCTCGGGCTCGGGTGCCCGTGGCATGATGGTAGATGCCATGAGCACGTATGGAGCTGACTCGTTTGTGGGCCGGTTGAGTTGTATCTTCCAGGGTTCCACCGACACCACCTTCTATATTTTGGCCGTTTACTTCGGCAGTGTGGGCATCCGCCGCACCCGTCATGCCGTCAGCTGTGGCCTCTTGGCCGATCTGGCAGGTGTCATAGCGGCCATCTTCATAGCCTACCTATTCTTTTAAAGGTAAAAATTTATGGCAAATTTAAAGTCTTTAGTCAAGGATACGGCCATCTACGGAATCAGTAGCATAGCCGGACGGTTTATCAATTATCTGTTGGTACCCATTCAGACGGCAGCCTTTGTGGCCGGCGGAGGCGAGTACGGCGTAGTGACCAATATCTATGCCTATACGGCGCTGCTGATGGTGCTCCTCACCTACGGCATGGAGACCACCTTTTTCAGGTATGTCAACAAGAGTGAGGAGGATGCCCCCACTGTGTACAGCACCACGCTGCTCTCTGTGGCCGGAACCTCGTTGCTGTTTGTGGGCGTGGTCCTGGCCTTTCTGCCACAGATAGCCTCGTTGATGAAATACCCCGACCATCCCGAGTGGGTGGCTGTGATGTTTGTCTGTGTGGCCATCGACGCCTTCAAGTGCATCCCTTTTGCCTACCTGCGGTATCAGCGGCGGCCCATCAAGTTTGCCACGCTGCAGTTGGTCAATATCCTGCTCAACATCACGCTTAATCTCCTCTACCTCATCGTGCTGCCAGCCTTGCGGCTCAATCCCTTTGGCCTGTACGATGACCACTTCACGCTCGATGTGGGCATGGTCTTCTACATCAATTTGGTGTGCACGGCAGTGGTGCTGCTCTGTTTCAAGCGCGAGCTCACGGGCTTCCGCTATCGTTTCGACACCGCCCTTTGGCGGCGCATGCTGCGCTACGCCTGGCCGCTACTGCTCCTCGGCATTGCGGGCATTCTGAACCAGACGCTGGACAAGATCATCTTCCCCTACCTGTATGCCGGCAGCGATGCCAAGGCCCAGTTGGGTATCTACGGGGCAGCTACCAAGATAGCCATGATTATGGCCATGATAACCCAAGCCTTCCGCTACGCCTACGAACCGTTTGTCTTCGGCAAGGCCAAGGACCGTGACAACCGCGAGACCTATGCCTTGGCCATGAAATACTTTGTCATCTTCACGCTCCTGGCCTTCCTCGTAGTGATGGGCTACATGGACGTGCTGCGCTATGTCATCCGTGACCAGAGCTATTGGCCCGGTCTGCGGGTGGTGCCCATCGTCATGGCGGCCGAGATCATGATGGGTGTGTACTTCAACCTGTCGTTCTGGTACAAGCTCATCGACAAGACCATCTACGGGGCATGGTTCTCGGGCATCGGTTGCGTGGTGCTCGTCATGGTCAATGTGGTCTTCGTGCCCCGCTACAGCTACATGGCCTGCGCGTGGGGCGGTGTGGCGGGCTATGGCACGGCCATGCTGCTGTCTTATCTGGTGGGTCAGCGCAAGTACCGCATCGACTACCCAGTCAAGGACATGCTCTGCTATGTGCTCATAGCCGCCCTCTTCTGTGCCGGCATGATGGTGGCCAACGAGTGGCTGCCCATGTGGCCCGCTTTGGGTGTCAATACGGTGCTCATCCTGCTCTTTGTGGGGCATATCCTGTACCACGACTTCCCCCTGCACCGGCTTCCCGTGATTGGAAAATACTTCAGAAACAAATAAAACAGATACACAATGAGAAAGAAAATGATGTGGCTGCTCGCCGCCATGATGACCGCTCAGGTGGCGGTGGCCGACGAGGGCATGTGGACACTTTACAATCTGCCGAAAGCTGTCTACCAAACCATGCAGGCAGAGGGTTTCAGGCTCCCCTACGAGGCGCTTTACAGCGATGCTGGTGCCATCAAGAATGCGGTGGTCAACTTCTCGGGCTACTGTTCGGGTGTGGTGGTGTCGCCAGACGGTCTGGTCTTTACCAACCACCATTGCGGATTCGAGGCCATCAGGTCTCATTCTACTGTGGAGCACGACTATATGCTCAACGGATTCTATGCCAAGACCTATGAGGAAGAGTTGCCCAACGAGGGCATGTTTGTCTCGTTCATGATTGACCAGCGCGATGTGACTCCCGAACTGATGAGCCTGGGTTTCGCCGCCATGAACAATGAGCGCAAGGGCGAGGTCATCGACTCACTGCAGACGGTCTACACCCGCGAGGCAAGGCGCCGCGACTCTACGCTGCATGTCAATATCGATGCCTTCTACGAGGGCAACAAGTATTATGCCACCACTTACCAGGACTTCAGGGACCTGCGACTGGTGTTTACCGTACCCAAGTCGATGGGTAAGTTTGGCGGAGAGACCGACAACTGGATGTGGCCGCGCCAGACCTGCGACTTCTCGGTGTTCCGTATCTATGCCGATCCCAAGACAGGAGGCCCTGCTGCCTACTCCAAGGACAATGTGCCCTACCATCCCAAGCACTGGGCACCCGTGTCGCTGCAAGGTTACAAGGAGGGAGACTTTGCCATGACGATGGGATACCCCGGCTCCACCAACCGCTACCTCTCGTCTTACGGCATCAGGGAGCGTCGCGACGCGCAGAACGAGCCCCGTGCACAGGTACGTGGCGTGAAGCAGGAGGTGATGACGCGCCACATGCGGGCCGATGAGGCCGTGCGTATCAAGTACGACTCTAAGTTTGCACAGAGTGCCAACTACTGGAAAAACTCCATCGGCATGAACAAGTGTATCGACAGTATCGGACTGATTCAGCAGAAGCGCGAGTTTGAGCAGCGTATTCGACAGTGGCAGGACGAGACAGGCTACCTGAAGGGCAAACTGGATTTTGACAAGATGGAACAACTGTACAACAAGCGCTTCGAGGCCATGAAGAACCTGATGTACAGCCGCGAGAGCTTCTACAGGACCAACGAACTGGCCGACCGGGCCATCCGTCTGAACCGTATCGAGGTCAAGGGCCCTAAGGACAAGCCCAAGAAGCAGTATGTGGAGTTTGAGGACAACAGCGACACATGGGACGCAGCCCTCGACAAAGAGGTCCTGGCCGTGCTCATGCGCAACTATCGCCAGCAGGTGGATGCCCGGTACTTGCCCAAGTTTTACGAAACGGTGGACAAAGACTTTGGCGGTGACTATGCACGCTACGTGGACTATCTCTATGAGAAATCGATGCTGATGAAACCCGGTGCCAAGCTCTATATCAAGAGCAAGGCCTACGCCAAGGACCCCGGCGTGCAGTTTGGTCTCGACCTGCTCGAACTCGACGGAATGCTGCGCGTCACCCTGCAGGAGACGATGGACAGCATCGATGAGCAGGAACGCTGGCTCTGCGATGCCAAGCTCCGTATGGAGGAAGGCCTGCCCCACTACTCTGATGCCAATTTCACCATGCGTCTGAGCTACGGACAGGTGGGCGGTTTCGAACTGGGTGGCAGTCCGTCGGGCTATTACACCGAGGCAAGCAGCATTGTCGATAAGATGAAGCGTGCCGACAGTATCGTAGACTACTTTGCCGAGCCCGTCATGCACCAGTTGCTGTCGGCCAACGACTTCGGCAAGTATCAGGATGCCGTGACCGGTAAGATGCACCTATGCTTCCTCACCAATAACGACATCACGGGCGGCAACTCAGGCTCGCCCATGTTCGACGGAGAGGGCCGGCTGATAGGTCTGGCTTTCGATGGCAACTGGGACAGTCTCTCAAGCGATATCAATTTTGACAGCCGTCTGGCCCGTTGCATCGGTGTGGACATTCGCTATGTGCTCTTCATGATGGACAAGTGGGGTCATGCCGACCGCCTGTTGCAGGAGATAGGCGCCAAATAAGTTGACTCCCCCTAAAGCAAATGTGGGAAGTAGTCCGCGCGACTGCTTCCCACATTTGTGTTTGAGAGGAAACTGGCATCAGGCTGTGGAAAAAATCAGTGTGGTAGGAAAAGGAGTTGGGGTAAAAGGTGGGATAATAGATTTGTTTTTGTATCTTTGTGGCAGAAACCTAATAGGTGTCCTGTGAGGACGTTGTGGGTCGATAGGGCTCCTTACCGTATGATTGGGTTACAAAAGTAGAGACAATAAAATAGGACTGTGTATGAAATCATCATGTTATGAGTGTCTGTGTGGCAAGCGAGGGTTCCTTCGCTGGATGTGCCTGTTGCTGTGGTGTACCTGTCGCAGCCAGAGCGGGACGTTCTGAGATAGAATTGGGTGCGTATGCACCAGCCAGTTTCATCCCGAGGTGATGCTTGGCCGTGCAGTAGAAAAAATTTAGGAAACTTGAATATGGTAGAAACAGTAATAAGCATGAAGAAAATAGCGTTTTTTTTAGGTGTCTGGTTGCAGTCGTTGTGGCTTTGTGCCCAGACGGTATTGCCTTTGGCCAGTCCTTCGGCAACCTTGAAAGCCGACATCCGAGTTGAGAGCCGGGCTGTCGGGATGATTTTGTATGATGAGGGCGACAAAGTGGTGGAGGCAAAGACCCTCCAGTTGGAGTTGGACAAGGAGATGCTGGTGGGAAACTGGCAGATAGCCGCTCAGACCACCACTTCGGTGGACCAGACGTGGCAGCCTGTGTATGGCGAGCGGTCGTTGGTGAGAGATTGTTACAACGAACTCAATCTCCAACTGCGCGATGATGTGAACCAGAAGCAGATCCAGCTGCTTGTCCGTCTCTACGACGAGGGAATGGCTTTCCGTTATGTGTTTGACAAACTCGATTTCTGGAACCGCACCTTGCTCGGCGAACATACCCAGTTTCTCTTCGACCACGATTGCGACACATGGGTGACAGACAGGGCGCAGGATGCTTACACCAAGACCCGTCTGAGCGATCTCAATATTACGGCCGACCGGCCACAGGTGATACAGGTGGCTACCAACAGATTTGTGGCCATCGGCGAGGCCGCACTGGTAGACTATGCACGCATGAAACTGGGCAAGAGCAAGGCAGGTCTTGGAGTACAGTCGGTGCTGTCGGGCAAGGTCAACCTGCACTTGGCCGGCTACCGGTCGCCTTGGCGCTATGTGATGGTGGCCAACCATCCCGGTCAGCTGGTCCAAAACAACGACTTGGTGCTGAATCTGAACGAGCCCAACCAAATCTCCAACACCGCATGGATCAAACCTGGCCGCGTGCTTCGTGAGGTTACGCTTACCACGGCGGGTGGTATAGCTTGCGTGGACTTTGCCGCAGCCAACGGTATCGAGTACGTAGAGTTTGATGCAGGCTGGTATGGTCCTGAAAACGATGAGGCCTCGGATGCCACGACCGTCACCGTGGATCCTGCACGCTCCAAAGGGCCGCTCGATCTGCAGCATGTGATCGACTATGCCAACCGTCGAGGCGTGGGCATCATCCTCTATGTGAATATGAAGGCGCTGGCCCAACAGTTGGACGAACTGCTGCCGCTCTACCAAAAATGGGGCGTGAAAGGCCTAAAGTATGGTTTTGTGGACGTGGGCGACCAATATTCCACCGCATGGCTGCATCAGGCTGTGCGCAAGGCTGCCAAATACGAGCTGATGGTAGACATACACGACGAGTATCGCCCCACTGGCTATTCGCGTACCTATCCTAACCTGATTACGCAAGAGGGCATCCGGGGCGACGAGGAGTCACCTGCGCTCACACAGAGCATCTACACGCTGTACAACCGCATGATTTGCGGTGCAGGCGATAATACCAACTGCTATTTTGCCGAGCGTGTGAGCACCAAGATGGGTGGTCTGGCGGCCCAACTGGCCAAGCGCGTGGCCATCTATAGTCCTTGGCAGTTTGTGTTCTGGTACGACAGACCCGAGAAGGCTCCCTCGCGTGCCGGAGGGGCCGGTTCCACCGAGTCGGTGATTAAGACCGATGCGCTGACAGCCTTCTATTGCTCCATTCCCACCGTCTGGGACGATACCCGTTTTTGCGAAGGCGACATGGATTCGTATGCCGTGGTGGCAAGGCGGTCGGGGTCAGACTGGTATGTGAGTGTGCTGAATGCAGGTGACAAGCGTCGGGTGACGGTGCCTGTGGCCGAATGGCTGCCTCAGGCAGTCCGCTACAAGGCCATGTGGTACCACCAGCCGGGCAACAAGAAGGATGAGGTGCGTGCCAAGGCGTTGCCCTGTGACGGCAAGTCCCCGATTACGCTCGAGGTGGCAGCCAACACTGGTTGTCTGTTGCACCTCACGCCCATAAAGTAGCCTGTCCAATGAGCATAGGTGTCCAATGGGGTGGGATGTAAAGAATCTCTCATGCAAATGGGGCTAATGCGGAAGTCTGCATTAGCCCCATTTGCGTAAAGTGATAGGCTGGACCTAAAATTCGTCGTTGGCGTAGAGGTAGGGGAAGGTGCACTGGTCCCACTCGAAGATTTCCTCGTCGCGGAAGAAGCGGCGGAGCTCTACGGCAGCTGTCTCGGGAGAGTCAGACGCATGTACGATATTCTCTTGGAAACTCATGCAGTACGAGCCGCGGATGGTGCCGGGGGCTGCGTTTCGTCCGTTGGTGGGGCCTGCGAGGGCGCGTACGGCGGCGATGGCGTCTACTCCGGCCAGGCAGAGCGCTACCACGGGAGCTGTCATCATCGAGTCTTTGACGCGCTGGAAAAACGGTTTTTCGCTCAGGTGGGCGTAATGCTCGGAGAGGAGTTCATCGGTCAGCATCATCATCTTCATGCCGCAGATACGGAATCCTTTCTTTTCGAAGATACTGATGATTTCTCCGGCAAGTGCGCGCTGCATCGTGCAGGGCTTAAGCAGTACTAAAGTCTTTTCGATAGCCATTGTTATGTAAAAAATAGGTTAGGGTTAGTAAAAATATGGTTACTTGGTCTCTTTTGCAAATGTACACAATTCTTTGCAAATGAATGTTTTTTCCGCTTCTTTTTTTCGTCTTCCGGTCAAAAAAAGTAGGGGAAGCTGGTCGCCTTGGCCTGCTTTGGGGAAGGGTAGGAGGGTCAGGCGAATAAGAACAGGGAGATGGGTGGAACCCTGTTGCCGTGCATAGATGCCCTGCAGCGGAGTCTCCACTCATCTCCCTGTTATCGTTTCGGGTGTGTGCCTATTTCTTTCTCGGCTTGCGTCGTGCCCATCCCTCTTCGCTGAAGTCGGGTTCCTCGCCTTTGAGTTTAAAGGGAGCGCCGCTGATCAGTTCGCGCCAGTCCTCACGCTTGTGTGTCTTCTTGG
The DNA here is from genome assembly GCA_004554665.1 of Bacteroidales bacterium. GTDB lineage: Bacteria > Bacteroidota > Bacteroidia > Bacteroidales > Bacteroidaceae > Prevotella. The sequence goes on from SFKY01000004.1 coordinate 49,496, forward strand.
CAGAGGGAGCGCTGGGACGGTCGTCGCTACGCTTGGCGTGCGACGGGCTTTTGCCACCTTTGGCAGCGCGGCCGTGTCCGGCCTCGTCGGCATCGTTGCAGCGTACCTCGCGACCTTTGTACACGGTGCCGTTGAGAGCTTTCATCACCCGTCGGGCATCGTCCTTGGGAACTTCGATGTAGCAGAACTTGCTCAGCAGGTCGATGTGTCCCACCTCTTGCCGTCCTTTGACATGGCGGTTGAGGTACTGCATGATTTCGCCGGGATAGAATCCGTCGGCTTTGCCAAGATTGATGAACAGGCGCTGGTAACCGGCCTCGGCCTCGTGCTTGCGGCGGCCGTTGGTCACGTTGCCCTTGCCGCGGGAGGTCTTCTCGCCCCTGCCCTTGGCGGTGGATGGCTTCTCTATCTCCGGCGCATGCTTGTAGTAATTGAGGAAACGGCCAAAGGTGATGGTCACCATCTTCTTGATGACATCCTCTTTGTCCACGTACTCAAACTGCCGGTTGATTTCTTCCATGTAGGGGGCAATCTGCTCGTCGTCCACATCGGTCTTCATGATGTCGTCCATCACCTTGTAGAGCTGCTTCTTGCAGATTTCCACGGCCGTGGGCAGGTCGCCGTCTACAAACTGCTTGCCTATCTCGCGCTCTATGTTACGCACTTTCGACTTCTCGCGGGTATGGATGATAGAGATAGAGGTGCCTTTCTTGCCGGCGCGTCCGGTACGTCCGCTACGGTGGGTATAGTTCTCTATGTCGTCGGGCAGTCCGTAGTTGATGACGTGTGTCAGGTCGTCCACGTCCAGTCCGCGTGCGGCCACATCAGTAGCCACCAGCAGCTGCACCGTGTGCTGGCGGAACTTCTGCATGGTGAGGTCGCGCTGCTGCTGCGACAGGTCGCCGTGCAGTGCTTCGGCGTTGTAGCCGTCCTTGATGAGCTTGTCGGCTATCTCCTGCGTCTCCACCTTGGTGCGGCAGAAGATGATGGCGAATATGCGCGGATAGTAGTCCACGATGCGCTTCAGGGCCAGGTATTTGTCCTTGGAGTGTACCATATAGTAGATGTGGTTCACATTCTCCGCGCCCTCGTTGCGGCTTCCTACCACGATTTCCTTGTGGTCGTGCAGATAACTCTTGGCTATCTTCTCTATCTCGCGGCTCATGGTGGCCGAGAAGAGCAGTGTGTTACGGTCGGAGGGCACTCCCTCGAAGATAGCGTTGATGCTTTCGGAGAAGCCCATGTTCAGCATCTCGTCAGCTTCGTCCAATACCACGTTGTTCACGTGCTCCAGCTTAGCCACGCCGCGGTTCATCAGGTCGATGAGCCTACCGGGCGTGGCCACGATGATCTGCACGCCCTTCTTGAGCATCCTGATCTGCGCCTCGATGGACGATCCGCCGTACACAGGGGCAATGTGCACCCCCCTCATGTACTTGGCGAAGTCGTTGAGGTCGTCGGCTATCTGCAGGCAGAGCTCACGGGTGGGGCTGAGGATAAGCGCCTGTGTCTCCTTGCTGTCCGGATCGATCTTCTGGAGCAGGGGAATGCCGAAAGCTGCCGTCTTGCCGGTGCCGGTCTGTGCCAATGCTATGACATCGTTGCCGTGTCCGAGTAAATAAGGGATTACTTCTTCCTGTACGGGCATGGGATGCTCAAACCCGAGTTCGCTGATGGCGCGGCGAATATCTTCGCTGACGCCCAATTCTTCAAATGTCTTCAATATGAATGTTTTATAAAACTTCGGCAAAGGTACTCATTATTTGCGACCTCCACAATGAAATGTCCCGATTTTTTTATCCTCCTCCCCCGTTTTTCCCCTCCTTTGCGCAAGCTATATGTGGCATTTGCATGAGCTATATGTGGCATTTAGGTGAGCTAAACGCGGCATTTACATGAGCTAAACGCCACCTTTACGAAAGCCAATCATCCTTATCGGACAAAAAATAGCCAACTGGCACGTCAAAAATCGGCCAACTGGCACGTCAGAAATCGGCCAACTGGCACGTCAGAAATCGGCCAACTGACATGTTATAACATTTTTTGTATGACGTAATTTGATGATTTACAATAAAAAATGTAACTTTGGGGCGAAATCAGAAAACTTCCAAACAAATGGCAAATTATAGACCGCGAGTTGTAGACCAATTATTGCAGGAAAAACTGGAAGCAATGGGGGCCGTATTGATAGAAGGGCCGAAGTATTGTGGAAAGACAACAACCGGGGAGCAGCAGGCCAAAAGTGTATTGTATATGGCTGACCCGGCAAACATGGAGCGCAATCTGACGATGGCGGCCACCAATATCCGCAGACTGCTTGTGGGCGATACGCCGAGGCTCATAGATGAGTGGCAAATAGCCCCTAAACTTTGGGATGCGATTCGGTTTGAGGTGGATCATCGACAGGAAGAGGGGCAGTTTATGCTCACGGGTTCGGCAGTCCCGGCTTCTACTTCCGAGATTTTCCACTCAGGTACCGGTCGTTTTGGCTGGATTAAGATGCGTACGATGTCTTTGTGGGAATCGGGCGATTCTACGGGCGATGTAAGCCTTGCCGGCTTGTTCCGTTCTTCCGACACCGTAGACGGCACAAGTCAGATAGACATCAATCGGTTGGCCTATCTTACTTGCCGGGGAGGCTGGCCAAAAGCCTCGTTGAAGACAAATCCGCGGGCGGCATTGATAGAGGCGCGCGAATATGTGGAGGCTGTATGCCGTAGCGACATCTCCCGGGTAGATGGCATACAACGCAATCCGGAACTGGCACACAGACTGCTGCGCTCGTATGCCCGCAACCAAGGAGGACAAGTGCCTGCGGCCACCCTGCTGGCAGACATTAAGACCAATGAGGGCAGCGATATGGCTGAATCTACCGTCCTTTCATACATCAATGCGCTGAAACGTATCTTTGTGGTAGAGGATATGGTGGCGTGGAGTCCCAACCTCCGGTCCAAGACGGCCATACGCACCAGCGACACACGTTATTTTACTGACCCCTCCATAGCGGCGGCAGCATTGGGACTTGGTCCGGACGACCTCATCGACGACCCCAATACGTTTGGGTTGCTCTTTGAGACATTGGCCGTGCGAGACTTGCGTGTCTATGCAGATGCGCTGGATGGGCAGGTGTATCACTATCGCGACAAAAACGGGTTGGAGTGCGATGCCGTCGTACATCTCCGCAATGGGCGTTATGGCATGGTGGAAGTAAAACTTGGCGGCGGCGTGCTGATAGAGGCAGGAGCCCATACCCTCAAGAAGCTTGCGGGGAAGATAGACACATCCTGCATGAGAGAACCGTCGTTCATGATGGTGCTTACAGGTATCGGCGAATACGCCTATCGCCGCCCTGATGGGGTGCTGGTGGTGCCTATCGGCTGCCTGAGACCATGATGGGACAGGGGAAAACGGCAAGGAAAAGGTTTAAAAACTTTTACACCATAATCCTTTGTCAGTCGCCAATAAATCTGTAACTTTGCACACAGAACATTCTTATTATAAATAGGTTTAATTCTTATGGCAAAGAAAGCATTATTGATGATTCTCGACGGATGGGGAATCGGCAAACACGGTGCGGGTGACGTAATCTTCAACACCCCCACTCCTTACTTGGATTATTTGTATGCCATCTCGGCACACTCACAGCTGCAGGCTTCGGGTGAGAATGTAGGTTTGCCCGACGGACAGATGGGCAACTCAGAGGTGGGACACCTCAACATTGGCGCCGGACGTGTGGTATATCAGGATCTTGTGAAAATCAACCGTGCCTGCAAAGACGGCAGCATCCTCCAGAATCCCGGCATTGTAGCTGCCTATTCATACGCTAAGGAAAACGGCAAGAAGCTCCACCTGATGGGTCTTACCTCTGACGGCGGTGTACACTCTTCGCTCGACCACCTGTTCAAGCTCGTCGAGGTGGGCAAGGAGTACGGACTGGACAAGACTTTCGTACACTGCTTCATGGATGGCCGCGATACCGATCCCAAGAGCGGTGTGGGCTTCATCCAGCAGCTCACCGACGTTTGCGCTGCCAACGGAGCCGCCATTGCCAGCATCGTGGGCCGATTCTATGCAATGGACCGCGACAAGCGCTGGAACCGCGTGAAAGAGGCTTACGACCTGCTCGTTGAGGGTAAGGGCAAGCAGGCTACCGACATGGTGAAGGCGATGGAGGAGAGTTATGCCGAGGGCGTGACAGACGAGTTCATCAAGCCTATCCACAATGCTTCTGTCGACGGCACCATCACCGAGGGCGATGTAGTGATCTTCATCAATTTCCGCAACGACCGTGCCAAGGAGCTCACACAGGTGCTCACACAGCAGGATATGCCGGAAGAGGGCATGCATACGATTCCCGGACTGCAGTATTACTGCATGACTCCGTACGATGCCAACTTCAAGGGCGTGAACATCCTCTTCCCCAAAGAGAATGTGGAGAACACGCTGGGCGAGTATCTCAGCCGTCAGGGCAAGCGTCAGCTGCATACAGCCGAGACGGAGAAGTATGCACACGTGACATTCTTCTTCAATGGCGGACGCGAGGCACCCTATGAGGGCGAGGACCGTATCTTGGTACCGTCACCCAAGGTGGCTACGTACGACCTGAAGCCCGAGATGAGCGCCTACGAGGTGAAAGACAAGCTGGTGGCTGCCATCGGTACCCAGGAGTACGACTTTATCGTGGTCAACTTTGCCAATGGCGATATGGTGGGCCACACGGGTGTCTACAATGCCATCGCCAAGGCCGTGCATGCCGTAGACTGCTGCGTGCGCGACGTGATCGAGGCTGCCAAGGCCAATGACTACGAGGCTATCATCATCGCCGACCACGGCAATGCCGACAATGCAGTCAACGAGGATGGCTCTCCCAACACCGCACACTCACTCAATCCTGTGCCCTTTATCTATGTGACCGACAACAACTCGGCTACCGTCAAGGATGGACGCTTGGCCGATGTCGCTCCCTCTATCCTGCACATTATGGGATTGGAACAGCCTGCCGATATGACGGGTGAGAACCTGATTGTCGACTAATTGTTTGGTCGTATAAACCCTTTTACAAGGTGGCAGACAGTACCCATGCCGATGGGCATGCAAGCTGTCTGCCACCTTTGTTAGTGGACAATCAGAAGTGCAAGGATTCTACTTATAGTCCTCACCCTACTCCTTGCCTCAACAATAATAATTGCAAAAAACTTTGTTTTTTCCTTTTTATTGTCTTCGGCTTGCACTATCTTTTCATAAGATAGGCTTCGCCTCAACAATAATAATTGCAAAAAACTTTGTTTTTTCTTTTTTATTGTCTTCGGCTTGCACTATCTTTTCATAAGATAGGCTTCGCCTCAACAATAATAATCGTAAAAAACTTTGTTTTTTCCTTTTTATTGTCTTCGGCTTGCACTATCTTTGCAAACGAAACTAATAAAGAGGTGCAAGTATGAATGTGAAGATAGAAGACAGCTGGCGACAGTATCTGCAAGGCGAGTTTGACAAACCTTATTTTGCCGCGCTCACCGACTTTGTGCGGTCAGAGTATCAGCAGACATGCTGTTATCCGCCGGGACAGTTCATCTTCAATGCCTTCAACCTGTGTCCCTTCAACGAGGTCAAGGTGGTCATCATCGGGCAAGACCCGTATCACGAGCAGGGGCAGGCCATGGGACTCAGTTTCTCCGTGCCCAGCGGTGTCATGATGCCCCCCTCGCTCGTCAATATCTTCAAGGAGATAGCCTCGGATATCGGAACGCCGATGCCCTCCGACGGCGACCTGACGCGGTGGGCCAAGCAGGGCGTGCTGCTGCTCAATGCCACCCTCACGGTGCGTGCCCATCAGGCCGGAAGCCATCAGCGCCGTGGGTGGGAGACCTTTACCGACGCGGCCATTACGGCCCTCAACGCCCATCGCGACCATCTGGTCTTCATCCTGTGGGGTGGCTATGCCCGCTCTAAGGCCGCGCTCATAGACCGCTCGCGCCATCTGGTACTCGAGTCGGTGCATCCCTCACCTCTCTCGGCCAATCGGGGTGGATGGTTTGGCAACCACCATTTCTCGCTTTGCAACACTTATCTCGCCGAGCATGGCATCGCACCCATCGTGTGGTAGCCTCACACGGATAGTCTGTCATCAAAACAACTTTCAATCATAAGCATAAAGACATGGAACTGCATATTCTTCAAGTGGGAAACGTATTGGTTTCTCCCGACATCTTCACGGTAAAATTCTGTTGTGACCTCGATGCCTGCGGTGGTGCCTGCTGTATAGAGGGCGATGCGGGAGCCCCCGTGACGCTCGATGAGATAGGCGAGATCGAGGAGGCGCTCGACACCGTGTGGGGCGACCTCACGGCTTCGGCCCAGGCGGTGATAGACCGGCAGGGTGTGGCCTATGTAGACCCCGAGGCCGACTTGGTGACGAGCATCGTGGGCGGCAAGGACTGTGTGTTTACCTGTTACGAAAACGGATGCTGCCTCTGTGCGCTGGAGCGTGCCTATCGTGCTGGGAAGACTCGCTTCGCCAAACCTATCTCTTGTGCCCTTTACCCCATCCGTGAGAAGCAGTTTCCCGATGGCAGCGTAGGGCTCAACTATCACCGTTGGCGCATCTGCCAGTGTGCCGTAGAGAAAGGCAAAGAGCTCGATTTGCCGCTGTATAAGTTCTTGGCCGGCCCGCTGACCCGCCGCTTCGGAGCCGAATGGTACCAAGAATTGTGCGAGGTGGCCGAAGAACTGAAGGTGCAGGGGCTCCTCTGACAGCCCTCGCCGATAGTTTTTGAAAAACTCATGATGGCTTTTCCCAATCGTAAAGGTGGCATTTAGACCTGCTAAATGCCACCTTTACGATTTTATTTGCCACGTTTAGCTACGCCCTTTACGGCCTCCGCCTCCAGCGGATGGTCCGGCCAGTGGTGTTTGGGATACCTCCGGCGCAGTTCTTTTCGTACATCGAAGTAGGTGGACAGCCAGAAGCTGTGCAAGTCTTGTGTCAGCTGAACGGGTTTGAAACCCGGCGACAGCAGTTCCATCAAGACCGGGCGCTTGCCGTCGTCCACCCGCGGCGTTTCGGTCATGCCGAAACACTCCTGCAGGCGTACGCTCAGTACAGGAGCCTCTGCGCCCACCCTATAGTCTATCCTGATGCGGCTCCCAGTGGGCACCGCTATGTGCGTGGGGGCGATGCGGTCCACTGCCGTCTGTTGGGCATAGTCCAGGAGTCCCCATATCACCTCGCTCATGTCTATCCGTCTGGTGTCTGCCGCCGTAGTACCCCTGTTGCTATAGAGTGGCAGCCATTCGGCCGCCCTTGCCATCAGTGCGGGGGTCGACACGTCGGGCAGCGCCATCTCCGGATGCCACTCGGCCACGGTGGCGATGCGCTGCTGCATGCGCTGCACGGCGGTATCGAGCGTAAACATGCTGGCGCCATCTTTTTTGGCGGCCTCGCAGATGACCCTTGTCGCTTCTTCACTCGCCTCCTCGGCCGCCAGCGGGCGGGTATCGATCAGCAGCGTACCCAACCGCAGTTCGTTTCTGGACACCACGCGCAACTGTTTGCTGTCCCAGAATACGCTGGGGCGCCATTGCGCCATGTCGCCCACGGCCTCTTCTGAGAGCGGGGCTGCGAGGAAGATGCGGGTGCCGACCGATGCCACGGCCAGGAATCGGCAGCTGCACAGGTCATCGCCACTGTCGAGGGCCACGGTCTCGCCGCTTGCCAACCGATAGCCTCCGTCGGCACGCTGCATGGCTATGCGCTCGGGATAGGCAGCGGCGATCAGCTCGCCCGTGACGTGTGGGTCGGGTATGGTATTGTCTTCGGCCGCGCGCGCCATGTCCCTGTACTGCTTGGCCACGCGCTCTATGCCGCCCCATCGGCCCGTTAGGTGCCTGCGGCGCCCGTCGCGGAGCAGGGCGATGCGGGTGTTGATGTCGGCATCGTGCATGTCGTCGAGCACATCCTTCTCCTCCAGCAGGGCGGCGATGTTGGCCGCCAGCGCCTTTAGTGATGGTGTCTCCGCCCGGGTCAGCATCTGTGCGATGCGCGGATGACACGGCCATCGGGCGAGCAGCCGTCCGTGGGTGGTGATGGCTCCCTCTGCCGTCACGGCTCCGAGCATGGAGAGCAGTTGGCGTGCCTGTGCCACATGCGCTTGCGGTGGAGGCGTGAGCCACGGCAACCGGTACACGTCGGGTTCGCCCCACGCGGCGATGTCGAGGAGCATCGGAGCCAGATCGGCATCGCAGATTTCGGGCTGTCGGCAGTCGTCCATCCGCAGTTCGGTAGCCTTGCTCCACAGCCGGTAGCAGACCCCCTCGCATACGCGGCCTGCCCGTCCGCTGCGCTGTCTTGCCATGTCGGCAGAGATGCGTACCGTCTCCAGATGGCTTAGTCCGTTGCGCGCATCGTAGACCATCTTGCGGCAGAATCCTGAGTCTATCACCGTGCGCACGCCCTCGATGGTGACCGAGGTTTCGGCCACAGGCGTGGCGAGCACCACCTTGCGCTGTCCTGGTGGCGACGGGAGGATGGCTTGCCGCTGCGCTTGGGGTGGGAGCATGCCGTAGAGGGGGAGGATGGCCGTATCGCCGAGTGTGTCGGCCAGCGCCTCGTGGCATTTCATGATTTCCGCCTGTCCGGGAAGAAAGGCCAGGATATCGCCCGTATGTATGCGGTGCGCCTTGCGTACAGCCGTGGCCACCTGCGTGGCACAGTTGCGCACGTCGGCTTCGTCATCGTGGATGATTTCCACGGGAAACATCCGCCCCTCGCTTTCGAGTAGCGGTGCGTCGAGGGCTTGGCAGAGGGCGGTCGTGTCGATAGTGGCCGACATCACCACGATGCGCAGGTCGGGACGTATCACCTGCTGGGCTTCGAGGGTGAGGGCAAAGGCGGTGTCGGAGGCGAGGCTGCGCTCGTGGAACTCGTCGAAGACGACAGTTGCTACACCCTCTAAGGTGGGGTCGGCTATCAGCATGCGGCTCAGTATGCCCTCGGTGAGCACTTCGATGCGGGTACGGTCAGAGACCTTGGTGTCGAAGCGCACACGGTAGCCCACCGTCTCGCCCACGGTCTCTCCGAGCATCGCTGCCATGCGCTCGGCAATCTGCCGGGCGGCCAAGCGGCGTGGTTCGAGCATCAGCAGCTTGCCGTCGGGCATGCCTTGCAGGATGGTGAGCGGGAGTAGGGTAGACTTGCCGGCTCCCGGCGGTGCGGTGACCACCAACCGGGGATGGGCAGACAGCGACTGGTTGACCAGAGGGGCGATGGCGCCCACGGGCAGTTGCTGGATATAGGGTGACAATGGGTTGCGTGTCATGTGTGAAAGGGATAATGGCTGTCGGCTCCTGTCTTGTCGGGCGCGGCCGATGCCGTGTGATTGCAAAAGTACGACAACTTATGCAAACATCAGCGATAATCTGTGACAAATTTTCGGGCATGGGCGAGTTTTTCAGTCGGGTATGGGGCAGGTTGTAAACAGCACGAGGAGCGGTTGCCTATAGCACCGCTCCTCGTGGGAGATGAGTCAATCGGTCGATAGAGGTTTATTTCTTGGCACCGAAAAACGCTTGAGGTGCCTCTGCCGTGTAAGTCTTGCCGCCCACGGTGAGAGACGATTGTACGATGCTGGTGAGGCCACTGCCGTCTGAAGCGCCGCTTGGCAGTGCCGTAGCGGTGAAGTCCCAAGCCTCGTCGTACGAAGGATTGTCCAGTTTGTTGGTGTCGAGGGTATAGTTGGCGAACTTTACCCCCAGGTCGTTGGCTCCTTGGGCAATCTTGCTGTGGGCATCCACGGCGTCGGAGTAGTTTTTGTTGCTGACGTAGTTGGCATAGGGCACGGTGGTGCCGTCGTCAATGTCTTGTTGCAGTGTGCTGACGATGCTGCTGGCCGCATAGCAGTTGTAGTCTATCACCGACTTGTCGTCGCAGCCGTCTGCCACACCGGGGATTCCCCATTTTGGTGCTTGTGCGCGATACTTACAGTTGACCATCAGGTTGTTAAACACGTTGGCAAGGATGTTCTTCTCCACGTAGATGCAACCGCCTTTGGCACCGTCTCTACGCCAGCCGGCGTTGATGATGGTATTGTTGTAAGCCACACACTTCGACTGCCCGCGTCCAGCGACGTCATCCTGTCCAGCACTTGACAGTTTTAGTCCGTTGGTATTAGGACTGTACATGACATTGTAGGCCACTACCGTGCTGGTGCCGGCTTTCACGTTCACCGCCTCGCCTCCGGTGGCACCGTTGCCGGCGAATATGTTGTGTGTGATGATACCCTTGCCGCCCTGCATATAGATACCGTCTGCAAAGCCGTTGCGTATCACACAGTCGGTCACCACCAGCGAACCTTTATATTGCGGACCGGTGGTTATCTGCACGCCATAGTCCTCTCCGGCGGTATAGATTCCGGCGATGACCGATGGCGAGGTTTCTGTCATGGCGCATCCTGCGTACTCGATGATGCAGTGTGAGAACAGCGCCTCGGCATTGGCGGCGCGGTTGTTGAGCATGAATCCTCCCCAGAGGTTCTTGCAGTTGGTCACGTTGGCATATGAGCGCTCAGAAGCCGGCACCGAGAAGAGGATGGGTGCCTCTTCTGTACCCTGGCAGTAGATATTGCCGTCTACAGTGAACTCGATACCTGTGCCGTTGCCATCGGATGAGTTGAAGATGACCTCCACGCCTTTCTCAATCGTCAGGCTCTTGTCGGCCGGTACCTTGAGCTGGCCGGTCACGGTCACGGTGGTGTAAGCCTCCCATGTGCCTGAAACCTCGCCAGAGGCAGACATTGCCTTGTTGGTCACGCTCACGGTGAGCGTCTTGGCCAGTGAGGGGTTGGCTGCCGGAGTGGCGGTGATGGTGGCTGTACCGGGCTTCATGGCGGTTACCACACCGTTGGCGACAGTAGCCACCTCGTCGTCAGAAGAAGTCCACACGACCGTCTTGTCGGTGACGGCTTCCGGAAAAAACTGTGCGTTCACGTTCAGCGTCTCTCCCGGTGTGAGGGTCGTGGCTGTCGGGTCGATGGCAAACTTGCTCAGTTCTACTGTCTTGTCATCCTCGTCGTCGCTGCATGCGGTCAGTGCCGTAGCAGATGCGATGGCAATGGCCATCAGCATCCATAGTCTCATCATTTTTTTCATTGTTTTTAGTGATAAGTTATCTATCTGGTTTTATAGTTTCCATCTTATGCCTGCGGTCAGGCTCACCCCGTTTTTCTCTTCGCGCTCCACCACGCCGCCATCGTATCTGCGCACGTTGGGCAGACTGGCATTGCGGTCATTGGCGTTATAGTAGCGTATCAGAGAGGTGTTGAGCATATTCTGAGCCTTGACAAATACGCTCCAGCCGCCCTTGAACTTCTTCTCTGCACTGGCATCGAGCTGCCATAGCGGAGCGTCCCAGCGGTCGTTTTGGTAGAATCTGTCAATCACCGCGATGCGTTTGCCGGTGTAGGAACCAGCCACTTGGGCATCCCAGCCCCGCTTGGAGTCCTTGTAGAGCAGGGAAGCGTTGAACACATGGGCTGCCTGTCCGAAGAGCGGGCGGCTCTGGTCGGCGTAGTCGGTATAGATGCTGCCGTCGGCTGCCGTCAGTTCGCGCAGTTTGGCGGTGGTTATCTTCGAGTGTGTATAGGTATAGTTGGCTTTGATGCCAAACCTGTTGAAGTATTTCATCACGTCCACCTCCACGCCCCAGTTGGATGCATTGCCATAGTTGCCGGGTGTGTAGAATGTCTCTTGTCCTATGGCCGTCATTCCGTACTCGATAGGATTGTGGATGTCTTTGTAGAATATGCAGACCATCACTTGTTCGCTCTGTTGGGGAAAGAACTCGTAGCGGAGATCAAAGTTGTGTGCCACGGTGTGCTCGAGATTCGGGTTGCCGCACTCGTTGTAGTCCTCATTGATGATGTGGTAAGGCACAATCTCGAAGAAACTCGGCCGGTTGATGGCCTTGTAGTACGACAAGCGCAGGTTGGCGTTGTGGTGGATGACCCACTTGACGTGCGCGTCGGCCAAGAGATCCGTGTAGGATTGCTCGCCATCGTTGGCGGCCCCCTCTGTGGCGTAGAGCAGCGTGTATCCCTGTCGGGTATGCTCTGCCCGCAGGCCTGCCACAATCTGCCACCGGCCTGCAGACCATGTCAGTTTGCCGTAGCCGGCCCCTATCTGCTCCGTCGCGTCATAGTTCATCGGGTCGGTGAGGCTGAAGCTCTTCAGCCTGAAGCGGATATCGTCGTAGTTCTCCCAATCGCTGCCCTTGAATTGGTCGTACGCCGCCTCCTTGCTGTCGTCGTAGGGTTGGAAGGTGTATTCATGGTAATAGCTGTGGCGCTGCTTGTCGCGGTACAGTCCTCCGGCAGCGATATGGATCGTGTGGCTGCCCAGCGCCAGCCTGTAGTCGAGGTCCAGATGGCCGGCAATGTCGCGGTCGGAGTTGTGTTCCCACCGGCGGATGGCTCCCACGTTTTTGTTGACCCATACCGATGTTCCCTCCGAGTTGTGGTTCAGTTGTATCTGTGCATTGTCCGGCGTCTTCTGACGGGCTTCGGCCACGTTGGCCCCCCACTTCAGGGTCAGCTGCTCGCCGCTCAGCAACTTGTGCTCGCCCAAGAGCGAGGCGTTGGCGATACGCTGCTGCTGCCAGCGCAGGCGTAGGGTCTCGTCGAGCTCGCTGTATGCGTCGCGCGCCTGGGCATTGCGGAAGTCCATGTAGCCGCCGTAGAGCGCTATCTTATGCAGCGGGGTGAGGTAATAGTCCAGTTTCAGGTGCGCACCGATACGTGTCTGGTTCTCCGAGAAATATCTGTTGGTGATACGCTGCACCCCGTCGTTGTCGGCGGTGGCATCGTACATGTCGCTGGTCTTACCCTTGTTGCTGTTGCGGAAGCTCAGCGCGGCGATGAGTCCCAGATGGTCGCGCAAGAAGCGGTCTCCGTAGGCGAATCCCGCTGCGATGTCGGGCAGCGGCTTGTGCGATTTCACGTGCAGGTTGGCCGATGAGAAGTCGGTCTCGTCTGTCGGGTAGGCCGAGCCGAATCGTTCGTTGGGACTGCTGCCCACGATGTTGTCGTGTGCGAAAGATTGGAAATCGTTGTCGAGGTAATGGGTGTTGTAGCCTGCCTGTACATTCAGGGTAAGCATGCGCTGGGAGGGTGCGTCCTTCATCACCATGTTGATGGCGCCACCCACGCCGTCGCCCTCCATGTCGGCGGTGAGCGACTTGGTCACCTCCAGTCGGTCGAGCAGCTCTGACGGGAAGATATCGAGCGGCACAAACCGGTTCTTGTTGTCCGGGCTGGGAATCTTCAGACCGTTTACAAGCGTGTAGTTGTAGCGCTTGTCCATGCCACGGAGGATGGCATACTGCCCCTCGCCAGCACTGTTGCGCTCCATCGTCACTCCGCTCATGCGCTGGATGACATTGGCCACGGTCAGGACGGGCGACAGTTCGATAGCCTTGGCACTCATGATGTTGATCACGTTCATGGCGTTGCGCTCCATCACCCTGGCACCTATCTCGGAGCAACCTGTGTTCTCGGCCACAATCTCCACCTCGCCCAGTGCCACGGCATCGGCCTCCAAGTCGATGTTCAGGTTGTCATCGTTGTGGTTCACCACCACCTCCTTGGTCTTGTAGCCCAGATAGCTGCACACCAGTGTGCAGGGGAAGCGCTGGAGCGTGAGCTGGAAACTGCCGTCCAGTCCTGTTGCCGTGCCTTTGCCGGCCACATTCTTGATGACGATAGAGGCACCGATGATTTCCTCACCCGAGGCCACGTCCTTGATTTTGCCTTTCACGATTCTTGCTTCCGCCCCGACTGCCATCAGCAGGAGCAGGGCCATCATCCATCCTGTTCTCATGAAGTCTGCCACTTGTCAGGTTTCTCTTATTTGGTTCTTTCGATGCGGTGCAGCGTGTTGCCTGCCTTGTCGATCATATACAGGCACAACCGCTGCCTGGTGGCGGAGAGTACCGAGAATCCCTCGGACGGCGAGCAGTACACGGTGCCTGTCGTCTCGCTCACCTTGCGTGCCAGCGAGGCCGACGAGTTGACCACATAGTCGATGCCGTCGTTGCCGCGGCGGATATGCTGGAAGTTGTGGATATGTCCACATACATACATGGCCACCTTTTGCTTGTGCTTGTCGAGGATGGGCAGCAGCCTGCGCTGCATGTCGTCTTGCTCTATCATGTCTTTCTTGGTCTGTGCGTACATGGGATGGTGTCCTACCACCACCACCCAGTCTTCCTGCGCATCGCGTAGTGTCTGGTCTATCCATGCCAGTTGTGCCTCCACGTCCTGTCCGTCCACATCGGGATAGGTGGTGCTGTGATGGTAGCGGTCTATCATAGGAGTGGTGTCGACAAACACCACACGCACGCTCACCCGGTGGTCCTCATCGGCAAACACCCTACTGTAATAGCGCCCCTCCATCTGCCATCTGCGCGATACCTGACTGTAGTCGAGCACTGCTTGGGTATTGCCGCGGTACTCATGGTTGCCCAATACAGGCATCCAGGCAATCATCAGTTCGGGATGGGTATAGATGAGCTCATAGTTGGTCATCCACAGTGGGTCGGCTGTAGACCGTACGCCTTCAAAGTGATGTACATCGCCCAGGGCGAGGACAGCTTCAGGCCCCAGTTCGTCGGCCATCATGCCCATTAGTTCGGCGATAGGTTTCTGTTCATAGTATCCGTTACGTCCCAGGTCGTTGGCCAGAAACAGGGTCACCTCTCCCCGCATGATCTTCCATTGCTCTGGGTTTTGGGCGAGGGCGGTGGTACTTGTAATGAGGTTGGCTGCTATCGTCAGCATGACCAGCAGCCCGTGGCGCAAGGCGCTCTTCAGACCGAAGTTAATATCCATTTTTTTAATATTTGGTTTTCGGCTGCAAAGGTATGGCATCCGTATTACAAGCAGGTGACAGCGGCATTAAAATGAAACGTCAATCAGGTTACAGAATGGTTACTGTCACAAAAGGGCTATGATACCTACAAAAAAGCTAAAGGTGGCATTTGGCACCCGTAAATGCCATCTTTAGCCTGTCTAAATGCCGCAAATAGACATCCCCGATGCCCTCCTTGCATTCCCGACAGATAAAAGGGGGATGCAAGCAGTGCATCGGGGATAATGCTTTTTTGCCTGTATTGGCCGTGGCAGAATGGGAGGCTACAGTTTGCCGGCCACCTTTTCCAGCACCTTGTCGGCCTCTATGTGCAGCGAGGTGTGTGCCTTGGTGTCGCGCGAGTTGGCGGCCACCTCGATGGGGTAGTCGCCGGCAGCGAGCACCCATGCGTTTTGTGTCTCGTCAAAGTATGACAGGTCGCGCGGCGTGAAGCGGATGCGCAGCGTCTCGGCCTCGCCCGGTTTCAGCATGCGCGTCTTCCCAAATCCGATAAGCTGGTGTTTCAGGTCGCGCACCGGAGCGTAGAGCTGCACCACCTCCTTGCCGGCACAGTTGCCCGTGTTGGTTACGCGCACGCTCACCTCGTAGCCGCCCTCGGGCAGTGCCTTGCATTGTGCGTCGGCGTAGCCGAATTGGGTGTAGCTGAGTCCGTAGCCGAAGGGATAGCTCACGCGGCGGCCATAAGTGTCGAAATAGCGGTAGCCCACGTAGATTCCCTCCTTGTAATCGGTGTAATGTACGTTCTTGATGGCTGGATTGCGCGGTATCTTGGTATAGTTGCCGATGGCCTTGGGGCCCTGGAAGTCGTAGGGGAAGTTGTCGTGCGTGTTGCAGTCCTCATAAGCTACGGGGAAAGTCATGCTCAACCGGCCCGAGGGACAGACCTCGCCCTTGAGCATGCGGCAGACAGCCTCGCCACCTTCCTGTCCCAGCAGCCACGAAAGCACCACGGCATCGGGCTTGGTGCGCCACGATGCCACCTCGACCACTCCCGACACGTTGAGCACCACCACCACGGGCTTGTGCTTGGCATGGAAGGCGTTGCAGACCTTCTCTATCACCTCGGTCTCCAGTTGGGAGAGCCTGTACTGCGTGTCTGCACGGCGGTCTGCCCCCTCGCCACAGCTGCGGCCTATCGTGATGATGGCTGCGTCGTCTTCCTCGGCGCTGGCTGTGATGTCGGCATCGTCAATGGCGATCTCGGGCATCGCCTCGTAGCCCAATGGGTCGTTGGAGCGGCGCGCCAGCGAGTCGGCGATTACCTTGCGGTAGCGCTCGGCCACCTTGGCGTTGGTCTGTATGCCCACGAGCGCAAAACCTTCCTCCAGATTCTTGGTGTGGGGAGTCTTTACGTTGCCGGAGCCCGTGCCCACGGCGAGGAAATTGTAAGATGCGATGCCAAACATGCCCACCCGCTTCACCGATGAGGCCAGGGGCAGAGTCTGGTTGCGGTTCTCAAGCAGCACGATACCCTCTTCGGCCGCCTCCAGGGAGCGGCGGGCGTGGGCTTTGAGGTCGGGGGCATTGCTGAAGGCGTATTGCTGGAAGCGGGGGGTACGGGTGACGAAGCGGAGCATGCGGCGCACACAGGTGTCGAGGTCAGCCTCGCTGAGCTTGCCGGCATGGAGCGCTTGGGCGATTTCTTGGCGTTGCTCCTCAGAGCCAGGAGCCAGCAGGTCGTTGCCAGCCCATATCTCTTTGCCTGAGTCGCGCCAGCCGGGGGCAGCCCAGTCGCTCACTACCATGCCGTCGAATCCCCAGTCGCGGCGCAGGATGGTGGTAAGCAGGTCTCTGCTCTCCATACACTGCTGCCCGTTGATGCTGTTGTAGGCACTCATCACCGACCAGGGCTGTGCCTCGCGCACCGCAATCTCAAAACCGCGCAGGTAGAGCTCGCGGAGTGGGCGTTGGGCGATGCGTATGTCCACATCCTTGCGGTTGGTCTCTTGGTTGTTTACGGCATAGTGCTTGAGCGTGGCGCCTACGCCGTTGGCCTGGATGCCCTTGACAAAGGCTGCTGCCATCTTGCCGGTGAGCAGGGGGTCTTCGGAGTAGTACTCAAAGTTGCGCCCGCCCAACGGGTCGCGGTGCAGGTTCATGCCCGGGGCAAAGATCAGGTCGAGCCCGTACTCGTGTGCCTCGTTGCCGATAGCCTCGCCTACCTGCTGCATCAACTCTGTGTTCCATGTACATGCCAAGGCGGTGCCGATGGGGAATCCTGTGTGATAATAGCGGCGGCTTTCGCCCTCGCGCAGCGTGTCGATACGCAGTCCGGCAGGGCCGTCGGTGAGCACGGTGGGCGTGATGCCAAGTCGTGGGATGGGTGCTGTGGTGCCCGCGGCACCGGGTACGATCTTCTTGGTGTTGCCGTAGCCGGTGAACTCCTCGTTGCCGGCACCTACGACCAGCATGATTTTCTCTTCGGTGGTCATCTCACCCAGGATCGTGTCGATATTGTCGGGCTGGAGCGTGGGAGCAGTCTGGCAAGAGGCCAGTACCAGTGCCAGACCCGCTGTCAGGATCCGGCATTGGTTATATAAGGTATGGGAAGAGGGTGTCATTATCATGGTTTTTATGAATCAATGGTATGGGTGAATGGTATTGGGGGATGGGCGCGTGCCCATCCCTGCTTATTGTTTGCACTGGCCGCATGCGCCGGCAGCGGCTTGCTTGCAGCCGGCAGTGGCCTGTTTGCAGCCTTTGTCAGCCTGCTTACATCCTGCATTGCCTTGTGCGCAGCAACCTTCGGCTTTTTTGCAGCAGCCCTCGGTCTTCTTCTTACAATCCTTGCAGGCTCCTTCGGCAGCCTTTTTACAATCCTTGCCTCCGTCCTTGCATTGGCCGCATGCACCGGCAGCGGCTTGCTTGCAACCGCCAGCAACCTGTTTGCAGCCTCCTTCATGCTTTTTGCAACCCTCGGCCTTGCTCGGACAATTGTTGCAGGCTGGTTTGCCCTCTCTTACATAGGGATGGATGCGGGGCTGGCCGCCGTGACCGCAGGGTTGGCCCTGCATGCACGGGCCATTGTGGCGAGGCTGTATCATGGCGATGGCAAGTTGCTCGGTCTTATAGCCCTTTACATCCTCCATGGCGATGGGTTCGCGGAAGTCTCTATCGCGCAGGGTGAGCTGCACGTTGCGCAGGGTGATGCCGTCGACATGGCGGAGGAAGAAAGCCCATGCCGGTAGTTCGCCAAACATGGTAAATTCGGGATACTTGTCCTCATTTTCAGGCACCTCGGCCATCTTCACATAAGCCATACCCTTGTCTGCCCGGCCGGGAGCCGAGATGCGGATGTTTTCCAACAGCACATTCTCCACGGGATGCCCCGGCCAGCCGGTGATGCTCGACGGGAACGGATTGTGGAAGTAGCTCACCTCCGGGCCACGGATATCATAGTTGGTATCTGGACGGCCAAAGGCCAGTTCTACGTCCATGTTGCGGATGATGACGTTGCGGATGTGGCCGCCGTCGTTGCCTGCACGGTTGCCGAGTTTGATAAAGATGGCGTTGCCCGTATTCCATGCCTTCAGGCCGTCGACCACCACGCTGTCAATCTTCGATCCGTCCACGCTCTCGATGGCGATGCACGAGCGGAAAGTGTCGATGACACGGTTGTCTCTGATTTCGATGTTGCGGAACGTGCCCCATGTGGCGGTGCCGAACTTGATGGCGGATGCCGAGCTGCGGATTTCGCAGTTCTGGACCAGGATGTGCTCGCTGATGCCATTCTTGTGGTAGCTCTTCAGGCACACGCCGTCGTCTGCCGCATTGATATGGCAGTCGAGTATGCGGACATAGGCGCAGTCGGTGAGGTCGATACCGTCATTGTTCCAGTAAGCGCGGTTGTAAACGTCAAGATGCTGGAAGAGCATGTTGCGGCAGAGGTCGAAGGAGAGTCCCCAGCATGCGCTGTTGCGCAGGGTGAGACCTGTAATCTCCACCCCGTCGCACTCGGAGAAGAAGAAGAGCTTCGGCCGCATGATCTCGCTGGGCCTGCGGAGCCTCTTGCTATAGTTGGGGTCTTCCTTTACGCCCGCCTTGACCAGCGAGTCGATCGTCAAGGCCAGCTCCTGCCCTTGGCCGTCTATCACGCCTTCGCCCGTCAGTTTGATGGCTTTCGCGCCCTGGGCCAAGATGAGTCCATACTTCGAGTTGTCTTTGCGCACCACGTCGCCGTCGCCCATTACTTGGAGCTGATAGTAGTCGTCGGGGTTGGTACTGCCCAGCAAGACGGCACCACGCTCCAGATGGAGCTCCACACCACTCTTGAGCTGGATAGCTCCAGTGAGGTATCTGCCCTCGCTGAGCGAGATACAGCCGCCTCCCTTCTTGGAGAGTTGGTCGATCGCTTGCTGTAAGGCCACTGTGTTCAGGGTTTTGCCATCGGGCACCAGCTTGAGTGCCTCCGAGGTCAGGGTCTTCGCTGCACTGAGTGACAGCGATGCCACTAAGGATAGGAATAAAAATACAGTCTTCTTCATGATAGCGACAAAGATAGACATAAATTTGATAAGTGCCAAGCGAATGGGCACAAAAAATAGCGGTCGCCAACGAATTTGTGCGACTCCCCGGGGCGGTTCTCGCCCGAAGTTTCCTGTCGCTTGACGGGTGCAGAGACGGCACCGCTCATGGCCGACCTGTCGTTTCCCGAACCTAAAGGCCACAATTACGGCGCTAAACATGGCATTTACGAGGGCTAAATGCCATGTTTAGCGCCGTGAGGGTGATGCCCGTGTGTGGGGCAATGGTCGATTACTTCGTAATCTTACGTGTCTGGTTGCCCTGTTGGATGATGAGCAGGCCGCGGGCAGGGATGTTGTCGATGCGGAAGTTGTCGGCGCTCGACGTATAGACCAGTTGGCCCTGCGCATTGTACACTCGTACCTTGTCGTCGGTCTTGCCCGTGGCGGTCAGTGGTATCTCAATGCCCTCGATATCGGTCACAATCCAGTCTGAACTCTCCTTCGACAGGGTGAGTACGTCGCCCTCTTTCTTCACAAGGTAGCAACTGGTCACGTTGTCGGCACTGTGTAAGGGTTGCCAAGTGTCCTCTTTTTCGCTCTTGGAGACCATGTAGATGCGGTATTCTCCATCGGCGTAATCGGAAAGACTGATTGGAGCGCTTAATTTGTAAGATCCGCCATTGCCATAGGGAACGTCGGCAAAATTTGTAATTGTATATATTGTTTTTGATGTCGCATTGGTGGCTTCAATCACAATTCCTATTTGTCCAGTGAATGGGTCTTGGTCCATTTGCATGATAGGCATGGCATTGAAAGATAGCCCCGTATCGGAACTGACCGTGATGTTGAGGTTACTATATTGAGCCCACATCGAGGTATAGGGTATCTCGTTAGAAGCATTGTCCAGCGAATGGGCAAACAGCATGGTCTGACTGCCGCTGAAACCGGCAAGCGTGGCGATGTCGAAATACCCATCAGCGTAGCCACCCCAACCCCAGTTGACGTGTACCTTGCCTTCTGCATCGTAGCCGTCGAAGACAAATGCGTGGCCGCCCTGTGTACTGACACCGCTGTAGAGCACGGGCTGCTCATCGGCCAGTTCGCTGTACATCAGTTGTGTCCATTCCTTGGTTGAGAAGAAAGAGCGGTTATAGAATTTGGTACTGTAGTCGAAGTAAGTCTTGAATCCCTTGGCTGCGTTGAGGTATTGGGAGCCGCTGCCGCTCACGGCATAGTTCATATCCACCGCTGCACCACAGTGATACATCAGCATGGCCACCGCCTCGGCCTGCGCTGTGGTGTAGGTGGTCTTCTCGTAGTTGGCAATCATGTTGTCCCAATCGTACGGGGCTCCAAACTCGGCCGTTGTCTCTTGTCCCGGATTGTCTTCTCCATTGGGATAGAAAGTGTAGGTATAGGTGGCTTCCGTGGCTTGGGTGGGGTAGCGATGGTAATACATCACCTGCGCCATCGCCGTGGCCACACAGCCCGTCACGTAGTGCTTGGTCGTTTTGCCCGATGTGTAGGTGGGGCACTGGTCGTTGTAGGGAGTGTCCTGGCTCCACTGCGTGGTGAGCAGCGGACTTACCGTCTCTGCCAGTCCCATGTCTGTGGGCAGTTCGTTGGCCACTACATCGCCGGCAGCAAGCAGATTCTCTAATGAGCCGTTCATAGTCTCTATCCACCACAAGAGGGCAGGTGGCATCTTCTCGATGACGAATGGGTCGTCTGCATAGCCGAGCACGGCGTTGAACCTGTCGTCTACGGCGATGACAGCAAAACCTCCGTCGCGGTAACCGATTACTGCGAGTTGCGTCTCTTGTTGCAGGATTTCCGGAGTTCCTGTCGTGGCGGGTGTCTGGGCAGATGTGCGGTTGCGGGAGGCGGCTGCCAGCGCGCGGCGTGCCTCGTTGAGCATCTGTTGGGTGCTGCGGGGTGCAGCCATCATCATCGTAGCCGCTGTGAGCACGAAGATGAGCATAAGCGTAATTTTCTTCATACGTAGCTAAGATTAGATTTAATGATAGTGTTGACTTTTCTCATGATTACTTGGGGGTGTTGGCAGGATGGGTCTGTTAGTTGGCAGGCTGTCCTTGTATGTTTATATGTGTGCAAATATAGTTAATAATTTCGAAATAACGCACGAAATATAAGATTAATTATCTCGTTTCCTGCATGCAAAGGCCACCTTTACGGTGCTAATCATGGCATTTACGAGGGCTAAACGTGGCCTTTGGGTGTGATCTGTGTCACGGATGCCTTTGCTGAAAACGAAAGAGGTGCATACCCTGATGGCGGGCATGCACCTCTTTGGCGTTATCGCTTCATAAGATAGAATCGTTGTCCTCGCTTATTCGTTAGGCACGAACTCGTCGTAGCCATGTCCCAAGTTGCCTGCTGCAACGAAGTACTGTACCCAGGCGTAGAAAGAGCCGTCGTCGTAAAGGGCACAATCCAGATAATTGTCATCATTCTGCCAAGTGGCGACATCGCGTACGCTTATCGTGCCATAGCTTCCGTAAGTGAGTGGGGTCTCCTGTGCAGCCACGCGGCATACGGCGCCACCGTCATCATAGGTGCTGTTGGTCTTGGTAAACTTCAGGTGCTTGCCACTGCCGAACAGGTTCTTGAAGCGGTAGGAAGAGGGCTCGCTGTCGCAATACTGCAGGGTGGTGGTCACCTGGGCTTTGTAGATGGTCTTGATAGTTGCCACACTAAAAGTATAGGTACCTGTGGCTACATCGGTCCAGCTGATGCCGGTGAACTGTGTCTCGGCGGCTTTCTTGCTGCCACCGCCCACAGCAACGACTGTGATGACATTCTCACCTTTGAGTCCGGTAAACACTTTGTCTTGGATAGAAGCACCGTGAATATCGCTGAGCTTCTCGCCGTTGGCCACTACATAGTCGTTGTAGCCCTCGGCACCCAGCTGTGCCACACGCTGCTCTTTCTCGGTTACGGTCTCGGCCAGGGCATAGGCCTCTGTGGTGGCGCTGTTGGCAGCTATCCTCACGCGCACGTCACAGTCTGAGTCGTACGGGTCTTCGGCGGTGTACTGATACAGGGTTACAGTGGCCTGACTGTCGCTTCCGGGAGTGGTTCCCGCATCTTCTGTACAGGCTGCAAACGTCATCATGCCCAGTACAGCCACTAACAGGCTATAGATATTTCTTTTCATTTGGTTCTGTTTTTATGCGTTATACATTGGGTGGATTTACCAGACATGCAGTGGAGAGTCTTCGGTCGGTGCTACAGGTGTGGGATTGTTCACGAGATCGTAGTTGTAGTCGGCCTCGGTGCCCACGATACAGAGTGTCATCCACTGCGGCGTGGTGTCAGAGTTCCACAGATAACCCTCGAAGTGGTTGGTTCCGGCGTAGTTGCGGATGATACCCTTGCTCAGACGCTTGATATCAAAGGTGGCGAAGCCTTCACCCCAGAGTTCTACGCGGCGCTGCCACCATACCTCGTTCTGGAAAGCCGAGGTAGAGGCATTGCCATAAGCCTCGTTGTGCTTTCCGTACTCATATTGCGGGTCGCGGGTCTTGGCAAAAGCCTCAAGCAGCTGCTTGCCGCGTGCCAGATCCTGCATACCGGCGGCCTCGATCTCGATGAGCTTCATCTCCTCTACGCGCATCAGGGGCACTGACACGGCACCGGCCTGTGCCAAAGGAGCTGTTCCGTCGCCGTTGACAGGGCGGAACTTGACCTCCAGGCCGCCCACCATGCCATAGGTAGAGGCTGTATTGGTGTAACCACAGGTGTAGATCCAGTCGGGATGGTCCGAGTACTTGGCCAGAGCCTCCAGCTTGTCATCTTCTGAGCCCAGTTCGTCGATGGCAAAGTCTACAAACACATTCTTGCGGTAGTCGGTGGCAGGGATTGTCTCATAGAGATGGCGGTCTATGAGCATCGGATAACCGTAGTTGGCTGCATAGCCGCAACCGTTGGTCTCCGGACTCATCTCGATGATCATATGCGAAGCCCAGGAAGAGTCGCCGTCATTGTTGCGGAGGTTGGGGTCGTCGCTGTTGAACTTGTAGGCGAACATCCAAGCACCGTTGGGCGAGTTGAAGCCGTTGGTGCGGCTGGTCCATTCGCTCTCGGTCAGCATGGTGTAGCCCTGCTGGGCGAGCTTGGCGTACTTCTCGGCGTTGGCCCAGTCTTCCATGGTGAGGTAAGCGCGGGCTTTGAGTCCATACACCACCGAGAGGTCGGGCGTGTACACATCGGTGCGCTGATAGTTGGCCAGGTACTCTTCAGCCTTGTCAAGGTCGGAGAGGATAAACTCGTAAGCCTCCTTGTTGGTCATGCGCGGATTGTGGCTGACATCGATAGAAGCGTCCTCGGTCACCTTGGTCACCGTGGGAGCGTCCAGGTTCTTGCCGTAGGTCTCGGGAGCATACATACGTACGATATCGAGATAGAACATGGCACGCATAGCGTAAGCCAAGCCCGCTCCTGCAACCTTGTCTGCGGCCGGCTCGGGGCCAGCCATCTGGATCACGGTGTTACAGTTCTTGATCCAACCGTAATAGTAAGTCCAGGGAAGCTGGCACACGGCATACGTGGGACCCAAGGCGCGTGAGCATGCATACCAGGAGCTATACCAAGAGCCGTCGTTGGCCAGTGCAATGTCCTGACCCATCACGTCGCGCTGCAGGAAGAAAGAGGTGTAGCCGAAGTCCCAAGGATACTGGTCGTCGCCACTATAAGTAAACTGACCTCCAAGTGAAGAGGTGAGCGTGTTGACAAAGTTGTCGAACGAGCCCGGTGCGTCGGCTGCCTGATCAATCGTGACCGTCGATGACTGCGGTTCGTACTCCTGTATACAGCCGGTGAAGACTGGCAGGGAGAGAAGGGCAGTTGCTATTGCTAATATTTTAGTTTTCATATTGTATCTGTGTCTTAAAATCTTACGTTAGAATGTTACCTGAATACCGCCAGAGATATTGCGTGTGGGCGAGTAGGTGCCCGTATAGCCGTTGCCGTCGTAGGAGTAGCGCGGATCGAGGCCCTTGCGTGCCGACCAGAAGCAGAGGTTCTCGCCTACACAGTAGAAGCGTACGTTTGCCACCAGCGGTATGAGGCCCTTGGGCAGTGAATAGCCGATGGTGAACGACTGGAAGTTGAGATACTTGGCGCTGGTGAGGAAGCGGTTAGACTTGGCAGCGGTGTAGTCGTCGCCATACTGCCAGCGGGGGATGTTGCTGGAAGTGTTGTTGGGGCTCCATGCGTTGAAAATATCCTTGTGGATGGCCGAGCCGGCATCGCCTCCGCTCACGCAGGGTGCCATCAGAGAGGCATACATCTGGTCGTAGACCTTGCCGCCGAGCTGATAGTCGAAGGTGGCTGTAGCATCGAATCCCTTGTAACGGAAGCTGGTCGAGAATCCGCCAAACACTTTGGGCAGCAGGGAGCCCTGCTCATAGTACGAAGCCTTGGTGAAATCGGTCGTGGTGTAGTCGTGGTTCTTACCGGGCTGTACACCGGGTGTGGTGGTGTTGCCGTCGATAGCGGCATCTACCCAGTAGAGTGCCTCGCCCTGCTCGTTTACGCCGGCATAGTCGGGCAAGAAGGCATTGTAGAGAGGACCACCCTCGCGGTACCAGTACTGGAAGTTCTTGGCAGCGTTGCTCTCCTTGAAGCCACCGTACTGTGCTGTCTTCTGCTCAGGCAGCTTGAGCACCTTGGTGCTGTTGTGCGACAGGTTGGCAGTTACGGTCCAGTCTATGTCCTTGGTGCGGATGATGGCACCGGTGAGTGTCAGCTCGAAACCGTTGTTGCGGATATCGCCGATGTTGCCGTAGTAGCCACGGGTACCCTGCGACTCGGGCAGCGACAACCAGAACAGCAGGTCGGCTGTCTTCTTCGAATAGAAGTCAAGACTACCCGTCAGGCGGCTCTTGAAGAGGCTGAACTCCAGACCCACGTTGAGGTTGGTGGTCGTCTCCCAAGTGATATCCTTGTTACCCTTGAGGTAGAATGTAGGCGACATCTGCGTATTGGAAGACTTGGAGAGGCTGTAGAGGTCGATATAGGCATAGCTTCCGATGTTGTCGTTACCCTGCTGGCCGACAGAAGCCTTGAGCTTGAGCTCGTCCACCCAGTCTACGTCGAAGAAACTCTCCTTGTTGATGAGCCAGGCGGCACCGATAGACCAGAAGTTACCCCAACGGTTTTCCTTGGCGAAGCGTGAAGAGGCGTCGCGACGGTAAGAGAGTGAGGCGAAGTAGCGCTCGGCATAGTTGTACTGGGCACGGCCAAACCAACCCTCGACATTGTAGTAAGAAGTATATGAAGAACCGTCCTTCTTGTAGGCGAAGGCATCGATTTCCTCTATTGCAGGAGAGAAGCCTCCCTCGGCGATGGCAGCGAGGTAGCCGCCCTTGCTCTTGTAGTACTCGTGTCCGAGCATGGCATCCACGTTGTGATTGCCGAACGACTTGTTGAATACCAGCGTCTGCACGTTGTTGGTGCGGGTGGAAGAGGTGTTGCTCTTGGTGAGCTCGCCGTTTACGCCCACCTTCGGACCCTCGTAGCAGTTCTGGTAGTTGGTATAGTCGTTGATACCGTAGATGATGGTGCTGGTGGCATTGAACTTCAGCCAGTCGGTGAAGATCACGTCGGCGAAGACAGAGGCGTTGATCTGGTTGAAGCCGGTCTTCACGTCGTTGTAGCGGTTGTTGCCGAGCGGGTTACCTGTCGAGAGGAACGGACGGGTGACACCATAGCCCGAGGGCAGACCATAGTCGTAAGCCTCGTGTCCGTACTGGTCTTTCTTGATGTAGATGTTGCCGTCTTCATCCACCTGACGGATATAGATAGGATAGATAGGTGCGATGGACGAGGTGAAGTACATCAGGTTGGTAGAGTTGGTCGAAGAGCTCAGGTTGGGGTTCGACTTCATCAGCGAGTTCACATACTGTGCGTTCACACCCAGTTTCAGCCACTTCTTGGCCTGATAGTCGGCCTTGATACGGCCCGAGATACGCTCATAGCTGCTTCGGTCGATGATACCGTCCTCGTTGAGATAGCCCAGAGACATGTAGAACGAAGAGCGGTCGGTCATACCCTTGGCGCTGACATTGTACTCCTGGCGCAGTGCGTTCTTGTAGGCGGCATCGTTCCAGTCATCGGCAGTCATGTAATATTTCTCGCCGTTGCGCTCATAGGTGCGACCGAGTGTGGCAGCGGGGTTCAGTTTGCCGTCGGCGCCGATGAGCAGCTGGCCTTCTGGCACAGTGTAGCAGTTGTAGGCCAACTGCTGGAGCATGGTGCTGTTGGCTTTGGTGTTGGCGTTGGCAGCCGACATGCCGTCAGCATAGAAGTACTTGTTGTAGAGCTGGCTGTAGTAAGCCTCGTAGTACTGGCCGGGATCCTTGATGACATCATACTCCTGGATGGCGCGGGAGTTGGCACCCCACTTCATGTCTACCGAAATCTCGGCCTCGCGAGTACGGCCTTTCTTGGTGGTGATGATGATCACACCGGCGGCACCACGGGCACCATAGAGGGCAGACGAGGCAGCATCTTTCAAGACAGATACCGACTCGATATCGTCAGTAGGAATAGACGACAGGTTGCCGGGGTAGGGGGAACCGTCTACGATGACCAGCGGGTCGGTGCCGGCGTACATAGAGGCAATACCACGGATGTTGATGCCGCTGCTCGACGAGCCGGGCTGTCCTGACTGTCCGCGGAGCTGCAAGCCGGGAACAGAGCCTACCAGCGCGTCGGCCACGTTGGTCGTCACCTTCTTGCTCAGGTCCTTAGCGTCTACCACGGCAGCCGATCCGGTAAAGGCCGACTTCTTGGCAGTACCGAAAGCCACCACCATCACCTCATCGAGCTGCTGGCTGTCGTTCTTGAGCACCACGCGCATGTTGGCCTTTACGGCCACATCTTGCGATTCCATACCCACATACGATACGCGGACCGTCTTCTTGCCTGCAGGTACAGTCAGCTTAAACTGACCGTTGGCATCGGTTACGGCACCCACTTGTGTTCCTGGTACATGGACAGTGGCACCCACGATGGGCTGGCCGTCCTCCTGAGAAACCACGGTACCTTTGACTGCAGTTTGGGCCAGTGCC
>SFKY01000107.1 GCA_004554665.1 Bacteroidales bacterium
CGAGTTGTTACCACCGCCATGCTCAGCCTGAATAATCAGCAGCAGGTCGAGCATACGGGCATCCAACTCGGTATAATCCTCGTGCTTAAGCATGTAGAGGAAGTTTTCTGCAATGGTGAGATTCTCCTTCGGATGACGGATGTGCAGGCTTCGCCCTTGTACCGAATGTCGGTAAATATTGTAAGCGTAGGCGATAATGGTGGGGAATCGTGCAATGAGCTCTATTGACTGTCGCATCAGATTGTCACGGGAAATATCGTCGGGGTTACTGTCGAAGGTGTACATCTCCAGCACACAGCGCGCCAGGATATTCATGATATCAGTTCCCTCCAGGTCGATGATATTGACAATGGTGCGATGGTCAAGTGGCATATTCTCATTGAGCAGACTTTGGAAAGCTGCCAGTTCCTCGCTGTCCGGCAACTTGCCCGACAGAATCAGGTAGGCAATCTCCTCAAATCCAAAGCGCTTTTCCTTCAGGAGCGGTTCCACCAGATCATTGAGTTCATATCCACGGTAAAACAGTTTTCCCTGTGTAGGGATAAGCGTCCCGTTGTCGTCTCGGTCATAGCCCACCACATTACCGATGTTGGTAAGCCCCACCAGCACACCCGACCCATTCTCGTTGCGCAAGCCACGCTTCACACCATGCTCCGTGAAAGCCTCTAAAGGTATCTTACACGTATTTTTTACCTCGTCACTCAGCTTGTATATCAGATATTCCTTTTTCATTCCTACCCCTTATATATGATGTCAATCAGTTTTTTACCAAACTCTGTTGTTCCCACAGGCCTGCCGTGTGGCATGAAACGGGCCAGATCGACCGTGGCGCAACCCTCTCCGAAGAGCGTCTCAATACCATCTGTTATAAGTTGGCCAGCCTCTGACCATCCCATGTAGTCGAGCATCATCACTGCCGACAACAATATAGAACAGGGATTGACCACATCTTGGCCGGCGATATCCGGTGCAATGCCGTGTGTGGCCTCAAAGATGGCATGTCCAGTCTCGTAGTTGATATTGGCTCCCGGCGCGATACCTATTCCACCCACCTGTGCGGCCAACATGTCCGACACGTAGTCACCGTTAAGGTTGAGCGTAGCTATCACACTGTAATCTCGGGGCTTGAGGAGTGCATTCTGCAGGAACGCATCGCAGATACAGTCTTTGATGACCAACTTGCCAGAAGCCAAGACTTCGCCAAACTCACGTTCTGCCAACGCATACCCCCACTGTTTGAACCCTCCCTCCGTAAACTTCATGATGTTGCCCTTATGTACCAAGGTGACTGATGGCAACCCATGAGACAGAGCATACTCAATGGCACTACGCACCAGACGCTCAGAACCCTCACGCGAAACAGGTTTCACACCGAAGGCCGAAGTCTCGGGGAATCTTACTTTGTTCACGCCCATCTCTTCGTGGACGAAACGGTAAAAGCGCTGTGCCTCATCACTGCCCGCAGACCACTCTATACCTGCATAGATATCTTCCGTGTTCTCTCTAAACACGCACATGTCTACCCATTCGGGATGCTTCACCGGCGACTCTACACCCTTGAAATATCTTACCGGACGCTGGCATACATAGAGATCAAGCGTCTGGC
Source organism: Bacteroidales bacterium (assembly GCA_004554665.1). Classification (GTDB taxonomy): domain Bacteria; phylum Bacteroidota; class Bacteroidia; order Bacteroidales; family Bacteroidaceae; genus Prevotella. The sequence goes on from SFKY01000107.1 coordinate 1,607, forward strand.
GCAGGGCCACATTCAGACTGCGTATGCCTCCGCCCACAGGAGTCATAAGCGGGCCTTTTATACCTACAAGATACGTGCTGAAAGCATCGAGCGTAGCCTGTGGCAGCCATTCACCCGTTTGTTCGTATGCCTTTCCGCCGGCCAGCACCTCCATCCATGTGATTTTGCGTGCATCGCCATAGGCGGCCGATACAGCTGCATCCACCACCCTACACATCAGCGGTGTAATCTCTTGTCCCACTCCGTCACCCTCTATATAGGGAATCGTCACCTTGTCGGGCACGGTCAGTTGCCCGTTATTTTTCATTATCTTCGTCATAGGTTATCCTTTCTGTGCATTATAGTTCAGTGCAGAGCCGGCTTTGAACCAAGCTATCTGCTGTTCGTTATATGTATGTGCTGCCATGAACGTTTCTTCACTTCCGTCACTATGATGCAGCCTTACGGTGAGCGGCTGGCCGGGCTGGAAATGGTCCAGCCCCATCACATCGATGCGATCGTCCTCACGCACCTTGTCGTAGTCGCGGCCATCGGTAAAGGTAAGGGCCAGCATGCCCTGCTTTTTCAGATTGGTCTCATGGATACGGGCAAAACTCTTGGCCAATATCACCCTCACATTGAGGAATCGTGGCTCCATTGCAGCATGCTCCCTGCTGGAACCTTCCCCATAGTTGTCTTCTGCTATCACTACCGAGCCCAGTCCCTGTCGTTTATAATCCTTGGCAGCCTCAGGCACACCCATATAAGTTCCCGTCAACTGGTTCTGCACCTTGTTGGCTTGCCCGTTAAAAGCATTGACGGCACCAATGAGCAGATTGTCAGAGATATTCTCAAGATGTCCACGATAGCGCAACCACTTGCCCGCCATACTGATATGGTCGGTAGTACACTTGCCTGCCACCTTGATGAGTAGCGGCATGCCTGTGAGGTCATTGCCATCCCATGATGCAAAAGGAAGAAGACGCTGCAGACGCTGCGAGGCAGGATTGATAGTCACCTCTATCTGACTGTCGGCATCGTTGGGCGGTACCAATCCTGCATGCTCCACGTCAAAACCGTTGGCCGGGAACACATCACCGCATGGCATGTCGAGCCTTACTCGCTCGCCGGCCTCATTGGTCAACGAGGCGGTCATCGGATTGAAATCCAACCGCCCGGCTATGGCCAGTGCCACGGTCAATTCCGGTGAAGCCACAAATGCATAAGTGTTGGGGTTACCATCTGCCCTACGTCTGAAATTGCGATTAAACGAAGTAACGATGGCGTTGCGCTTCTCCGGGTCATCCGTATGACGGTGCCACTGACCGATACAGGGACCACAGGCATTGGTCATCACCACGCCCCCTATCTTTCTGAAATCTTCCAAGAGGCCATCGCGCTCTGCGGTATATCGTATCTGCTCCGAACCGGGATTGATGATGAGTTGTGCCTTGACAGGGATTTTTTTCTCATAGGCCTGGCGGGCTACAGAAGCAGCCCTGCTCAAGTCCTGGTAACTCGAGTTGGTACACGAACCGATCAATCCTACCTCAACCTGCAATGGGAAATCGCACTCCTTAGCTTTCTCGCTCATCTCCGAGACCACCGTGGCGGCATCAGGAGTAAAAGGACCGTTGAGATGGGGGGCTATAGCCGATAGGTCTATGTCTATCACCTGATCGTAATAGGCTTGCGGGTCTGCGTACACCTCTGCATCTGCCTGCAAATGCACCTGATTAGGCCCAATGAGCGACAACAACGCTTCGCGATGCGTCTCACCAAGATACGCGGCACCGCACGCATCGTACGGAAAAAGGCTGCAAGTGGCTCCCAACTCTGCACCCATATTGCAGATGGTGGCACGTCCCGTAGCCGAAAGGGTGGCCACACCCTCGCCGAAGTACTCCAAGATGGCATTGGTGCCGCCCTTGGTGGTCAAGACACCCAACAGATACAATATGACATCCTTGGGCGTGGCCCATCCGCCGAGTTCGCCATGCAGATGCACGCCTATCATGCGGGGCATCTTCAGTTCCCAGGGTTGTCCCGTCAGCACATCCACAGCGTCGGCTCCGCCTACACCTACGGCCACCATGCCCAATCCGCCCGCATTGGGCGTATGGCTGTCGGTGCCTACTATCATACCGCCCGGGAAGGCATAGTTTTCCAATACCACTTGGTGGATAATACCGGCACCGGGCTCCCAGAAACCGATGTGATACTTACGCGACACCGTCTTCAAGAAGTCATACACTTCACTGTTTTCCTGCATCGCCTTGGCCAAATCGGCCGTTGCACCTACATCAGCCCGTATCAGATGGTCACAGTGTACCGTGGCCGGCACTGCCACCCTGCTCTGTCCGGCATTCATAAACTGGAGCAGTGCCATCTGTGCCGTGGCATCTTGCATGGCCACACGGTCGGGACGGAAAGTCACATAGTCCTCTCCACGCCGGTAAGGTTGGAGCTTTGATATATCGTACACATGCGCGTAAAGCACCTTCTCTGCATAGGTCAAAGGCCTGCCCATCACCTGTCGGGCTGCATCGACCCTTGCCCCATAGTTGGCATAAAACGCCCGGAGCATATCCAAATCTTGTATCATTGTCATAACAATCTAATTTATGTTATCTTGATAAAACGTTACAAAGATACGAAAACAATTTGTATATACGATACTTTTGCCGAGTATTTTAAAGCAAACTGACAGTTTTTAGGCATAAATCATGAAATAAATGTATTTTTATTCACAATTATCCTAAATTAGTGTATTGGAGCATTAGCAAATGTATAATAAAAAGATTTCTGTGACCAATGACGAATATAAGTTTTATAACCCCATATTTATGCCTTCACCCTATGAGGGCACAACACTTCTAATTAGAAACCAGACAGATACCTATCTGTGCCAACAACGATGACCGCCAGCAAACGTATCTATGGCTAACGCGAAAGCCAAATGCCACCTTTAGCCGCGTAAAGGTGGCATTTGGCACCCCTAAACGTGGCATTTACGATTTGCCTGACTTTGACTGATTTTACTTTACACTTTTCTTGTTGTTTTACTAAATTACTTCACTCTCATTTTATGTCTTTACTGAATCCCTTTACAAAGCAGGAA
>SFKY01000034.1 GCA_004554665.1 Bacteroidales bacterium
ATTATTTGATATGCGGCAAGGGCGCATTATTGGACAAACTTCGTGCACTTTGTCAGAAACTTGGTGTAGCTAATAATGTTCACCTTTTGGGATACAGACGTGACGTAGTGGCATTATGCAGGCAGGCAAATATATTTGTATTTCCGTCAAGACGCGAGGGGCTTGGTTTAGCTCCTTTGGAAGCAATGTATTGTGGATTGCCCATAATTGCTTCAAACATTAGAGGACCACAGGATTATGTCAAAAATGGAGAAACAGGCTATCTTGTAGATAAGGAAGATGCAAAGGAATGGGCATCTGTCTTAAAATATTTGGTTAATGACAGTGCCAAGAGGAAGAAAATCGGCGAATACAACAAAGCATTCGTATTACCTTTCTGTATTGAAAATGTTAAAAAAGAGGTGATAGAGGTCTTGGAATCGTTGTAAAATCCGTATGGGAATTAATGAAAAGAATCTTAGTATACCTCAAGATTTTTTTGTAGATAGCTGAAGGTATGGAGGCGAATATTTTTGAGCGATATCGGGTAAGGCTCCGCCCCCGAGATGGGAAGTATGAGGTACAGATACCGCTTGGAGCATGGCATTCTGTGGAAGTACATGAGCCAAGCACGATATTTGAGGTGCAAGATGGGGGCTTATTAAGTTTATAGACGTTAAACTTGGTATTATTCTTAACGTTATTACTTGATAAGGTAGCGTAGCTAATGTTTTGCAAATGGTAATATATTCACTCATAAAACATTAGTTATAGATCGATCTGACAGATTCGGCGGGGCTGTAAATCGCCTTGCAGGTGCGGAGGAAGTTTTGAGGATAGCTTCAAACTTCCCTGGCACCTGCAAGGCGATTTTTTTTGTTATTCCTGCGTGTCAGTCGAGATCGAGAAATCCTTTCAGGTCATTGTAGGCAATTACGGCTTGCTCCTCTGCATACAGTTTGAGATACCTGCGGAGCATTCTTTCCGTGGTGTGTCCTGTCACGGCCATGATCGATGCCAGGGGTACACCAGCGATGAAGGCATTGGTGGCAAAACTGCGGCGGGCTGTGTGCGTGGTGATCATGTCGCAGAAGCGTGGGCCCCGCTTATGCCCCATCCTGGTGGGGTCCAGCTTGGCGTTCCAAGTCCATCCCAGCAGTTCGCCCAGCAACTGGAGACAGTCGTTGATCCGCTCGTTGGAGATTCTGGGCGGACAACCGTTATATTTTTTGAGAATCTCTGCCACCCGGGCATCCATCGGTATCACCACTTTCTTGCCGGTCTTCACCTGTCTTAGTCTGATAAAGTCCATCGCGTCCAGTTGGGTAAGCATGTCATCGCTGATACGGGCATAATCTGAGATGCGTTGGCCGGTGAGGCATCCGATGATGAAAAGGTCACGTGCCAGTTCTATCTTGCCGATTTGTGTGTCGCTGGTGAGCTGGTGCACTTTCCGTTCCCGCTCCTTGTCAAAAGTGCATTTCTCCACCAGTATCCTGACTTTTTGTGGGCTTGAGAGATCCAGATTGAGCATCGCTTGTATCTGTTTGTCGCTCAGATAGATATGGTCTACGATTTGTCCTCGTGGTATAAACTCGGAGTGGCAGCAATATCTGTTGTCTGTCATCTTCTCCTTGTAGGCGGTGGAGAGCACCACATGTAGACGCTGAAATTTCCCGGCAATGGTGTTGGGGAGCAGTCCACGATGGTGATACCATGCCAGCAGTTCGTCATGTACCTTTTTGTTAAAATCGTCCAGGGTTATACGCCCTTTTCGTCTGGTTTTCTCAAATGTCTTGAGGTCTTTCATCAGCCCGCCAAAACTATGGGCGTAATGGTCAGACACCCTTTTTGATGTACCGGTTTTCAGCCGTTTGCCGGAGATGAGGTCGTGCATATAGCGTTCTATATAGGCTGTCAGCGGCATGCGTCCTTTCTTCCCGTCTGCCTCGGCTTGCCATATGCCCCTTTCTGCTGTGGAGCCTCCTATTAGCAGCGACACTTGGGCACGGATGAGATTTCCCGTAGGCGCAGTTCCCAACCCTTTCTCTATACGCGATTTGATCTCGTACAGGATATCGGCAAACTGGCTGTAAGAGATGCCGATGCTTGTCATGAGGGCCTTGTCCGAATACCGGCCGCTGCGGTATTTCAGCCATTCGTTTCGAGTGATACGGAAGTGCATGCCCAGTTTGTGGTCCTCGTTGCCATTGCGTATACGGGCATAGACATTGCCCATATCTTCCAGTCCTTTTCTCTTAGACGGTTTGAATATATATTCCATGTTGATGGTCGAATGGGAATGTTGTGGATGAATGGATGCGTAGAATCTGCCTACAGCCGGGAACTTCGCCTCAGATGGAGAAATCCCTCCATGTCGCGTGCTGCAAGGAGCGCCTTGTCCTCAGCCTGCAGATGGAGATAGGTACGCAGCTTCTCTTCCGTGCTGTGCCCTGTCACGGCCATAATCGAGGCTATTGGCACCCCGCAGCTGTAAGCGTTGGTAGCGAAGGTGCGCCGTGCGGTGTGGCTGCTGACCATGTCGCAAAACCGTCGTGGCGGACTGCCGTCGGGCTTTGCCTGCTCAAAAGCCGGAATCGTTGTCCATCCTATCGTCTCTGCTAATAATCTTAGATGTCTGTTAAAGGTCGGTTCGTTAATCTTTGGCAGCACCCCATTGTATTTGTCCAGAATGTGCCTTACTCTTTTGTCGAGCGGTATCATTACTTTTTTCTTCGATTTGCATTGGACCAGACAGATGAATTGCTTGCCGTCGTACTCGGTGATCATGTCATGCCCTATGCGCTTGTAGTCGGAGATGCGTTGCCCTGTCAGGCAACCTATCACGAAGATGTCTCTGGCCACAGCATACCGTCTGATGTCCTCCGCATACACCCTGCGCTGTCTTGCGCCTGGAGGCAAGTGGGCATTCAGTACCGTTTCAAATTGGCTCCTGAGTTTCTTCGTATCGGTCATGTCAAGGTCTATGAGTGCCTGCACCTGTCTTGTCGACAGGTACACAGCATCCACCTGCTCGCCTGTCGGTACAAAACCTTTGGTCAGGAAAGCATCGTTCTGGGTAAGTCCTTCCTCAAAAGCGGTTTTGAGCAGGATGTAGACCAGTCTCATGTGCGATTTGATGGTGTTGGGCTTGGTCCCCCTGTCGGTAAGCCATTTCATGTAGTTTCTTCTGAACATCCCGTCGATGTCGTCCAGGGTGAAATGTTTTCCACATACCTGTTCATAGTGCAGGATGGCGTTTCCCACCGTCTTAAATCCCTCCATATAGCCCCTGCTCACCGGCACACTCTGCTGCCTTTTGAGTCTTTTCCCGGTTTTCAGTTCCTCGTAGTATTGCTGGATATATGTTGCAAATCTTATGTTTTGGGGGGCTGGAAGCGCAGTGTGCTTGTCGTCCTTACAGTCCATATACTGTTGGCAGACAGTCTTTATCCGCTGGTTCTCAAAATCCTCTTCTGGTACAAGCCTTATCGCCGCCATCATTCTGGCAAAGTCTCTGTATCTGATGCCGAGGCTGGCCATTGTGGAGGAGGAAGTCCACTTGTTGGCCTTGTATCTGTTCCACTCCGAAGCCTTGATGGTGATTCCCAGTGTGCAACATCTCATAGCATTTTTAGAGCGAAGCCTTACGTGAATGGTCCCGTAGCCTTTCATGCTCTTTTTAGTCGATTTTCTGAATATGAAGTCCATGTGTTGTAGAGTGAGGTTGTATGACTATGAATGGTTTTTTGCTGAACCGCAGCCTATCTTCTACAAAGATAGTGCAAGGAGAATGCAAAAGAGTTACTCTATTTGCTGAGCCGCAGCCTATCTTCTACAAAGATAAAGAAAACTATTATCAGCATTTTCAATTCTGTTTAAAATTGTATTGGCAAAAAGTTGGGGAACCTGTGGCACTTGTGCCGGCTAAATGCGGCATTTAGCACCCGTAAATGCCATGATTACGCTCGTAAAGGCGGCGTTTGGGATTCTTTTAAAGGTAAAAGACCTTTTAAAGGTAAAACGGTAAAGATGTAAAAAGGTTTTTGAAAGGTAAAACAGTAGGGCGCAAAACGTCTGGCGCCTGTAGAGGGTGCTTTTTTGCCCCATTCTGGGCTCAATAGCCCGTAGGGACAGGGATAGGGTGAGGGCATTTTAAGCTCCGATACATCCACACAGGGTGAAGGCATCATTTCCCCAAAGCGGGAAGGATGTAATGGGTGTATTCGCTCTCGAAATTGGGGGTGAAAGTGTCTTTGCCCAGATGGGCCGCTATTTCATCCTGACTCCAGAAGCGGCCGTATGACAACTCGGTGGCACTGGGCGTGATGGGACCGTCGTAGATACAGGTATGGACATGTACCAGTTCGCGCTCACGCTGACTCTCGAAGACATAGCGGGTCACAAAGGTGGGGGTGAAATGGCGGATACCCAGCTCTTCGGCCACCTCACGTTGCAGGGCGTCGGCTATACGCTCCCCCAGATCCACATGCCCTCCGCAGGCGGTGTCCCACTTGCCGGGCTGTATGTCTTTCCATTCGGGGCGCTTCTGCAGATACAAGTCGCCCCGGCTGTTGAAGACATGCAGATGGACCACAGGATGCAGAATCTTGGTGCCGTCGTGGGCGTGGCCCCGGGAGATGGTTCCGAGAAATCGCCCATCGTCGTCTACGATGGGAAACAGTTCGTAACGGTTGTCGCTCATAGCTGGCAGGTGAAGGTAAACATATCCCTAAACTGGCCGGCTATGGCTGTGGGCTCTTGCTTGAAGATGCCATAGAGGGCGCTTCCGCTTCCGCTCATCTGCGCATAGCATGCCCCGAGGTCGTAGAGGCGCTGCTTGATGTCGGCCAATAGGGGGTGCTGGGCAAAGATGGGTGCCTCGAAATCGTTGGTGAGTTGTCCGCGCCACGTGTCGATGGGCTGCAGAGCTATGTCACGGCAATTTTTCTCAGGCATGCGGGGCGTGATGCGGCTGAACGCCTCGCGTGTGGAGACTGCGATATCAGGCTTGACGATAGCGATATAATAGCCGTTGAGATTGTCGCGAGGGCCTCCTGCCGGTTCGAGAATCTCGCCGATACCCGTGCCGTAGGCCGGTTCGGCGGTGATGAAGAAGGGGCAGTCTGCACCCAGTTGGGCTGCGTAGCGCTCCATCTCGGCGTTGCCCATATTGAGCCTGAACCGTTCGTCGAGCAGTCTGATCATATATGCCCCGTCGCTGGAGCCGCCTCCCAGTCCGGCCTGTGAGGGTATGCGCTTGTAGAGATGGGCATGTACGCGCGGCATCTCAAAGTCGCGGGCCAGCAGTTGGTACGCTTTCACCACCAGATTGTCCTGTTCATTGCAGGCCACAGCATCGCCCGACACCTTGAGGTCACAATCTACGGGCGTGGGAAACTCGTCGGACATGAGTTTCACCTCCAGTGCATCGGTGAGAGGGATGGGATAAAACACTGTCTGCAACTCGTGATACCCGTCGGGACGGCGTGCCACGATGTTGAGGCCCAGATTGATTTTGGCACAAGGAAATGTAATCATAGTCGTAAGTATTGATCTCTATTGCAAATTTACAACTTTCTGGAGACTATCGGTCACAAAGATCCTGATTTTTTGCCGATTGGACGAAAAAAATGTGTCTTGCTGGCCGTAGCCTGTAGGGAGGGTCGTGGTGCAAATTGGCATTTTATGAGGGCATAGATTTCTTGTTTTCATCAGAATTTCGTATTTTTGCATCCTCAATACATTTATTATATATGGCAGACAACAACCAAGGCGGGTCCCGGCGTAAACACCAGTCAACCCCCATTGATATCTCATACGGTCACTTGCAGCCACAGGCACTCGACTTGGAGCGCCTGGTACTCGGCGCGCTGATGATAGACAAGGACGCATTCTCCATCGTGTCGGAGATCATCCGTCCCGAGACATTCTATGAGCCGCGTAACCAGAAGGTCTATCAGGCCATCCAGACGCTGAACATGGAGGAGCATCCTGTGGACATCTCCACGGTGATAGAAGAACTGAAACATGAGGGGACGATAGAGGATGTGGGCGGCCCTATGTATGTGTTGGAACTGAGTCACAATGTGGCCTCGTCTGCGCATATAGAGTATCATGCCCATATCTTGGCACAGAAATTTCTGGCCCGTCAGCTCATCTCGTATGCCAGTAGGATAGAGACCTCGGCGTTTGACGAGACCATCGATGTGGAGGAACTGATGCAGGCAGCCGAGGGCGAACTGTTTGAACTGTCGCAGCGCAACATGAAGCAAGACTATACACAGATAGACCCTGTCATCAGGCAAGCTGTGGACATCCTGCAAAAAGCGTCGGCCAATACCAGCGGTCTGACGGGAATCCCTACCGGATTTACCAAACTGGACGATAAGACATCGGGATGGCAACGGTCAGACCTGGTGATTATCGCTGGAAGACCTGCGATGGGTAAGACCTCATTTGCGCTCAGTCTTGCCAAAAATATTGCGGTGGACTATCAGACACCCATCGCATTCTTTTCGTTGGAAATGAACAACGTGCAGTTGGTCAACCGACTGATATCCAATACGTGCGAGATAGCAGGCAACAAGATACTGAATGGCCAACTCACCCCCGACGAGTGGGAGCGGCTGGACAAGAACCTGCGTCTGCTCACCGGCGCGCCCCTGTATGTGGATGATACGCCGGGTCTGAGCGTCTTTGAACTGCGTACCAAGGCACGCCGACTGGTGCGGGAGAAGGGAGTGAAGATTATCATGATAGACTATCTGCAGCTGATGAATGCCAATGGTATGAAATTTGGCAGCCGTCAGGAGGAGGTCTCTACCATCTCGCGCTCGCTGAAGGGGTTGGCCAAGGAACTGGATATCCCCATCCTGGCGCTCTCGCAGCTCAACCGTACGGTGGAAAACCGTGAGGGTCTGGAGGGAAAGCGTCCCCAGTTGAGCGATCTGCGTGAATCGGGAGCCATCGAGCAGGATGCCGACATGGTGCTCTTTGTACATCGTCCCGAGTATTACCATATCTATCAAGACGAGAAAGGAAACGACCTGCATGGCATGGCACAGATTATCATCGCCAAGCATCGTAAGGGAGCCACAGGCGATGTGCTGCTCACCTTTAGGGGTGAGTACACGCGGTTCCAGAACCCGGATGAGATGTCGGTGCATGCCGCTCCTGTGGGTGGGGGAGAGATTATCGGTAGCCGCATGAACGGCGGCGATGACCCGTTTGATGCCCTTCCTTTGCCGCCGGATGTACCAGCCCCGTTCTAACAAAACTGTGTGGAAAAGCTGTAAAATCGACGGAAACAGGATGCAAATTCGGATAAAGTGAAAGTGGTGGTGGAAGAAAACTAACAAATTATTTGTGAGAATCATAGTAATTTGTTACCTTTGCAGCACTAAATTCATCAAAAAGCAACAAAGAAATGACAATGACGACGCTAAACGGTATATTGAGCATTATTATCCGAATTCGACTGCATCATGTAGGTGGAAGTGACAAGGTGTGTATGTATGCGTAGGCGTTGCATCTGATATGAAGCCTTTCCACTTCCACAAAAGTGAGAAAGGCTTTTTTTATGTCAGAGAGATAGAATGGAATGTATAATAATAAAAATAGGTATATATGAGCGACAGACTTTTTATATTCGATACCACGCTTCGTGACGGCGAGCAGGTGCCTGGATGCCAGTTGAACACCGTGGAAAAGATTCAGGTGGCCAAGCAGCTGGAGCAGTTGGGTGTGGATGTGATAGAGGCGGGATTCCCCATATCGTCTCCAGGAGACTACAATTCGGTGATAGAGATAAGCAAGGCCGTGACGTGGCCCACTATCTGTGCCCTTACACGGGCCGTGGAGAAAGATATCGATGTAGCTGCTGAGTCGCTGCAATATGCCAAGCGCAAACGTATCCATACGGGTATCGGTACCAGCGACAGCCATATCCGGTACAAGTTTAACTCGAACCGGGAGGAAATCATTGAGCGTGCTGTGGCTGCCGTGAAATATGCCAAGCGGTATGTGGAGGACGTGGAATTTTACGCCGAGGATGCTGGACGTACGGACAATGAGTATCTGGCCCGTGTGGTGGAAGCCGTCATCAAGGCCGGTGCCACGGTGGTGAACATTCCGGACACCACAGGTTACTGTCTGCCGGAGGAATACAGGGCCAAAATCAGTTATCTGAAGGAGCATGTGGACCATATCGATCAGGCCATCATCTCTACCCACTGCCACAATGACTTGGGGATGGCTACGGCCAACACACTAAGCGGTGTACTGGGAGGTGCCCGCCAGGTGGAGGTGACCATCAACGGTATCGGCGAACGCGCCGGCAACACCTCTTTGGAGGAAATCGCGATGATACTCAAGTGCCATAAGGGACTGGACATCGAGACCAATATCAACACCACCAAGATCTATCCTACCTCGCGCATGGTGTCGAGCCTCATGAACATGCCCGTACAGCCCAACAAGGCTATCGTGGGACGCAACGCCTTTGCCCATTCGAGCGGTATCCATCAGGATGGCGTGCTGAAAAATGTGCAGACCTATGAGATTATCGACCCCAAGGACGTGGGTCTGGACGACAATGCCATTGTATTGACAGCACGGTCGGGTAGGGCAGCACTGAAGTACAGGCTGCATGTCAACGGCGTGGATGTGGCCGATGAGGCCCGTCTGGACAAACTCTACCGTGAGTTCCTCAAGTTGGCTGACAAGAAGAAAGAGATTACCGATGACGATATCCTGATGCTGGCTGGTGCCGATACCGCCGAAGGCCATGCCGTGAAGCTCGATTATCTGCAAGTGACTACCGGTAAGGGTGTGAAGAGCGTGGCAAGTATCGGACTGGACATCAGCGGGCAGAAGTTTGAGGATGCTTCATCGGGCAACGGTCCCGTGGATGCTGCCATCAAGGCACTAAAGAAGATCATCACCAAGCAGATGACGCTGAAGGAGTTTACCATCCAAGCCATCAGCAAGGGTTCCGACGACGTGGGCAAGGTACACATGCAGGTGGAGCACGACGGAAACGTGTATTATGGATTCGGTGCCAACACCGACATCGTGACCGCCTCGGTAGAAGCATATATTGACTGTATAAATAAATTCAGAAAATGAACACACTGTTTGATAAGATTTGGGACAAGCATGCCGTCCAAATAGTCACCGACGGCCCTACACAGTTGTACATAGACCGCTTGTATTGCCACGAGGTGACTTCTCCTCAGGCATTTGAAGACATGCGCAAGCGCGGACTGAAGTGCTTTAGGCCATCACAGATTGTCTGTATGCCAGACCACAATATCCCAACACATGACCAGGACAAGCCCATCGAAGACCCGATTGGCAGAAAGCAGGTAGACACATTGGACAAAAACTGCGAAGATTTCGGCCTGAGAGAGTTTAAGATGAACAGCAAGGACAATGGCATCATCCATGTGGTGGGTCCGGAGAAGGGACTGTCGCTGCCGGGTATGACCATCGTATGCGGAGACTCGCATACTTCTACCCACGGTGCCGTGGGCGCTGTGGCTTTCGGTATCGGAACCAGCGAAGTGGAGATGGTGATGGCTTCGCAGTGTATCTTGCAGCAGAAGCCCAAGTCTATGCGTATCAATATCAATGGTCAGCTGGGCAAGGGTGTCACAGCCAAGGATGTGGCTCTGTATCTGATGTCGCAGATCACGACATCGGGTGCCACTGGCTATTTTGTGGAATATGCCGGTGAGGTGGTCAAAGCTATGAGTATGGAGGGTAGGCTCACGCTCTGCAACCTGTCAATAGAAATGGGTGCGCGTGGAGGTTTTATCGCTCCAGACGAGACGACATTTGCCTACATCAAGGGTCGTGAATATGCACCTAAGGGTGAGGACTGGGACAAGGCGGTGGCCTATTGGCAAACGCTCAAGAGCGGTGATGATGCAGTGTTTGACAAGGAGTTGAACTTTGATGCGGCCGACATTGAGCCCCGTATCACCTATGGCACCAATCCGGGAATGGGCATCGGCATAACAGAAGCCATTCCTGCCATCGACCAAATAGATGATGCTGGCAAAGCCTCGTTCCTCAAGTCGCTCGACTATATGGGATTCGCTCCAGGAGAGACCTTGCTGGGCAAGCAGATAGACTATGTGTTCCTCGGAGCCTGCACCAATGGCCGTATCGAAGACTTCCGTGCTTTTGCTTCTCTGGTGAAAGGAAGACAGAAAGCGGAGCATGTGGTGGCTTGGCTGGTGCCCGGATCATGGGCGGTGGACAAGCAAATCCGCGAAGAGGGTATCGATCGCGTGTTGGCAGAGGGCGGTTTTGAGCTGCGTCAGCCCGGTTGCTCGGCCTGTCTGGCTATGAATGACGACAAGGTGCCGGCCGGCAAGTATGCCGTGTCGACAAGCAACCGAAATTTTGAAGGCAGACAGGGTCCCGGTTCGCGTACCATCCTCGCTTCGCCATTGGTGGCTGCTGCCGCAGCCGTGACAGGTGTGATTACCGATCCAAGAGAATTGATGTAAAAAAGTGATGTAGACATGAAACAGAAGTTTGATATAATAGTAAGTACGTGTATTCCTCTTCCTTTGGAGAATGTAGATACAGACCAGATTATCCCTGCACGTTTCCTGAAGGCTACCGACAAGGAAGGTTTTGGTGACAACCTATTCCGGGATTGGCGGTATAACAAGGACGGCTCCTTGAAGGAAGACTTCGTCCTCAACGACCCTTCCTATTCGGGTTGCATCCTTGTGGCTGGCAAGAATTTCGGTTCTGGTTCCAGTAGGGAGCATGCGGCATGGGCCATTGCAGGCTATGGTTTCAGAGTTGTCATTAGTTCGTTTTTTGCAGACATTCATAAAAACAACGAGCTCAACAACTTTGTGTTGCCTGTGGTTGTTTCGGAGCAATTCTTGCAAGAGTTGTTCGATAGCATAGCCGCAGATCATCAGACAGAGGTCAAGGTGGATTTGCCCAACCAGACCGTCACCAATCTCAAGACCGGGAAGAGCGAGCATTTCGACATCAATGGCTATAAGAAGCATTGTCTCATGAACGGGCTCGATGACATAGACTTTTTGGTTCAGAACCAAGCAAAGATCGAAGAATGGGAACTGCGCAACAAGTAGGTTCGTATAGGCATATAGCCCCTACCATCGAGATACTCGACTGTACCCTGCGCGATGGCGAGCAGACCAGCGGCGTGTCGTTCATGCCGCATGAGAAGCTCATGATAGCCCGCATGCTGTTGCAGGATATCAAGGTGGATCGCGTGGAGGTAGCTTCGGCCCGTGTATCTGAGGGTGAACGCGATGCTGTCAAGATGATATGCAACTATGCCGACCGCACGGGTGGCATCGAGAAGATAGAAGTGCTGGGATTCGTCGATGGCAACAAGTCGGTGGATTGGATTCACGACTGCGGTGGACGGGTAATCAATCTTTTGGCAAAAGGTTCGAGGAAGCATTGTGAACAGCAACTCCATAAGTCGATTGATGAGCATGCCGACGATATCCTTCGTGTGCTCGATTATGTAGACAAGCTTGGTATGCAGGCCAATATCTATTTGGAGGATTGGAGCAATGGCATGAAAGACAGCATTGACTATGTGTATCAGTTGATGGACCGTCTTAACCAAGCTCCGATACGTCGATTTATGTTGCCGGATACGCTTGGTATACTTAATCCGTTGCAGTGTGTAGAGTATATGCGTAAGATGCTGAAACGTTATCCTAACAAGCATTTCGATTTTCATGCCCATAATGATTACGATTTGGCGGTGTCCAATTCGTTGGCTGCCGTTTTGAGCGGTTGTCGAGGATTGCATGTGACAGTCAACGGACTTGGCGAGCGTTGCGGCAACGCACCTCTGGCCAGCGTTCAGGTGATTCTGAAAGACCAGTTCCATGCCAATACCAATATCGACGAGAGTCGACTCAATGATGTGAGCCGTCTTGTTGAGAGCTATAGCGGTATTGCCATCGCCTCTAATCAGCCTATTGTGGGTGAGAATGTCTTTACCCAAGTGGCTGGAGTGCATGCAGATGGAGACAATAAGGATAATCTGTATTGCAATGACCTTGTCCCTGAGCGTTTCGGCCGTAAGCGTGAGTATGCGCTGGGCAAAAACAGTGGAAAAGCTAACATTGCCAAGAATCTGGAGGAACTTGGGCTGGAATTGACGCCTGAGCAGACCAAGAAAGTGACCCAACGCATCACTGAATTGGGCGACAAGAAAGAACTGGTGACACAAGAGGACTTGCCGTTCATTGTGAGTGATGTGCTCAAGCATGATGTGCCGGAAGACAAGGTGAAATTGCTGAGCTACATGGTTTGCACCAGCTATGGATTGAAACCTCTTGCCAGTATCAAGGTTGAGATTAATGGTCGTCAGTACGAGGCCGACAGTACGGGAGATGGTCAATATGACGCTTTTATGCGGGCATTGAGAAAGATTTACCGCGAGAATCTGAATCGGACATTCCCCTTGCTGGCCAACTATGCTGTGACTATCCCGCCTGGAGGCCGCACGGATGCATTGGTGCAGACGGTTATTACATGGAGGAGCGATGATAGGGTGCTGAAGACCAAAGGCCTTGATGCAGACCAGACTGAGGCGGCCATCAAGGCGACATTCAAAATGTTGAACATAATAGAAGAATAAGAATAACATGAAGTTGAAGATTGCTGTGTTGCCCGGTGACGGAATCGGGCCAGAGATTATGAAGCAGGGTGTGGCTGTGATGGATGCTGTAGCAGCCAAGTATGGGCATGAGGTGACTTACACCGAGGCACTGTGTGGTGCACATGCCATAGACGAGGTGGGCGACCCGTTCCCCGAAGCTACTTTCCAGACCTGTATGGAAGCTGATGCTGTGCTGTTTGCAGCTGTTGGTGACCCCAAGTTCGACAATGATCCTACCGCCAAAGTGCGTCCGGAACAAGGATTGCTTGCCATGCGCAAGAAACTGGGACTTTTTGCCAACATTCGTCCGGTACAGACCTTCGAGTGTCTGCTCCACAAATCGCCTCTTAAAGACGAACTGATTAAAGGTGCCGACTTCATTTGCATCCGCGAACTTACGGGTGGCATGTATTTTGGGGAGAAATATCAGGACAATGACAAGGCATACGATACCAATATCTATACCCGCCCAGAGATAGAGCGTATCTTGCGTGTGGGATTTGACTATGCCCGCAAGCGCCAACACCATCTTACCGTTGTGGATAAGGCCAACGTGCTGGCTTCGTCTCGTCTTTGGAGACAGATTGCCAAGGAGATGGAGCCCCAATATCCTGATGTACAGGTAGACTATATGTTTGTGGACAATGCTGCGATGCGTATGATCCAAGATCCAAGGTTCTTCGATGTAATGGTTACCGAGAACACATTCGGCGATATCCTTACCGATGAGGGAAGTTGCATCAGCGGTTCGATGGGTTTGCTGCCCTCTGCCTCGACGGGAGAACACACACCTGTATTTGAGCCGGTACACGGCAGTTGGCCGCAGGCCGCAGGTAAAAACCTTGCCAACCCCATTGCCCAGATTCTTTCGGTAGCTATGATGCTTGAATATTTCGACCTCAAGGCCGAGGGTGCCCTTGTAAGAAAAGCTGTTGATGCCAGTCTGGCCGCCAATGTCCGCACGCCCGAGATTCAAGTTGAGGGTGGCGCAGCTTATGGTACCAAGGAGGTGGGAGAGTGGATAGCCGACTATATCCGTAAGGCATGATGCGTAGCCTCTTCCTGTGGTTGGTCATATTGGGATTGTCGACTACGCAGGCGCAGACGACCAAGGAAATGAGAGACAGCTTGAAGGCGGCAGCACGAGAGCTGTCTTTCCATCCCGATTCGGTCGATCTGATGCTTAAAAAAGCCTCATGGAACCTGCAGTTGGGCGAATGGACTTATGCCAAGGATGAATACGACAAAGCATTGAGTCTTCAGCCCACCAATATCGCAGCCCTCTATTATCGGGCTTATGTCAATGAGCGGCTCAACCGTTACCATTTCGCCCGCCTTGATTATGAGCATCTGCTCACATTGGTGCCTGGCAACTTTGAAGCGCAGTTGGGGCTGGCGCTGTTGAACCAAAAGGATAATCGGTTCACCCAAGCGATGGACCAGATCAATAGATTGGTCAACCAATATCCTGACAGTGCCCTTGCCTATGCGGCACGAGGCGGTATGGAACGCGAGCGGAAAATGTACGAATTGGCTATCTACGATTATGGTGAAGCCATTAAGCGAGATAGCCGCAATGTGGATTATCGCGTCAATCGTATAGACCTCTATCTCATTCTTGGCCGTAGGGAAGAGGCGCGCGAAGATCTCGACTTTTTGGTGCGTATGGGAGTCCCCCGGCCAAGTCTTTCTACATTTTATAATCGGCTCAAGCCTTAGCCCGACAGTAGGGCTAAGGCTTGAGCCGTCTTTCTTTTTTGATACTTTGTGGCAAGAATGGTGATGCAAAAGTATCAGATTGATTTCCTGTTCTTGCTTCCAGCAACAAATTTATGTGACACCTGCAATTTTTTCAATAAAAACGGAATAAATAAGCGGTAAAAGAAGTAATTTTGCAGAATCGAATTATTAGCTAAAAGATTTAAAATGAAAAATCAGACAAAGGCGATAGATACGCCGTTTGGCCGTCGTGATGCTTATGGAGCTCTGAGCATGCCCGTATATCATACGGCGGCTTATGAGTTTGATACAGCAGCCGATATGGCCGACGCCTTCACAGGGCGCGTGATAGCTCCCGACTATTCCAGGGTCATGAATCCTACAGTTACTTATTTTGAAGACAAGGTAAAAGCGGTGACGGGAGCACACGCCGTAGTGGCCATGTCGTCGGGGATGGCTGCCATCAGCGGTACCTTGCTGGCATTGGCAGGGGCGGGCAAGAACATTGTCACTTCACGACACATGTTTGGCAACACCTTTTCGCTTATTACCCAGAGCCTTACACGCTTTGGTGTCGAGGCACGCACCTGCGACCTTCTCGATCTTGCAGAGGTGGAGCGCCGTATAGACGACAACACCTGCTGTCTGTTCTTGGAAATCATCACCAATCCGCAGATGGAGGTGGCCGACCTTGCTGCTTTGGCCGAAATAGCTCATCGTCATGGTGTTCCTTTGGTGGCCGACACCACGGTCATTCCCTTTACTGAGTTCTCTTCGCATGCTTTGGGCGTAGATATAGAGGTGGTTTCGAGCACCAAGTATCTTTCTGGTGGTGCCACCACTCTGGGCGGACTGGTCATCTGCTATGACACGGCGCGTGACTTTGCCGTAAGGATGAAGAATGAAATGCTCTTCAATTTCGGAGCCTATATGACACCGCATGTGGCCTATATGCAGACCATTGGGTTTGAGACGCTTGACGCGCGCTATCGGGTGCAGTCGGCTAACACACTCGAATTGGCCAGACGCTTGCGCCAACTGAAAGCCGTGCAAAGGGTAGGGTATGTAGGTTTGGAAGACAATCCTTATTACCAGATGGCTCGCCGACAGTTTGGCTCTACGTCGGGTGCCATGCTCACCATCGACTTGGCAGACCGCGATGCCTGCTACCGTTTCATCAACCGTCTGCAGTTGGTACGCCGCGCTACCAACTTGTTCGACAACCGCACACTGGCCATCCATCCTGCCAGCACCATCTTCGGCAATTTCAGTGATGAGGAGCGCGCTGCAATGGATGTACTCGATACCACCGTGCGCCTGTCCGTGGGATTGGAAGATGTAGACGACCTGTTTGCCGACCTCTGTCAGGCATGTGGAGAATGACTATCAACAAGAATACCTATGACATACGATTTTGACAAAGTGATAGACCGTCATGGCACTGGCGCATTGAAGACCGATGTGCTCGGCGAGCGCTACGGCCGTGCAGACCTTTTGCCACTCTGGGTGGCAGATATGGATTTTGAGACACCTGCGTTTATTACTGATGCTTTGCGTAAGCGTCTGCAACATTCACTCTTTGGCTACACGGTAGAACCGGCCGATTATTGGCCCACTGTGATGACGTGGCTGAAGAGCCACCACGGATTTGACGTGAAGCGCGAATGGCTCGCTTACATTCCCGGCATCGTAAAGGGAATAGGCATGGTGGTCAACGTGTTTACCCAGCCTGGTGACAAAGTCATTATTCAGCCGCCTGTCTATCATCCTTTCCGCATTACGCCACAGGGCAATGGGCGGGAGATAGTGTACAATCCGCTTCGCGCCCATGAAGATGGTAGCTACTCAATGGATTTCGACAATCTGGCTGAGGTGGTCGATGACCGCTGTAAGCTGCTGATTCTCTCCAATCCCCACAATCCAGCCGGCATCGTGTGGGACAAGGAGACGCTGGCAAGATTGGCCGATTTTTGCGCTTCCCGACACATACTGGTCATATCGGATGAGATACACTGCGACATGGCGCTTTGGGATGCCAAACATACTCCCTTTGCGATGGCGTCAGACACGGCAGCCCATTGCAGTATCACCTTTGGTGCCCCTTCCAAGACGTTCAATATCCCCGGTATCGTCAGTTCTTATGCCATTGTGCCCGACGATGCCATCCGAGCCCGGTTCTTTTCATGGCTCAAGGCCAATGAAATGGACGAACCTACCATCTTTGCGCCCATCGCGACCATTGCGGCATACCGTGAGGGCGATGCGTGGCGTAGGGCGATGCTCCATTATGTCGAGGACAACATTCGCTACGTAGAAGACTATTGCCGTGCGCACATTCCCGCCATCAAGCCACTGCGTCCACAAGCCTCGTTCTTGGTTTGGATGGATTGCCGTGGACTCAAGCTCACACATGACCAACTGGTCGACCTTTTTGTAGAGCAAGCAGGCCTTGCCCTCAACGATGGCGAGATGTTCGGTCCTGGCGGCGAGGGTTTTATGCGCATGAATGTGGCCACGCCGCGCGCCACGCTTGCACAAGCCATGAACCAACTGCGCGAGGCTGTGTCACGGTTGTAATCGATATTATTAGTCCGATAAAACTTTTTGCCTTGACCCCCCAAAAAGTTTTATCGGACTGCAATCTATGAAAAAGCAAAATGATAAGTGTTGTTGGCATAAATACCATTATCATATTGTAAATACAGGGGTCATCATAATATCTCCAATGCAATAGCCGCACAGGCCTCAGCATCTGCCAAGGCATGGTGATGCTGTTTTAGGTCATACCCACAGCGGGCAGCAATAATGTCGAGGTTGTGATGCCCACCCGGCCAACGCTTGCGTGAGGCGATGCAAGTACAGTAAAACTTATAGTCGGGATAATCCATCTGATAGACACGGAAGACGGCCTTCAGACAGCTTTCATCGAATGCCTTGTTGTGGGCCACCAATGGCAAACCTTCGATAAGAGGTTCTATCTGCCTCCACACATGAGGAAAGACCGGCGCATGCTCCGTGTCTTCAGCGCACAGGCCGTGTACCTGGCTGCACCAGTAGTTATAATACTCCGGCTCGGGCTTGATGAGGGAATAGAACTTATCCACTATCTCCCCACTTCTCACTATTACTACGCCAACCGAGCAGACCGACGAGCGATGGTTGTTGGCCGTCTCGAAATCTATGGCTGCAAAGTCTTGCATATCTATTGCGTTTTTATTATTGGTATGTGCGTTTTTTGCACAATCCAAGGATTATATTTTTTCAATTATCGCTGGAAGGAGTTAAGTTCTCTCGGCGTTCTTTAAATTCCAAATACCCAACCATGATTTTGTTTCTAAAACGATGCAAATTTAATGCATTGTTGGAAACAAATCTGATTTCTTTAGACATAAATGGTTTAATCCATCATATTTTAACCCAAATCGGGCATTAGACTATTATGCGCAAACAAACTTTCGTTCAAAAACAAGAGTTGTTATCATCACAACGCTAATGACCGATTCGATGGATTGGCCGAGTTGTCCTGCTTTCGTCAACAGCAGACAAGGCATGCGAATAACCAAGCTCATCGTCCTCGTCGTGTATGCAGTCATACTCAGCGTCTTCGTATGCTTCGGTGTAGTCCATGTCCTCTACCAGTCCGTCTTTATAACCTTCGCAGTAAGCGTCGTCATAGATTGTCAGAGTAGTCCTCATACTCATCCTCGTAGTATTCTTCACTCATATTGTGTGGTATTTCAGTTTGGTCACAGGTGATACAATCTCTTTTGGCAAAGATACGGTTTTGCCGTCAATCTATCGCATTTGTAGAACCTAAATCAATCACAAAAGTTGTGAGGAAAGAATTTTGATGCACCCTATCCCTCTGATGCCTTCACCCTGTCCCTCTCCCACGGGGCGAGGGTATTCCTGCCATATCTTTACTATTCAATACAATAACACGGGGTGAGGCAAGACTTCCATCGCCCCGTGGGAGAAGGATAGGATGAGGGTATCAGAGGGTGCGACTTCTCAAATCATCTGGAAATATATACAGGCGCTCCCCCAAATGGCCTTTTCCTTTGGGCAAATAGGGTCTTTAGCGGCCGTATCGCAACTGGTGTACGGGCGTATTGCAGTTGCGATACGCCCGTATGGCAAATGGAATACGGTCGTACGGCAGCTGCGATACGGTGATGAAACGTGGTCACTGGGGCTGCCAAATGGCCTGACGACGATGGGGATGCTATACGGGGAGGGGAATGAGGGTCAGCGAGGGTCTTCCGGTTCGAACGACTGGAGCCAGTGGTCGATAAGTTTGCGGGCGAGCGACAGTTTCTCGGGAATGGTGGGCAGGTGCTTGCGGTGAAACCATGCACCCTTACTGAGTTCGCTGTCTTGGAGATGGAGCTCGCCACTGTCGTATTCGGCGAAAAATCCCACCATCAGTCCGCACGGAAATGGCCACGGCTGCGAGGCCCAATAGCGCAAGTTCTTGATTTTCAGCCCCGTCTCTTCCATTACTTCACGGTAGACAGCCTCTTCGAGCGTCTCCCCGGTCTCTACAAATCCGGCTATCAGACCGTAGAAGTCGGTCTGAAAGTTGCGTGCATGCACCAGCAACACCTCGTCTCCACGATGTATGAGCACGATGATGGCCGTGGCCAACTGCGGCCACACCTCTTGCCCACACTGGGTGCAGCGCTTGGAGATGTCGGTGTGCATCTCCATCGGAGCCCCGCAAACCCCACAGTAGTGTGTATGCTCGTCCCAGTAGAGCAGCTCGCGGCACTTGCCGGCCTTGAGGTAAAGATGGGTGGGCAAGTGATAGTAAGACTGCCGCAGACGGCAGGTGATATACGGCTGACCAGGGGAGAGGGGTGTGCCGATGCTGTAGGCACGCACGGGCGTGCCGTCGTCCATCGGCGATATGGTAAGGATGTGGCTCTCTGGGCCGAGGGCAACGGGTGGCTCTGCCGTGTAGGGGATGGTGCATGTGCCGTCGGGCAGCTGCTGCATGACGATGCTGTCCTGATAGAATATAAACCAATATTTGAGGGTCATTTTTCTTCGTTTTTAGAGATGCCAAACAGCAGTTCATAGTCTCTCTTGGCGGCCGCTTCCACCCATGCTTCGGGCACGAAACGCCAGTTGTGGTTGGGTTTGGGATCCAGTGTGCGCTGCCGTTTGATTTCCTGCATGAGGTAATAGCGCTGGTCGAGCTCGCTACGCCATACGATGCGGCTCTCCAGGCTGTCTTGCGGGATGCCTGCACCCCGCGTCAGCAGTTCGCCGCCACCGTTGCCGCGATAACTGTTGACCGCCACACGATACCATCTGTCGGGGTCGAAGGGGCGGCCGTCGCTCATCCGCAGTATTCTTACCTTGTGGCCGTTTTCCTGCGTCACGTCCACCTCGTAGTCTATGCCTGCCGCGCTGTCAAAATTGAAAGAGAAGTTCTGGAAGCCCATCCTCTGCTGGTCGTTGCGGGTGCGCTGGCTGAGCAGGAGCAGATGGTCGTCGGGGCTACGCATGGTGTTGACCCACAGGTCGTAGCTCATCTCCAGATGGCGGCGTATCTCCTCGCCGGTGAGCCGCATCACGTAGAGTTGGTTCTCAAACTTGTAGAGATTGAACATGTCGCTTACATGTACGTCGCCCGCCTCTATCTGGGCATCCAAAGAGAGTGGGGCGTTGAACGCGATGTCGGCTCCCGTAATCTGGAGTTCGAGATTGAGGATGAGATCGTTGAAAGCACTCGAGCCGAAGTAGCAGTCGCGGGTGGAGATGGTGTGCTTGAACCGCCCGATACGCTTGTCCACAAACTTGCTGACGCGCTTGATGTGCTTGGCGAAGTGTGCCATGAAGTCTTCGTCGATGGGTTCGTGGCGCACATCGGCCAGTTGGCCGTGTACCTTGGTCGCCGTACCCTCTTCAGATCGGGTGATAGTGATGGTGGCATCGGCCACTTGGTAGGCATCGTTGGCCGGATCGAGACATACCACCTGCCGGTTGTCGGCACTGGTGATGGTGCCGGCGTAGGGCGTGTGGTCATGGCCGAAGAGTACCAGATCGAATCCTGGCACTTCGCGCGCCACCCGCAGCGCCGCATTCTCCTCATAGGCTGGGGTGGTGATGCCTCCCTGCTTGCCACTATGGAAGAGGCCGATGACCACGTCGGGATGCGCGTCGCGCCGGATACGCTCCATCCACAGGCGTGCCGCAGACACCATGTCGTCGAACCGCAGTCCGCTCCACAGGTTGCCCGAAAGCCAGTTGGGGATGGCGGGTGTAATGAGGCCGAGGATGGCAATGCGCACACCTTGGCGCTCGATGACGGCGTAGGGTTTCAGGTAGGGCTGTCCTGTCTGGGTGTCTGTCACGTTGGCACCCAGCATGGGGCATCGGCTTTCGGCTATCCACTTGTCATAGACGCTGTGCCCCGTCTCCACATCGTGGTTGCCCAGGGTCTGGGCATCGTACCCCATATAGTTGGTGACCTCGGCAGCTATGTTGGTGGCGTTGCGGTCTATGTAGTTGTAATAGTAACATACGGGCTGGCCCTGCAGGATGTCGCCATTGTCCAAGAGCAGCAGCCGGTCTCCATACTCCTCGCGCAGCCGTCTGACATAACTGCTCACGCGGGCCATGCTTCCGGCTTTGGGCTTACGGTTGATAAAATCGTAAGGAAAAAAACTGCCATGCACGTCGCTGGTCTCTATTACTCTCAGTTGGATGGTCTTGCTCTGGCTCATAACCGATATACTATAAGTTAGCGACAACAGGCATGCCGCAATAAGCTGTTTCATACTGTCAGATGAATAATTTGTATTGCAAAATTACAAATTATAGATGGTTTAGGCACGATTTTTGCTGGCAAATTTATAAAAAATCAAAGAAACGGAGGAAACAGATTATGGCATTCATTGATTATTACAAGATTCTGGGTGTAGACAAGAACATCCCGCAAGACGAGGTGCGGGCTGCTTACCGTAAGCGCGCCAAGCAGTTTCACCCCGATTTGCACCCCAATGACCCCAAGGCCAAGGCCAAGTTCCAGGCCTTGAACGAGGCCTACGAGGTGATAGGCGATCCGGAGAAGCGGAAGAAATATGACCAGTATGGCCAGCACTGGCGCGAGGCTGACACCTTTGGGCAGGGTGGTGGTCATGGTGGTGCACAATGGGGTGGTGGACAGCCCTTTGAAGGCTTCGACTTCAGTGGATTCACAGGTGGTGGCGGCTTCTCAAGCTTCTTCCAAGACCTTTTCGGAGGCATGGGCAGGCAGGCCGGGGCACATTGCTCCTCGCGGTCGCCAAGAGAGGCTGAGGCCAAGGTGGAGATAGATATGTACACGGCCCTCTTAGGCGGTGAAGTAATGGTACAGTTGGGCGACGGCTCACGCCTGAAACTCAAGGTAAAACCGCTTACGCAAAACGGTACCAAGGTGCGGCTGCGTGGCAAGGGAAACGCTATGGGCGGTGTAAAGGGTGACCTGATCATCACCTATCATGTGCAGTTGCCTACACAGCTCAGCGAGCGGCAACGGCAACTGCTCATGCAGATGCGCGACAGCGCGTAAGGGGGGGGCGTGGGTTATCCGAAAACGTTGTCCAATACCATCATCAGTACAAAACCTACGGCAAATCCCACGGTACTCAGGTTGCTGTGCTCGCCCTCGGCAGCTTCGGGGATGAGTTCTTCTACCACTACGTAGAGCATGGCACCGGCTGCAAACGCCAAGGTGTAAGGCATGAGTGGGGTGAGCCATGCGGTGAGCAGGATGACGATGACGGCGCCGATGGGCTCGACGATGCCGCTCAGGCTTCCCAACAGGAAGGAGCGCATACGGCTATTGCCTGCTGCCCGCAACGGCATGGAGACGATGGCTCCCTCGGGGATATTCTGCACGGCGATGCCCACGCTCATGGCGATGGCTGCCATGGTGTCGATGCCCATGCTTCCCTCGGCAGCGCCGGCTAAGACCACACCCACTGCCATACCCTCGGGCAGGTTGTGGATGGTGACAGCCAGCGAGAGCATGGCCGTGCGCGAGAGCCGGCTGCGTGGCCCCTCGGGCTTGTCAGTATCTATATGCAGGTGTGGGGTAAAGTGGTCGATGGCAAGGAGAAATCCCATGCCCAATACAAAACCGATGGCTGCGGGAAGGACTTGGGCGATGCCCTCGGTGTGGCTCATGAAGCCAATGCTGGGCAGCAGCAACGACCAGACCGAGGCGGCCACCATCACGCCGGAGGCAAATCCCAGCAGGGTCTTCTGTACCCGTGGGTTCATATCGTGCTTCATCGTGAAGACAAAGGCTGAACCTAAAACCGTTCCCAGTACAGGAATCAGCAATCCCAATATCATTCCGTTCATGTGAAGAGTAATTTGTGCCACCCCCGAAGGATGAGGGGGCTGGCGGTAAAACATTACTTGAAGTTGTCGAAGCCTTTACCGAACACGCCGTGGCATTGCATCTGCGAGACAAGGGCTTCGGGGTCGATCATCTTGATATAGTTGAACACGTCTTGCGACTCGTATTTGCGTGCCATCACAATCAATATGTTGACATCGCTCTTGGAGTACCATCCCTTTCCCTCGATGAGCGTCACGCCGCGGTGTACATCCTGGTTGATGGTGTTGGCTATTCGCTCGTATTCCTTGGAGATGATGATAAACTGCACCGTCTGTCGGGTACCGTTAATGATGTAGTCGCAAACGTAGCTGGCGAACAGGGTGAACACGATGCCGTAAACAATGAGTTCGGTGCTGTGGAAGAGTAAGTAAGAGGACGATATAATCGTGATGTCGATAAACTGCATGGCCCGTCCGAAACTCATGCGGAAGTACTTGTTGAGGATGGCCATGATGATGTCGGTGCCTCCAGTGGATCCGTTGTGGCTAAAGACGATGCCTAAGGCACCGCCGCACAATACACCACCTATCAACACGTGCATGAACTTGTCTTCGCCCGCTGTGATGACGGGGTAGTGTTCGAAAAAGGGTTGCATGGCACCGATGATGAGCGACAAAAGGGTGACACCAATGATGGTGCGGAGCGTGAACTGTCGGCTCAGGGCGCGGAAAGCGATGAGCAACAGGCTGACATTGATGACCCAGATAGACAGGGCGGGTGGTATCTTGAACGCATAGAATATCAATGCCGAGAGACCGGCTACTCCTCCCATGACCACTTTCTCAGGAAGGATGAAGGCGGTGAACCCAAACGCATACATGGATATGCCTAAGGTGATGAAGAAGAAGTCTTTGGCTTGATGCTTGAAAACCGCTTTCAGACTCTTCGTGGCGCTACTTTGTTCCATTAGTTTCAGATACCTAAGTAAAATTTAATATTCAGACATTTTCCACGCATAT
>SFKY01000035.1 GCA_004554665.1 Bacteroidales bacterium
TTATCCTCGGGGTCCTGATAGCGAGTGCCATCCGTAATCACTGCGTTCACCGTAGCATAGGGATAAGAGGCTTGTGCAGTTGCTTGCTTAAATTTCACCCAAACCTTTACTGCGTCTGGACGACCATTCAACACGGTATAGTAAGGATCTCCATTGTTGTCCTTATCCGTATTAGAGAGATCAAGGAATGCATGATTGTCCGTGCTGGTAGCCGTTACACTTCCTGCATTCATTCTACCGGTCGTTATCGTTCCATTCGCAACGATGCCAAGAATCTTGGTTGCTTTTACCAAGACGGAAGATTTACCCGTCGTGCCTGGTCGAACTTCTGAAGAAACAAACGTGTGTTCCTGATTCTTTGCAGAGGAAGTCAATATTGTAGTTACAGCACATCCGAAAGAATGCCAATGATTCGGTTCATCAAATTTATTCTCTTTATGGAATAATTCAAAATCCGAGTTAGGAATTTGGAATACTGCAGAAGAGAAAAAAACCTTGATTTTCATTCCTAAAATATCAAAAGGAATATCAATAATCGCTTTAAGAATGCCATCGGTTATTGTAGCAGTCAGTTCCACGGGAACATCACCCAGCAAAGGACCAAACCAATCAATATTTTTATCAGATCCTGCAGAAATATTTATCACCTGCTTAGAAACAAGGTTGGTAACATTGCCCACCGTCTGTGCCTCTACATCTTTGACGACAATATTTCCTACATTCACCTCATCTCCTTCAGCAACCAAAGAAAAATTATTCAATTGCAACTCGTATTTACCATCCGTCTGCTGGTTGACAATAATAGTGGTCTGCTGTGGATCTGCTGGCGAATCATTCACCACCACAGCCAAGTTGCCGGTGTAATCGGTAGCCCATGCTGTAAGAGCGGAGCATGCTACCGTCATAATCAGTGTAAAAAATTTCTTCATAACTAATATTGCTTTTTGAATCTTTGCCTATTACTTGAGTTTATAGATTACACCCACCGTACCGAAAATGGGATAGAGGGTCTGCTCTATGGTCTTAAACGAACTGCGGTGTATGCCAGTGACACCCCATGCGATGTCGGCATACAGACCCCAACGGCGGTGGATTTGCCAGTCGGCACCGAGGTCCACGCCCACCTGCCAGTGGCGCATCTCGTCGCCGAAATCGTAGGTAGCGCGCGAGTCTTCGGTATTGCCCATCTCGATCTTGGCACCCGTGGGGTCGCCCTCGCGCAGATAGCCATCGTACACATAGCCTTCAAAGACGCGCGTAGACACATACGACACATAGGGACCGACCTTGAGCAACACCTTACCCGTGCGCCATGTAGCCATCAAGGGCACCGTGAGCATCCACTCCTGGCACTCGGTCACCAGGTTGCCCGTGTACATACCTTCCAGACGCTCACCACCCTGCACCATCTCCATGTGATAGTTTTTCACAGTGGCATCTATCTCCATCGCCTTGTTCTCGAGGTGGATACCCGTGAGCAGTCCCCACTTTCCCCACAAGTCTTTCTGCACATCGATACCCAGTGAGAAGTTGGGCTTAAACGTGTATTTGTTCATCTTTCGGATGGTGGCAGGCATGCCGATGGGTGCCGTACCGCCAATGTTGTAACCCAGCCGGACGGTATAGTTCAGACTGTCGGGGAGGTTGATGGCTGCCGCCGGCATCGCCATCAGCGCCGCAAGGGCGATTGTTATGATATTTCGTTTCATGGGTTGCTATGGGTTGAGAGTTGCATTATTCCACGGTCTCACAGATGAGCCGCACTTGGTCTATGTCGAGGGTACTGCCGACGGCTCCTTGGAAGTAGGCACCGTCGATACTCGACGAGAAGACGACAGCCAGGTTGTAACCGCGCTGGTCGAGGATGTCGAGATCGAAATCCTTCACATAAGTGAAATCTACTTTAAACTCGGTCCACTGGTCGGTCTCGGGCAACTCGGGCACAATGGCCTTGGCCACAATCAGCGGATGGGACTGCACATCGTCACCGTTGAGCGTCACCGCATTGCCATCGGCATCGTGGTTGAGATACAGGATGGCGTACACCGAAGCCTGGTCGCGCTTGCCCGCCACCTCGTTGCCGTCTGCACTCTGAAACTTATCGCCTGCCTTGTAGCGGTAATAGCCCTGGAAAGTGAGGGGCTTCATATCAAAAGGCAGACCGAACCGGGTCGCCTTGCGGGCATCCTTGAGCGCCTGACTGATGTCGAATTCGCCCAAGAACAGGTTGCCTGCCGCCAGACGCATGTTGACCATAGCGCCAAACGCACCCGTACTGCGTGTTACCAAGCGCACAGCCTTGCCATCGTAACCGTCGGAGAGGGGGGCCGAGGGATAATCCTCGGGCGCGGCCTTGCTACTGGTGAGTCCGAAACCGGCATTGCCCGTAGACCAGATATCTTCGGTCACACCTCCGCCCATCTGCTCACACCACACGTAGTACTTGCCCTTGTCATCGAGGTGCATGTCTTCGAAGTTGAACTGGAGTTCACTGTTTTGGGTGACGGTCACGGGATTAAACGACACCAGATAGTCGCGTGTCCACGATTTGTCTTGCGAGGTTACCGTGTAGCGCACGGGGCCTTGGCTGAAGTCCTGCACACTGCCGCTCGCGGGCACGATGGTCGCGCCCTCGGTCAGTTCAAACTCGGGAGCAAGGGCGGTGATGTCCGCTTTTCTGCGCACGGTGAACTTGATGTCTGTAGCAGTGTACAGCACATTGACCATCGTATCTGTGGCCTGGTAGAACATCTCGGTAGGGTCATCTGTATGCAACCAGGCACGCACAATGTCGCATTCGGCATTGGGGGCCTCGTCCTTAAAGCAAGAAGTAAGCGTCAGGGCACAGAAGCAGCCCAGTAGGATAAAATGTATTTTCTTCATTATAAATGTATTCTGCAACTGATTTGCCTACAAAAATACAAAATAAAATGCGGATAGTCCCCAATTCGTCCAAAAACTTTTCTTTTTTGTCAAGTTTTTCACAATTCGTACCGTTTTTGTTTCGTTTTGCTCACTCCAGTTGGCATTTCAGGCCACTGTTTTTCACGGAGGACACGGAACAGGGTGAGGGCAGAAACAAAGCCAATAACAGCCCGTGGTATGCAGCACCCAATCAGATAATAGCCTGCAAGGCTGTACGTCATGCATGGAGGAAGTATTGCCCTCCAGGCAAGTGAGAGCGAGCGTGAGCGTAGTCCGCAGGCGTTGCCGGCGGTTACCCAACGTATAGCCCTTCGGGCTGGTGGTGCCCTCACCCCATCCCTCTACTGATGGGTGGGGACACATCTGAAGTAGCGAGCCCCGAAGGGGCGACACACTACAGCACAGGGTGCAAACCCTGTGTGTAGGAATTACCCATAACAGCAATGAGCTCTGTAAGAGCGACATAAAAAAGCAGCAAGGCTATATGTCGCTCTTACAGAGCTCGAGGGATGTATGCTCCGTTGGTCACAGGGTTTGCACCCTGTGCTATCGTATGCCGCCCCGTTGGGGCTCTCTTTCCAATGATATGACTATCCAGCCCATAGGGGCGGATACGAGTGGCACGTGGGGCGCGGCAGCCCTTACTTCTCGCGGAGGAAACCTACGCAGAAGGCGCCGAGAAGCAGGAGAACACCCGCCACGATCATCATGTTGCTCTGGTGCGAGCCCACCAGATGGAGCAACATGCCGCCACACAGTGCGGCGACAATCTGCGGCAGGCAGATGGTGCCATTGAAAAGGCCCAGATACGCCCCCATGTGCCCACGACCCTGCAGGGCATTGGTGACAAACGTGAAGGGCATGGCCAGCATGGCTGCCCAACCGGCACCGATGAGCAGGAAGGGGATAAACTGCAGGTAAGCGTCGTGCAGGAAGGGCACCATCGCGAAACCTACGCCTCCGATGACGAGGCTCAGGGCATACGCCAGCTTGGTATTGCGAAACTGCGGCAGCACCACTGCCCATGCCACGCTACCCATAGCCTGCACCGCAAAGAGGATGCCCACCCAGTTGCCGGCCTCCTGGTACTCGGCCGTGGCGGGATCGGTGGTGTACCACACGGTCTCGGCGATGGCTCCCGTGGTATAGTTCCACATATAGAGGAATCCGGCCCAACAGAAAAACTGCACCAAGCCCACTTTCCAGAACGTGGAGGGAGCCTCGCGGAGCAGTTTCAGCCATCCCGCCTTCTCCTCCTCGCGCTCACGGGCTATGCCGTTGTAGGCCGCATACTGCTGCGGATTCCACTCCTTCACCTTGGCGGTGGTGTAGATGACACAGAGGATAAGGATGGCCGCTCCGATATAGAACGACCAGATGACAGACTGCGGCACCACGCCCTTTTCGGCCACATTGCTGATACCGATCCACGTAAAGAAGAAGGGGAAGACGAAACCTACCACCGAACCGGCATTGCAGAGAAAACTCTGGATGGAGTAAGCCTTGGCCTTCTGGCGCTCGTTGACCATATCGCCCACCAGCATCTTAAACGGCTGCATGGCCATATTGATAGAGGTGTCGAGAAACATCAGGGCGACAAGGCCAAAGATCATGGCTCCCGACACAGCCAGGCCGAAGGAGCCGGCATTGGGCAGCAGGCACATCACGAGCACGGCTACGGCAGCGCCCACAAAGAGATAGGGGATGCGACGCCCGAAGCGGCACCACGTGCGGTCGCTGAGCGTGCCCACGATGGGCTGCACGAGGATACCCATCAGCGGGGGCAATATCCAGAAGAAACTGAGACTGTGGGGATCGGCACCGAGGGTGGCGAAGATACGAGAGATGTTGGCGCTCTGCAGCGCATAGGCGATTTGTACGCCGAAGAAGCCGAAACTAAGGTTCCATAGCTTCCAGAAACTCATGTCAGGTTTGCTTGTCATGTGAGATTGATATTTTGTTTTTTTCTATTCGTTCCACTCCATAGGTGCCACCTTGGTTTTCGTAAATGCGGCATTTAGCACCCGTAAATGCCACGTTTAGCCTCCGTAAACGCCACCTTTAGGTGTTGCAGGTGCCACGGCAGCCGTCGAGAGCCACCTCCATCGCCCTCATCGGGCAGCCCACTTACACCTTATTATATATATGAGGCGAGAATCTACAGCCACACACGCCTCAGCCGCGGGTGGTGCCGCGTATGATGAGCTTGGTGCGCACCACGCGCCGCTCCACCTTGTCCTTGGGTATCAGTCCCTCCACCTTGCCGATCAGTATGTTGGCTGCCTCCTCGCCCACCCTCACACCACGCTGTTCGACGGTGGTGAGCATGGGCTCGCAGGCCCGGGAACGCTCGCCGTTGGTGAATCCGCACACACAGATGTCTTCGGGTACCCTGAATCCCATGCGCTTGGCGGTGTAGAGAATACCGATGGCGGTGTCGTCGTTGATGGCGAAGAAGGCATCGGGGTGGTTGTCGGCACTGAGCACCTCGGGGGTGATAGCCTCGGCATCGGTCCGGTTGTCGCAATGATAGATCAGCGACTCGTCGTAGGGCAGCCCGTGCTTGAAGAGCGCGTCTTTGTAGCCGTTGAAACGATTTTTGGATATCTCCATCGTCATGGGCGACCCGTAAAAAGCGATTCTCCGGCAACCCGTATCGGCCAGATGGCTCACGGCGGTGAAAGCTCCCATATAGTCGTCCACCACCACCCTGCTGGCATTGACACCCGTGCAGATGCGGTCAAAGAAGACAAGGGGCAGCCCCTGGTCTATCAAGGTCTGGAAGTGGTCATATCGGCGGGTGGATTTGGCCTGCGACACGATGACACCGGCCACCTTGTTTTTCAGGAAGTTGCGGCATATCTCCACCTCTCGCTCGTACTGCTCGTTGCTCTGCGCCACGATGATCTGGTAACCGCGCGCACTGGCTTCCTCCTCGATACCGCCAATGATGCTGGAAAAGTAGAAATGGTTGATCTGCGGCACGATGAGCCCGATGATATGCACAGGGGAAGACTTGACCAGACGCAACTGCTTGCCCAGCATGTTGGGGAAGAAGTTGTGCTCCTTGGCGTATGCCTGGATGGCAGCACGGGTAGTCTCGCTGATGCGCTTGTTGTTGCTCAGCGCACGCGATACCGTAGCGACAGACACGCCAAACTCCTTGGCGATGTCCTTCATTGTGATAGGAGAGTTCTCTTCCAAAGTGGACATATAGCTTTCTTCGCACAAAGTTAGTAAATGACTGTATATATTAAATAGGTGTTGGGCCAGAAAGAGCGTTACAAACAGCGCAAACGTTTGCATTTGCACAAACACGATTTTAACGCAAAAAAAGACACAACGACCTTGTATTCAGACTAAATTTGCATCATAGAATGTAAGTTGAAACGCCGACAGAATCTATCAATTCACTATCGGAGCACCCCTATCAGTGCTCGATGTCTCTCTAAGGCATAGCGGTTGCCAACACCATCCGCCACCGACACTCAGACAAAGCTATAATTAAAAGAATAACTTTAAAAACCAAAAAATGATGAAGCAGGTAAAATTCAGATTTCCTGTAAGGATGTTGGCCCTCTTATGTGGGCTTCTCCTTTCAGCGAGTGCCTTTGCGCAGCAGATTACTGTCAACGGGCACGTTAAGGATGCTACTGGCGAACCCGTCATCGGTGCCACTGTCAGCGTAGGCGGCAAGGGTGTAGCCGTGACCGATTTCGACGGTAACTTTACCGTGAAGGCCGACAAGGGCGCACAGCTCGTTGTCTCCTACATCGGTTTCCAGAATGTTTCTGTGGCAGCAGCTCCACAGGTGACCGTCACCATGAAAGACGATGCCAAGGTGCTCGACCAAGTGGTGGTCATCGGTTACGGCCGCGCCAAGAAAGACGACCTCACAGGTTCGGTTTCGGCCATGAAACCCGACGACCTGTCTAAGGGTATCACCAACAATGCCACCGATATGCTCGTGGGTAAGATTGCGGGTGTAGACGTACAGACATCGGGCGGTACACCGGGTGCCGGCGCACAGATCCGCATCCGTGGTGGTGCGTCGATGAGCGCTTCCAACGACCCACTCTACGTGATCGACGGTCTGCAGATAGACAACACAACCTCGAAGGGTATGAGCAACATCCTTGCCATGATCAACCCCAACGACATCGAGAGCTTCACCGTGCTCAAGGATGCTTCGTCGGCTGCCATCTATGGTTCACGCGGTTCCAATGGTGTGATCATCATCACCACCAAGAAGGGACGCGCCGGACAGGCACCGATGTTCTCTTACAATGCCGACCTCACCGTGTCTACCATCCAGAAGAAATACGACGTGCTCAACGCCGCCGAGTACAAGAGTCTGATCAGTTCTATCGACGGACTGGATGCCAGCAAGCTCGGCAATGCCGACACCGATTGGCAGGATCAGATCTTCCGCACTGCCGTATCGGCTCACCAGAGCTTCAGCGTGCAGGGTGGTCTGAAGAATATGCCCTACCGCGTGAGCTTGGGCTATGATATCGACAACGGTATCGTGATGACCAGCTGGATGCGTCGTTTCAACGGTTCGGTCAATCTGTCTCCCCGTTTCTTCAAGGACCACTTGGTATTCAATATCAACGCCAAGTACATGTACGAGAAAAACCGCTATGCCGACGCAGGCAGTGCCATCGGTGCAGCCCTCTCGATGGACCCCACCCGTCCGGTACGCGACGACGGCGAGGACTACCAGTTTATGGGCGGCTACTTCCAGTGGCTCACTCCCAGTTCGTCTCCTGTAGACCCGCGCTGGAAGTATGTACAGAACAACAACGCTCCCCAGAACCCTGTGGCGCTGCTCCGTCAGCAGAAAATGTATGCCAATGTCAACGACTTCTCGGGCAACATCGAGATGGACTATAAGATACATGGTTTCGAGGATCTGCACATCCATGCCAACCTGGGTGCCCAGTACACTACCACCACCCAGACCAACGAGATCTCTCCGTACTCTTACGGCAGCAACTACTACGGATGGAACGGCATCCTGCAGACTTGGAAGTACAACATCATGGGCAACGCCTATCTGCAGTACATCCACACCTTCGGCGCACACGACATCGACATCATGGCCGGTGCCGAGCAGCAGCACTATCACCGCACCGGTTACAATGAGGTGGGCTACGGCGTACACTTCTACACGCAGGAGGTCTACACCGACGGCCAGACCAAGCGCAGCGACCCCGGTAAGGAGTGGGCCAACCACAACAGCCTGGTTTCTTACTTCGGCCGAATCAACTATACACTGCTCGACCGCTACATGATTACAGGTACATTCCGTGCCGATGGTTCTTCACGCTTTGCCAAGGGCCACAAGTGGGGCTACTTCCCATCAGCAGCACTGGCTTGGAAGATCAACAAAGAGAAGTTCCTCCGCAACGCACACTGGCTCGATGAGTTGAAGTTGCGCTTGGGATATGGCCAGACCGGTCAGCAGAATGGTATCGACGACTTCTACTATACAGCGCTCTATACACGTTCAGACCAGCACGCCATGTATCCTTTCGGAGACAACTACCATTACACCACACGTCCGGGAGACTACAATCCCAACCTGACATGGGAGTCTACCACTACATGGAACGCCGGTATCGACTTCAGCGCCATGAACGGTCGCTTCTCTGTAAACGTGGACGGTTACTACCGCAAGACCAAAGACTTGCTGAGCTGGGTGGCCAACCAGTCGTTTACCAACTTCGGTGACCAGTCGCTCCAGAATATCGGTGACTTGGAAAACTACGGTGTGGAGCTTTCGTTCAACGTGAAGCCCGTCGTGACCAAGGATTTCACATGGGATCTGTCTTACAACGTGGGCTACAACCACAACGAGATTACCTCTCTGAACGCCGGTAGCCAAGACTGGGTATGGTGCGGCAACACCATCTCGGGCGGTAACAACACCCGCATCCAGCGCAACAAGGTGGGCGAGCCCGTCAACTCGTTCTTCGTTTACCAGCAGGTTTACGACGAGGCCGGCAAACCTATCGAGGGTCTCTATGTAGACCGCAATGCCGACGGCAACATCGACGATTCCGACCGCTACTACTACAAGAGCCCGGCTGCTCCGCTGATTATGGGTCTCACGACCAAGATTATCTGGAAGCGCTTCGACTTCAGTACCGCTTTCCACGCTTCGTTCGGCAACTATGTGTACTATGACTTCCTGAACAGCAAGGCATCTATCTCTACCTCTGGTCTGTTCTCCAACAGCGCTTTCACCAACACCACGGCAGAGGCAGTGGCCCTCGGTTTCACCGGAACCACGGTCAACACCTACCACCTGAGCGACTACTTCGTACGCAACGCCTCTTACTTGAAGTGTACCAACATCACACTGGGCTACACATTCCCGTCGCTGCTCGAATATGCAGGCAAGAAGTACTTCGACGGCCGTGTCTACGCCACTGTACAGAATCCGTTTATCATCACCAAGTACGAGGGAATCGACCCCGAGGTATCGTCTGGTGTAGACAGGAATCCCTATCCGCGTCCATTGAGCGTACAGTTAGGTGTCAATTTCAATTTCTAAAAACTATTAAGGAGCATATATTATGAAACATATCTTTATAAAGACAGCGGTGGCAGGATTGATGGCTCTGGGATTGGCCTCCTGCGCTGACGATCTGAACATCAGTTCGATCGACCCCAACACCTCCAGCGCCTACGATCCCCAAGAGCTGCTGGCCAAGCAGTACGCCACACTGGCCGTAACCGGCCAGGTGGGTCCCAATGGCAACGGCGATATCAGCGGCGACGAGGGCGAGATTGGCTTCTGGCGTCTAATATTCAACCTGCAGGAGCTCTGCACCGACGAGTGCATCTGGGCTTGGCAGGACAATGAGGATATCCCCGCCCTCACCTATATCGCCTGGTCTTCCAGCTCTACCCGCGTGAACTGGGCTTGGCAGCGTTTGGCTTTCAACATCACGCTCTTCAACCAGTTTATCTACGAGCAGACAGGCAAGATGGACGACGACATCGTGGCCGAGGTGCGCTTCCTCCGCGCACTCCACTACTGGGAGTTCCTGGATCTGTTCCACGCCGGACCCTTCAAGGTCGACTTCAACTTCGAGTTGGCCGGATATAAGAATGGTGCCGAACTCTACGCATGGCTCGACCAGGAGCTGACCGAGATCGAATCGCAGCTCAAGCCCGCCGGAACCTACAACAACAGCAGCAACTTTGGCCGTGCCGATGCCGGTGCAGCCTATGCCCTGCACGCACGTCTGGCCCTCAACGCGGAAGCCTATACCAATGGTGCCGTGAAAGATTACCAGAAGGCCATCGACTATAGCAACAAGGTAATCAGCTGTGGCGCTTACGACCTGAGCCGCACTGCCAAGAACGGCTATTCGGGCTATGCACAGGTGTTTATGGGCGACAACGACTATAACCCCGAGGCCATGAAGGAGATTATCTTCCCCATCCGCCAAGATGGTGTGAAGACCCAGAGCTACGCTGGCTCTACCTACCTCATCGCTGCGACCCGTGGAGCAGGCATGCCTTACCTGGGCACATCGGCTGTATGGACCTGTATCTTCGCCCGTCAGAACCTCATTGCCAAGTTCTTCAACAACCCGGCCGACTGCCCTGCCGCCACTGCCGACGAACTGGAGGCTTCTGAACTGCCCACAGGCACCGAGGCTGAGGTGATAGCCGCCGACAACCAGCTGGGTGGCTCTACCACCGAGATTCTGGCCGCTGCCAACGACGACCGCGCCCTCTTCTACGCCGGTGTAGGTGGTGGAACACGTACCGTATCGCCGGGCAAGCAGATTACAGGCTGGCTCAATGGCTACTCTATCGTGAAGTGGCAAAACCTGCGTGCAGACCAGAGCAACCCGTCTAACGCCTCATTCATGGACACAGACATCCCCTTGTTCCGTCTGGCCGAGATGTACCTCACCCGTGCCGAGGCCGAGTGGCGTCTGGGACAGAACGACAAGGCGCTGGCCGACCTCAACGAGCTGCGCAATCGTGCCCATGCACCGGTGTTTACATCGGTCACCGAAGACATACTGTGTGACGAGTGGTGCCGCGAATTCTATCTCGAAGGCCGCCGTCGTAGCGACTTGGTGCGCTTCGGACGCTTTACCTCCAGCAAATACCTGTGGGATTTCAAGGGCACAGTGCCTGCCGGTACCGGTGTCGATTCTCACTACAATGTCTATCCGCTCCCCGCAGACGAGGTGGCCGGCAACCCTGCCCTGGTCCAGAACCCCGGTTATTAATGGAGTGGTATCGGATATATCAATCAACAATGATTTAACCATCGACAGAAGAATATGAAAAAGAAGATATTGAACATAGGTTGGATGTTCTCCCTGCTCACGGCAGCACTGGTGACCTTCTCCGCTTGCGAGAAGGACGACGATTCCAACCCCACGCTTGACCTTAGCCACGTTTCGGAGGGCTTCACGCTCAACGTTCCGGCTAATGCAGCCAACAATGTGTATGACCTGGTGAAAGCTACCTCGCTGGAGCTCACCTGCGCTCAGCCCAATTACGGTGGTATTCCCTACGTTACCCGTTACTACGTACAGGTGGCCATCGACCCGGCTTTCCTCAACGATACCACCGTGGCGCACAAGGAACTCTCTACCTCGTACACCAAGGCCAAGATGAACGTCGACGCGCTCGAACTGAACTCGGCTGTGGTGGCTCTCTTCCAGGAAGCCAACCCCGATACAGACTTTCCCAATGCGGCAAGACCCGTATATGTACGTCTGCGTGCGGCGATTGACGCCATTGCACCTTACGATGGCAAGAGTATCTCTTACTCCAACATCATCACCCTGCCCAATGTGCTGGCCACCTACAAGGCTCCGGCAGCCGAACTGCCCGAGAAGCTCTTCGTGATCGGCTCGTCTATCCAGACCGCATGGAGCAGCTGGAAGGAGGTATCGCCCATCTTCGGTCTCACAGGCAGCTATTACACCATGATCTATGTACCCGCCGGAGGCGAGTTCAAGTGGGGTACGTTTAATGGAGACTGGAGAGGCTACAACCGTTTCCGCAAGATTACCGACAATGCTGGCGCAGACGTAAGCGAGAGCACCGACGGCAACAGCAACATCATCGTAGCCAAGGGCGGCTGGTACACGCTCCTCATCGAGGGCGAGATCAATGGTTCGTCCATACAGTACGACCTCACCATCTATCCGGGTGCTGCCTACGTGATAGGTGCCGGAGCCGGTGGCGACTGGACCGACGGCAATGCCGCATGGGCCATGACCGCTCCTGCCGACGCTACCACAGCATGGGAGTCGCCTGCATTCACTGCAAGCGGTGAGCTCCGTGCCTACATCAAGGTGCCGGGCATCGACTGGTGGCGTACCGAGTTTACCATCTATAAGGGTGCTTGCTACTGGCGCAACATCGACATCCCCGACAACTGGGCTGCCAACGTGGGTGCAGACTACTCTGTAACGGTTGCTCCGGGCCAGAAACTCTATGTCAACTTTGACACCAATGCGGCTGAAGTAAAATAACACTTTAACAAGAGACACATTATGAAGAAGAATATATTATACAGCTTTGCAGTAATGGCGGGTATGACACTCGCCAGCTGCAACGGCGAATACGACGACTGGGCAGATCCGCAGGCTTACGGCCCCGAAGAGGCTGCCGCCAAGTATGGTCTCACCATCACCAACGGCCCCGAAGCCAATGTCACCATGCCCGACGACGACGGCATCATCAATCTGGTGCAACTCTCTGCCTCCAGCGACAATGTAGTGGGCTATACCGTCAACAGCCTGACCATCAACGGCGAGGCTGTGGAAGCCTCCACCAGCGGCAACTACATGCAGGTAGATGCCAACACGCTGCTCAAACTGGTAGAGAAGCAGTACAACAGCCGCGCTGCCGTGGCCCGCGCACTGGATGTGAAGACCAGCGTGACGCTCAACCTTGCCAACGGCGATGCCGTACTGTGTGAGGTTGCCGGAGAGACCAAGGGCTCCCTGACTCCGTACGCTACCCCTGCGGTAGATGCCAAAGGCTACTATCTGTTGGGCGACTTCGTGAACCAGAGCTGGAGTCTCGGCACACCCATCTGG
The DNA here is from genome assembly GCA_004554665.1 of Bacteroidales bacterium. Taxonomy (GTDB): domain Bacteria; phylum Bacteroidota; class Bacteroidia; order Bacteroidales; family Bacteroidaceae; genus Prevotella. Next base: position 13,020 of record SFKY01000035.1, read on the forward strand.
ATGACCGACAATGGTGACGGAACGTACACCGCTACCGTGAACACCAAGAACGAAGGCAGCAACTGGTTCAAGATCTACTGCGGTTCCAACTACTCGGCCGAAAGCTGGGATATCGTCAACGCAGGACAGATGGGCTGCGAGGTGAATGGTTCCGACGCGCTGACAGGATTTGTGGTCTACTCCGGCGATCCCGAATATACAGATGGCGTACAGACACCCACCATTACTGGACAGGGCACTTTCGAAGTCACCTTCGATGCCAACAACCTCACCTATACAGTGAAGCGTGCAGAGGCCATGTACTATGTGGTAGGCGTTCCTAACAGTTGGAGCACCACAGACAAGTCTTGCATGTTCTACGCTTTGGGAGGCAACATCTATACCTACACCACCCAGTGGGCAGGTGCATGGGACCTCAAGATTTGGGACTCCAAGAACTTCGGTGAATGGTCTAAGACGTTTGGTGGAGGCAATGGCGATGGCTCGGTAGAGGGTAAGCTCATCCCCGGAGGCGATGGTGCTTTCCAGGCTCCTGACGCCGGCTACTATACGCTGACCATCAACATGAACGACCTGACCTACAAGTGGAGTGCTGTAACACCTACTGCTGAGTACACAAATGTTTCGCTCATCGGCGGATTCAACAGCTGGGGCGGTGATGTAGACCTTACACAAGTGGCAAAAGCACCGCACAACTGGTATGTACGCGCCACGATAGACAGCGATACCGAACTGAAGTTCCGTGCCGACCACGACTGGAAGGTAAGCTGGGGAACCAGCGAAAAGGGCTTCACCATTGGCGATACTTACTATGGTCCTGTGGGTAGCGAAAACATCATCGTACCAGCCGGTACGTATGACTTCTACCTGAACGACATTACAGGCCAGTTCTGTATCGTACCTGTTGAATAAGAAGACGCAATTATTTTCAGATTTATAGTGTTTGACTATGATTTTGGGGGAGGGTGCCTGTGAAGGTAGCCTCCCCTCTTTTGTTGCCCTCCGTGCCGTGTATGATTGGCAGGATGGCATCCGCTAATCCTAAACATGGCATTTAGGCATCGTAAATGCGGCATTTAGGTGCCCTAAACGTGGCATTTAGCTACGGGGATTGGCCTGCATTCGGCGTGCGGCCACACGACTATCAGATGGCCTACGTTTTTGCACCCAAAATGCTTGGTACTTACTGGGAAAAAAGTTATCTTTGCAAGTGGAAGAGAATGGGGCGTAAACGTTTGCACGCACGTTTTAGATTTTGCAAGCATCCTGTCGAGCCGCACATCAATAATTATTGTTACTTTTGTCATGGATTTACTAACTGACTGAGAACCTATGAATATTTACTTCAATATCAACTACCAAACAGTATTTGGTGAGCAACTGGTCCTAAACGTAGTAGAAACCAACACCGGAGGGGACGTAAAAACCACTCCTTACCGCATGAGCACCATCGACGGCAAACGCTGGTGGTACTGTCTGGCACTGAAGGCTGACAACAGGCTGTCTACCGTGGAGTACTATTATAGCGTAGAGGCACAAGGGACCGAGGTGCGCCGCGAGTGGACCACCCTGACGCACCGGTTGGAACTCTCCGCCAAGCACGCCACAAGCTATACTATCTATAACAGGTGGATCGACATGCCCGAAGACTCTTACCGCTACAGTGCCGCATTCACCGAGTGCATCCATCACCACCATCCCGTGCTCCCGGCATCGTCTGCCTATGCCAAGACGGTGCGAATAGCCGTGCGCGCACCGCAACTGCGGTCGGGGCAGCAGCTGGTGCTGGTGGGAGCCGGCAAGGCGCTGGGCGAATGGACCGTGTCGCGCGGCATACCGATGACCGAGCACAACACCCACGAGTGGGTGGCCGACATAGATGCCGACACGCTCAAGGAGCGGACGATGGAGTTTAAGTTTGTGGCCACACAGACCGGCGACAAGGCGCTTCCCCTGTGGGAGGAGGGCCTCAACCGCAAGGTGGAGCTGCCGGGCCTGAGCGGCGGCGAGGTGATGGTCTACGAACTGGACCAATCGTTTTACACCCTGTGCGACGAGAAAGTGGCCGGCACACTGGTGCCCGTCTTCTCACTGAGGTCGAAAGGGAGCTTCGGCGTGGGCGATTTCGGCGACCTGCGGATGATGGTAGACTTCGTATCGTCCACCCACCAGCGCGCCCTGCAGATATTGCCCATCAACGACACCACCATCACCCATACATGGACAGACTCATATCCCTATAGCTGTATCAGCATCTTCGCCCTGCATCCGCAGTATGCCGACCTGAGGCAGCTGCCCACCCTGAACGATGAGGACAGGCAACGCCACTATGAGCAGCTGGGCAAGGAGCTCAACGCCCTGCCCCAGATAGACTATGAGCGCGTGAACGAGGGCAAGCTGGGCTTCCTGCGCGAACTGTTTGCCCAAGAGGGCAAGACCACGCTCGCCACTGTGGGCTTCAAGGAGTTCTTCGCCGACAACAGCCAGTGGCTCGTGCCCTACGCCCAATACTGCTACCTGCGCGACACCTACGGTACGGCCGACTTCGCACAGTGGCCTGACCACCAGACATGGGACGAAGCCGACCGCAAGGCTCTCACCAACCCGCGCACCAAGGCTTACAGGGACGTGGCCTTCTACTATTTCGTGCAGTACATACTCTTCGTGCAGATGCGCGATGTACACACCCATGCCCGCAAGCGTGGGGTCATCCTCAAGGGCGACATCCCCATCGGCGTAAACCGCCACGGATGCGACGTGTGGATGGAGCCGGGCTACTTCCATCTGGACGGACAGGCAGGCGCGCCGCCCGACGATTTCTCCGTGAACGGCCAAAACTGGGGCTTCCCCACGTACAACTGGGAGGCCATGCTGGCCGACGGCTGCCGGTGGTGGGTGCGCCGTTTCAGTTATATGGCCCGCTTCTTCGATGCCTACCGCATCGACCACGTGCTGGGCTTCTTCCGTATCTGGGAGATACCTATCGACGCCGTGCACGGTCTGCTCGGACAGTTCTCGCCGTCACAGGGCATGACGCGCGAAGAGATAGAGGCCTACGGACTGGGATTCCGCGAAGAGCTGTTCACCCGCCCGTTTGTCACCGGCTGGGTGCTCGACCGCATCTTCCACGAGCAGGCCGACGCGGTAAGGGAGCGCTTCCTGGAACCCATCGACGACACCTACTATCGGTTGAAGGCCGAGTGCGACACCCAGCGCAAGATAGAGGCGATGGGGCTGGACGACAATCTGCGCGACGGACTGTATGCCCTGGTGAGCGATGTGCTCTTCGTACGCGACCGCAAGGAGGCCGGCAAGTATCATCCCCGCATCTCCGCCCAGTTCGATTTCGTCTACGAGTCGCTCGGCAACGGTGACAAGCAGGCCTTCAACCGCCTATACGACGATTATTACTATCGCCGCAACAACCAGTTCTGGTACGGAGAGGCCATGAAGAAGCTGCCCAAGCTGGTCGAGGCCACCCGCATGCTGGTATGCGCCGAGGACCTGGGCATGGTACCCGACTGTGTGGCATGGGTGATGAAGCAGCTGCGCATCCTGAGCCTGGAGATACAGAGCATGCCCAAGGATCCGCAGGTACGGTTTGGCGTGCTCACGGCCAATCCCTACCGCTCTGTCTGCACCATCTCTTCGCACGACATGCCTACCCTGCGCCAATGGTGGGACGAGGACGGCCGCCGCACACAAGACTACTACAACACCGTGCTCCAGAGAAGCGGCACGGCTCCCCATCCGCTGCCCGGATGGCTCGCACGCGACATCGTGGCACAACACCTGGCATCGCCCTCTATGCTCTGTATACTCAGTATCCAAGACTGGATGGCCATCGCCGACACGCTACGGCTGGCAGATGCCAACGCCGAGCGTATCAACATACCGGCCAATCCGCACCATTATTGGCGCTACCGCATGCACATAGCCATAGAGGACCTGATGGACAACACTGACTTCAAGACCAATATATCCGAACTCATATTACAATCAGGCAGAAAATGAGAACTGTTAGAAACATTATGTTGACCGGCATGTTGCTGTGGCTGGCAGTCACGGCAGCAGCCCAAAGTGTAAGCTCTCCCAACGGAGACGTGTGTCTGCGCTTCGCACTCGCCGACGGCGGTGTGCCTACTTACGAACTGACCTATAAAGGCAAGACCGTGGTGAAGCCCTCACGGTTAGGACTGGAACTGGCCAAGACCAAGTATTCGAGCAAGGCCGACGAGACGAATCTGATGGACGGATTCAAGGTGTCGGGCACGCAGACCTCTTCGTTTGACGAGACATGGACCCCTGTATGGGGCGAGACCGCCACCATACGCAACCACTACAACGAGCTGGAGGTGACCCTCAACCAGCCCGCCACTACGCGCAACATCATCATCCGCTTCCGTGTCTACGACTACGGCATGGGTCTGCGCTACGAATTTCCGCAACAGAATGTGCTCAACTACTTTGTCATCAAGGAGGAGCACACCCAGTTTGCCATGACAGGCGACCACACGGCGTGGTGGCTGCCCGGCGACTACGACACGCAAGAGCAGGAAACGCAAGAGACACGCCTGAGCGGCATCCGCGCACAGTTTAAGAAAGCGGTAAACTGGGACAACTCGTCGGTAGCTGTCTTTTCGGAGACCGGTGTGCAGACGGCCTTGCAGCTGAAGACCGATGACGGACTCTACATCAACATCCACGAGGCAGCCTGTGTAAACTATCCCACCATGCACCTGAACCTCGACGACAAGACAATGGTGTTTGAATCGTGGCTCACTCCCGACGCACAGGGCTACAAGGGTTTCATCCAGACCCCGTTTAACACGCCGTGGCGCACCGTACTGGTAAGCGACGACGCCCGCGACATGCTCTCACAGAAGCTGATACTCAACCTCAACGAGCCCTGCAAGATAGAAGACACGTCATGGATACATCCTACCAAGTACTGCGGTGTGTGGTGGAACATGATAGTAGGCAAGCAGAGCTGGTCCTATACCAATGACCTGCCCTCGGTACATCTGGGGAAGACCGACTACAAGCAGTGCAAGCCCAACGGCACCCACGGCGCCAACAATGAGCAGGTGAAGCGCTATATAGACTTTGCTGCCGCCAATGGGCTGGACCAGGTGCTGGTGGAAGGATGGAACGAGGGCTGGGAAGACTGGTTCGGCCACTCCAAGCTGGACGTGTTTGACTTCGTGACACCCTACCCCGACTTTGATATCAAGATGCTCAACGACTATGCCCACTCCAAGGGGGTGAAGCTGATGATGCACCATGAGACTTCGGCCTCGGCACTGAACTATGAGCGCCATATAGACGAGGCTTTCAAACTGATGAACAAGTACGGATATGATGCCGTAAAGACGGGTTATGTAGGCGATATCATTCCCCGAGGCGAGCACCATTATAGCCAACTGATGAACAACCACTATCAATACGTGGTGGAAAAGGCGGCCAAGTACCACATCATGGTCAACGGACACGAGGCTGTACGCCCCACCGGACTGTGCCGCACATGGCCTAACCTGGTAGGAAACGAGAGCGCACGCGGTACCGAGTACGAGGCTTTCGGCGGCAGCGACCCTGCCCACACTGTCATCCTGCCCTTTACCCGCCTGCAGGGAGGTCCGATGGACTACACGCCCGGTATACTGGAGACCCAGCTCAGTACGTGGAGCGACAACACCAGCTATGCCCACACCACGCTCTGCGGCCAGCTGTCGCTCTATTTAGTCATGTACTCGCCGCTGCAGATGGCTGCTGACCTGCCAGAGAACTACGAGAAATATGCCGATGCCTTCCAGTTTATCCGCGACGTGCCCTGCGACTGGAGCGACTCCCGCTATCTCGAGGCCGAGCCTGCCCGCTACATCACCGTGGCACGCAAAGACAAGCAGTCTGACAACTGGTTTGTAGGCGGAAAGACCTGCGCCGAGGCACGCACAGCAGTGGTGAAGCTCGATTTCCTCGACCCCGGACGCAAGTACGAGGCCACCCTCTACGCCGACGGCAAGGATGCCCACTACAAGGACAACCCCAAGGCATACACCATCGCCAAGAAGACGGTGAAGAAGGGACAGACGCTGAAGATCTACGAGGCTCCCGGCGGCGGATTCGCCCTCTCTCTCAAGGCACTTTAGCACCTCTTGAAACGACCATGAGGATGTTTCGGCAAACGCTCCGTATTGGTTTACCGAAACATCCTTGTCGGTCGAGATTCCATCTGTCATTATCGATTATCAAAAATGAATATCCTTACTACACTTATTATCAGACACGCCACACCCTACTGCCGCGTCAGGGGGATGTGGATAGGTATGCTACTAATGATTTTGCCCATGACACTCTACGCCCAATCGTCTTTCGACGAGATGACCTACTCCGAGACGGCCACCGCCTTTAAGCTCAACGCCCCCTCCAAGGCCAAGAGCGTATGCGTACACATCTATCAGCAAGGAGTGGGCGGCGAACGGCTGCAGACGCTAAGGCTGAAACGCACCGGCACCGACGTGTGGACAGGAAGCATCAAGGGCAACCTGATGGGCAAGTATTACACCTTCCAAGTGCGCATGGGCAACAAGTGGCTGGAAGAGACTCCCGGCGTATTTGCCAAAGCCGTGGGCGAAAACGGCCGCAGGGCTGCCATCATCGACATGGCCGACACCCACCCCACCGACTGGCAGCTGGACCGTCGCCCGGCGCTGCAGAGTCCAGCCGACCTGGTCATCTACGAGATGCACCACCGCGACTTTTCCATCTCGCCCACATCCGGACTGGTACACAAGGGCAAGTACCTGGCACTCACAGAGCCCAAGGCGGTCTTTTACCTCAAGACCCTCGGCGTGAACGCCGTCCACCTGCTGCCCTCGTTCGATTACGCATCGGTAGATGAGAGCCGCCCCGACAAACCCCAATACAACTGGGGCTACGACCCGCTCAACTACAATGTGCCCGAAGGCTCCTATGCCACTTCGGCCTCCGACCCCAAGGCGCGCATTCGGGAGTTTAAGCAGATGGTGCAGGCCCTGCACCGTGTGGGCATCCGCGTCATCCTCGACGTGGTCTACAACCACACGTTCGACATCGCCCGCAGCAACTTCCAGCTCACTTATCCCGACTACTACCATCGCAAGACCAAGGACGGCAAATACTCCGACGGCTCAGGCTGCGGCAACGAGACAGCGAGCGAGAAACCGCTCATGCGACAATTTATGATAGAGTCTGTGCGCCATTGGATCAACGAATACCACATCGACGGTTTCCGTTTCGACCTCATGGGGATCCACGACATCGAGACCATGAACCAGATACGCCGGGCTGTGGACGAGATTGATCCCTCTATCTATATCTATGGCGAGGGATGGAGCGCCGGCACCTGCGCCTACCCTGCCGACCAGTTGGCCACCAAGGCCCATACACCCCGGCTCGACCGCATCGGCGCCTTCTGCGACGATCTGCGCGACGCCCTCCGCGGTCCATTCAACGACGACAGCAAAGGAGCTTTCCTTGCCGGGCTGCCCGGAAGCGAAGAGAGCATACGGTTCAGCATAGCCGGAGCCATCGACCATCCGCAAATCGATATGACCAAGGTAAACTACAGCAAGGCTCCGTGGACCAACCAGCCCACCCAGATGATCAGCTATGTGAGCTGCCACGACGACATGTGTCTCACAGACCGCCTGAGAGCCAGCATCCCGGGCATCAAGACCGATGAGCTGATACGCCTCGACCTGCTGGCACAGACAGCAGTATTCACCTCACAGGGCGTGCCGTTTATCCTCTCTGGCGAAGAGATGCTTCGCGACAAGCAGGGAGTCCACAACAGTTACTGCTCGCCCGACAGCATCAACGCCCTCTGCTGGGACAATCTCGGGCGCTACCCACAGGTATTCGATTATTACCGTGGGCTGATCGACTTGCGCCGGCAGCATCCCGCCTTCCGTCTCGGCGATGCCGACAAGGTGCGCCGACACCTCCAGTTTCTCCCCACCCCATCGGGCGTGGTGGCTTTCAGACTGTCCGGCCATGCCGGAGGCGACAACTGGCAAGACATCATCGTCATCCTCAACGCCAACAAGCAGCCTGCCAAGGTGCAGGTGCCCCAAGGCCAATACACCGTGGTGTGCCAGAGCGGCCTCATCGTGCCCGACGGCATCTGCCCGTGGAGTGGCAATACCGTAGAAGTAGCACCCCAAGAAGCAATGATTTTACACAACTAACATGAAGAAACTATTGACAGCCCTGCTGTTGGGCACCACCATCTCTATGAATGCAGCACTCAAGATAGACCGTATCGAACCCACCGACTGGTATGTAGGCATGAAGGATGCCTCGCTCCAACTGATGGTCTACGGTCAGGACATCTGCAAGGCGGATGTCAGCACCAACTATCCCGGCGTACGCATAGACAGTATCGTGCGGCTGGACAGTCCTAACTATCTCCTCGTGTATCTCGACCTGTCTTCCGCCCAGCCAGGCACCATGACGCTCAACTTCTCCTTCGGCAAACAGAAGAAGAAAGTGGACTACCAGCTCAAACCACGAGCCATGCGCGGTGAGGAACGCAAGGGATTCACCAATGCCGATGTGCTCTACATGCTCATGCCCGACCGTTTCGCATCGGGCCGTACCGACAACGACCAGATAGCCGGCATGCGCGCCTACAAGAATGACCGTACGCAGCCCAGTCTGCGCCACGGCGGCGACCTGGAGGGCATCCGCCAGCACCTCGACTACTTCAAAGACCTCGGGGTGACGGCCTTGTGGTTCACCCCCGTGCTCGAAAACGATTCGCCCGACCACGGCACCGCCTCCACTTACCACGGCTATGCCACCACCGACTACTACCGGGTGGACCCCCGATTCGGTTCCAACGACGAATACCGCCGTCTCTGCGACGAGGCGCATCACAAGGGGCTCAAGATTGTCATGGACATGATCTTCAACCACTGCGGATTCGAGCATCCGTGGGTAAAAGACATGCCCTCCAAAGACTGGCTCAACACGCCCGAATGGCTGTCTGATGGCGACCAGCAGGGCTTGGCTAATCCCGAAAAGCCGGGAAGCCGCTATCTGCAGACCTCATACAAGCTTACACCCGTGGTCGATCCTTATGCCAGTGAGGTGGACAAGCGCGAAACGGTAGACGGCTGGTTTGTACCCACCATGCCCGATCTGAACCAACGCAATCCACACGTCATCCGCTATCTCATCCAGAACAGCATCTGGTGGATTGAGACCGTGGGGATAGACGGCATACGCATGGACACCTACCCCTACGCCGATGCAGCAGCCATGGCCTCGTGGATGGAGAGGCTCAACCGCGAGTATCCCAACTTCAACGTGGTGGGCGAAACATGGGTTACCGAACCTGCCTACACCGCCGCATGGCAGCAGGGCAGCGCCGTGGCACGCCACGACAGCCACCTCAAGACCGTCATGGACTTCGCTTTCTACGACCGCATCAACCAAGCCAAGGGCGAAGAGACCGACGACTGGTGGCAGGGATTCAACCGCATCTACAACGGTCTGGTCTACGATTATCTCTATCCGCATCCCGAGAGCGTCATGGCCTTTATCGAGAACCACGATACCGACCGCTTCCTCGGCAATGGACGCGACACGCTCGCCCTGAAGCAAGCCCTCGCCCTGCTGCTCACCATCCACCGCATCCCACAACTGTACTATGGCACCGAAGTGCTGATGAACGGTACCAAGAAGGTGACCGACGGCCATGTAAGATGCGATTTCCCCGGTGGTTTCCCCGGCGATACACACAACGCATTTACGCCTGAAGGGCGCACCAAGGCCGAAAACGACATGTATTCGTGGCTTCGCACCCTCCTGCACTACCGTATGGACAACCCGCTTATCATCCAGGGAAGCCAGACACAGTTTATCCCCTACAAGGGAGTGTACGTAGTGGCACGCAGGCATGCAGGGCGCACGCTGCTCACCATCCTCAACGGCACCTCGAGTCCTGCCCCACTGTCCGTGGCCCGCTATGCCGAAGTGATAGGCCAGCACACTACCGCCACCGACATCATCACCGGCCGGCAGATAGACCTCACGCACGACGTGGCGCTCACGCCCCGCCAGACGCTCATCATCGAGTTCTGACCCCAGCAGCCCCGTCTGCTACCACAGACGCGCAAAAAAACCGCCGCTTATAGACGCACGATGGCCTCCATAAGCGGCGGTTTTGCGTAACCATGCATAAAAAAAAAGGGAGAAAGCGCAGACTTTCACAAGCCCATCATTGCTTTCTCCCGCTCCCCTGACTTCGTCATCGTGTCACCCAAAATTCTTCGTCAAAGAGTTTTGCTATTTTCTGATGTCTTGCCATCAGCATTGTTTGGGTGTAAACCTCCTTGTTCAGAGGTAGCTTAATTTGTATGGTTGTGATTGTCTTAGCCAATGCACAACATACGCTCCAATTCCTTGTAGACTTTCAAAGCCACAAAGCAGATACATATATGAGCTTCAATACGTTTACGTGTAAAGTGAAACATGGGACGTATCTCTATCTTTGATTTGGCTATACGGAAAGCCCGTTCTACGTGCCAAAGGTTGTGATATGCTGTGTATACATCCTGTATTGGCATATCCGTATTGGTGAGATATCCTTTTAGGCCGTCCCATTTAGAGTCGTCGGCAACACGGTCATAGTTGATGGCGACTTTCACTTCACCATCCATGGATAAAAACTTATTGTAACCTCTTTTGTTGATGTTGCCTTTAGTGAGCGCACCATGCTTGTATGCCTTTTCCAACCTGCGTATTCCCTTCTCTCGGTTATAGGCATCTTTCTTTGCACGGTCATCAGTATAACCGACCAAAAGACGGCGTCCGCCACCTTTGTCATATTCAACCATCTGGCAGTC
>SFKY01000036.1 GCA_004554665.1 Bacteroidales bacterium
AGGGAAAAGACGGCATACAGCTCCCTTTGGTACAAGAATAATCGAAAATGCCAACGCAGGCAAGAATCAATGCTGAGCAAATGTTCATTAACCAACAAAAGCTTGCGAATGGTTTCCGAATGAAAAGTGGTTCTGCCCCTCTGCGGGGAGCAGCGATGGAAATGCTGAAATCGGATGGTACGATTGCTAAAGAATCCCGCCGGGGGGTACCAGACCCCATGACCTCCTTTTACAAGATGTGTGGGTTGTGTGCATGCTTTCCACGTCATCGTCGTTTTGGTCATTATTATCTGGGATATCTGCCTTGGGATGAACCTGCACGGATAGAGATTGTCAGTGGTGCCTTCTTTATGGTGCGGCGGACTGCCCTTGACGAAGTGGGATTGCTGGATAAGGATTTTTTCATGTATGGCGAGGATATCGACCTGTCGTTCAGATTGTGCAAAGGAGGGTGGGAGAATTGGTATCTTCCCCTTGAGATACTCCATTATAAAGGAGAGAGCACCCAGCGGACAAGTTATCGGTATGTGCATGTGTTTTATGAAGCCATGCTGATATTTTTCAAGAAACATTATTCGCATGTGAGTATGTTTTGGAGTATACCTGTCCAGACGGCCATCTATCTGAAAGCCATGACAGTGTTGGTGCATGTGCAGTTGAAGAAGTTGCGTAAGTTGTTGAATTTGCCCATTAAGCGTGCAAAAAAGCCAGTCTGCAGGTTGGTAGTGGCCGGGCAATATCAGCACTTGTGTTGTGAAATCGCCGTGCGCAATGGGTTGAAGGTGTGTGATTGGAGCAATGACGATGCACATTGGGGTGAAGACAGGGATACGTATGTCGTGTATGACACCGACAGTCACAGTTATGAGGAAATATTGCATGCTTTTGCTGCCCATCCACATCCTCATGTGAAGATGGGTATCTTTCATCCCAAAACAAATATTATTATGACAGAAAGGGGAGCTTTGTTATGAACGGGGAGTTGCCAAGGGTACGGTTGCGGGCTATGGAACCGGAAGATTTGGATATCCTGTATAGGATAGAAAATGATATGTCTCTGTGGGATGTGGGTAATACCAACGTCCCTTACTCACGCTACGCACTGCATGATTATATAGCGCATGCTTCGCATGATATTTATGCAGACAACCAGGTGAGGCTGATGGTAGAGAACGCCGATGGCCAAGCGGTGGGAATCGTGGATTTGGTCAACTTTAGTCCCAGACATTTGCATGCCGAATTGGGGATAGTCATCGAGCGGGCTTGCCGTGGAAAGGGCTATGCCAGGGCGGCATTGAGACAGGCGGTGGACTATTCACGCTCCATATTGCATCTGCATCAGTTGTATGTAATCGTAGACTGCCACAACGTGATAGCACGTCAATTGTTTTTGGAAGAAGGATTCACGAGTGGAATTCAGTTGAAAGATTGGCTGTCTGACATGAAGAATTATCACGATGCAGTATTAATGCAATTATTTCTATAAAAAAGTTGCGAAAGAATTTGGTGGATACAAAAAATATGCTTACCTTTGCACTCGCAATTGAGAAATAAGGCTCATTAAGGTGCGTTAGTTCAGCTGGTTAGAATACATGCCTGTCACGCATGGGGTCATTAGGTGCGTTAGTTCAGCTGGTTAGAATACATGCCTGTCACGCATGGGGTCACGGGTTCGAGTCCCGTACGCACCGCCAAAAATATGAGCTCTCACATTTTTTTGATGTGAGGGCTCATATTTGTTTTGCCAGCATGTGTATCTTCTAATGGGTGCAAGTGCCGTTGCCGTAGGTGCTGGGAGAATATAGGGTGGTGCCACAAAAAAAAGAGATAAAAGCCAGTGTGTGGCATTTATCTCTTTGGGTGTTTGCGGAAGATGAGGGATTCAAACCCCCGATACCCGGAAAAGGGTATACCGGATTTCGAGTCCAGCGCATTCGGTCACTCTGCCAATCTTCCTAAAAGCGTTGCAAAATTACGATTATTTCCGATAATAACAAAGAAAAATCAAATTTTTTTTGAATCCAATCGGCATAATTGTCGATATACGCAACTTTCGCATCGTTTGCCGTCGGATGTGGGGGAGAACGGAAGCGCGGGATTGAAGATATTCTGCAGCACCTGTTCCAATCCTTCCCTGAACGGCAACTCGTAATCTGTGGCTCTGACCATCTTCTCCTTGTCGAGCATGAGCGTCGGGTCATAATCTCGGGCCGATGTGTGCTGTATGAAGATGAGGGCGGGGCTTACGGGGAGCTGTCCAGGGTTGAGCTTCCGGTCATGACTTACGATGAGCGCATATAGAAGCGTCTGCAGATAGTAGTTGGTGTGTTTCTGCTGATAGGCTTCGCCCGAGAATATTTCGTCGATGGCATAGGTCTTCCTTGTCGGCAGTTTGCCGGTCTTATAGTCTATCACCCTGATACGGCGCCCATCGGTCTCTGTCTCGATTTCGTCCAGTCTGTCTATGATGCCGTGGATGCCTATTTCGCGCGTGCCTCGGGGCGTGGAGAAGGTGAGTGTGTCGGCAACCTCCAGTTCCAGTCCCTTTATGGTAAAAGGTGCCAGTTGGCAGTCTATCTTCAGTAGCTGGTGCAGATAACTTATCACCACGCCGCGGTTGATGAGCTGCAGTCCGTTATATTCGGGACGGAAAGATGGGTCGTTGATGTTGAACAGTTCTTCGCGGAACACCCTGTCCACGATAATCTCTATCTGCTCGGGATGGGCCAGCAACTCCTTGATGGCGCTCTCTGTGATGGTGTTGCCGTTGGCTGTCAGGCGTGTATAGACCAGCTCGGCACTGCGGTGGAAGATATTGCCGAAGACACGACTGTCTATCTTGTCCTCATCTTCCTCGTCGGGTTCCTTGATTCCTTCCACCACATTATAGTAGAAGCTGAGCGGGCAAAACAGGTATCGGTTGATGGCAGTGGGCGACAACTTTGGTATCTGGTCGAGCCTCTCCATGATGCCTTCTGTCTTCTCCACCTCTACGGGTTGGCTTGCGCGTGCTGTCTGTCCCGTCTGTATGGCCAGTTGACGTATCTGGTGCCTGCTCTCTACCAGCATCTGTAACATGAATCGGCTCATCTCGCCCGTGTGTCCATCTTCCGTAGCGTTGTTGTAGAGCAGCGTGATGTCTGTGGCGCGCTGCAGCAGGCGGTGGAAGTAGTAGGCATAGATGGCCACCTTGTTGTCAATGGTGGTGAGTCCGTGAGCCTTTCGGATGGAGTGGGGGATAAACGAGGCATCGTTTACCCCTTTGGGCATGTTGCCCTCGTTGCACGAGAGTACCAGCACGTGTTCAAAGTCCAGGTTGCGTGTCTCCAGTACGCCCATGATCTGCAGTCCCACGGCAGGTTCGCCGTGAAAGGGTATCTGGGTGCTGGCTATGAGCTGGCCGATGAGCCGTTCCAGCGTGACGAGATCTATTTTCAGGTCGCCGTCGGCTATCAGCGTGGCCAAGCGGTTGACCAGCGTGTGCGTGCGGAAGACCGATTCTTGGAAAAACGGGTCTTCCTCGTCCTTGCCTCCGGCACCGATACGCTTGAGTATGTCGAGCATCCACTGGGTAAGGCGCAAGTTGAAAGGTGTATCCCCGTCTTCTAAGTTGGCAAAGAGCATGCCGAGCCCTTCGTCGACGGCCAACTGCTTGCGGGTGGGATAAAACCGCTTGTGCCGCTCGAGGTCATCGAGCAGGTCGGCATACTTCTCAGACAGGTAAGGGATGTAAGGATGGGTGAGAATGGATTTTACAAACGAGAGCCGGTACTTGTCTGTGCCCACTATGTGACCTTGTGTCTGCACCTTGACCATCATGTCTACGAGCGAAGCGGCCGGAGACTGTGCCAAGGGGAAGCCTGTGGTCACATTCACCTTTTCTACCTCGGGTGGAAGACTGTGTATGACGGCTTGCAGCAGCGATTCGTCGCAGAGTACGATGGCTGTCTTGCGCCCATCGGCTATCCGATGGTTCTCGCGGAGCCATTCGGTCACGTATCGGGCCTGTGCATTTTCGGTCGTAGCGGCTATATAGGTGATCCGCTTGTCTTTGCCGAACTGGTTGTATAACTCCCCGTCGGTGTCTGTGAGTTCATTAGGAAACTGCTGTATGTATTGGTGTATGTAGTGGCCGGCCTCGTTGCCCTGCAGATAGTAACGGTCGTAGTCCCAGTAGAAGAGGGCTTTGTCCATGCCTTGCAGGTGCCTGAAGAGTTGCTGCTCTGCGCGCTGCAGCACATTGAATCCCACGAATATGTACTTGTCGTACTCGAACGACAGCTGCTCGTTGGTGGCCACTTCCCGATAGATACGGCCCTCGTAGGCCAGTCCCTGTTGGGCCAGCAGGGTGTTGAACCGGTCGTATATCTCTCCAAATCGCGCCCACAGGTTCATGAAGCGCTTTTTCAGTTCTGTATCATGGTCGTCGGTGAAGTTGCTGAAGAAGCGTTTCAGTATCTCTTTCTGCTCATCGCTCAGATAGTCGGTATTATCCAGCTCGTGCAGGTCTTTCAGATTGGCGAATACCTTGTGTGGGTCGGCCATGTTCTTATCAATGTCGTCAAAATCGGCCAGCAGCAGTTGCCCCCAGCCGTAGAAGTGGTCCAGCGTCTCGTCTGTCCCCGTCACTTCCACAAACGAGTGGTACAGATCGCACACCAGTTTGATGGGGTCGGCCACCTCCAAGGAAGCATGGTGCCTGAACAGGTCGCTGATGGTGGTGTATCGGGGACTCCAGATGGGGCGGTCGGCCATTCGGGCCAGGTATTCGTTCATGAAGAGCGCCGCACGCTTGTTGGGGAAGACGACAACGATACGCGAAAGATTGTGTCCGAACTTTCTGTCCAAGTCTTTGGCTACATATTCCAAAAAAGTCTGTCTCATATCACTTCTTCTATTTGGTTACTGTACACGTACCAGAGATATCCCTTGACGTGTGGATGGCCCATGTCCTTGATAAGCTGCATGTATGCCAGCACCTGCTGCCTGTATGCTGCACTCGGGCGGCCGAACTTGAAGTCGACGACCACATACTGGTCGCCGTCTGTCATTACCCTGTCTGGCCGGTGCTCCACCACTTGGCCGGTGAGCGGGTCTACATGCAGGATGGTGCACTCGTTGAAGAGTGTCCAGCTCGCAGAGAACCATGCACGCACTTTAGGGTGTTCCAGTCGCTTACGCAACATGGCGCACAGGTCTTCCTTGCGTAGGTCGTCGTCGTAGAGTACACCGTCAAACTCCAGTTGGCGGAGCGCCTGGTCCACATCGTCCACGGTCCTGATGGTCGAGAACACACGGTGCAGGATGCTTCCCGTCTTTACATATCGTTTTTGGGTCTCCTCGTTTTCGTCTCCTTCTACAAAATCCTTGCTCTTGTTGCTCTGCTTGAAGTTGGTCTTGTTGTCGAAGCTCTCTATGGTCTCCATTCTGTAAGCCGTCACGGGACGCAGGAACACGTTGTCGCTGCTGTGGGACCGGTCTGTGTGGTGGATGGCCAGTTTTCCGTACTCCATGACAATGGTGTCCTTGCGGTCGGACACATCGCCCGAATACGTCGCACCGAGTGCCTGACAGAGTGGGTCTATGACCGTCTCTATCAGTTGCGATCGGAGGTTGGCCTCGCCACGTCTGCCGAAGACAAACAGACTCTTGGCGGCACGGGTGAAGGCCACATAGAGCAGGTTCATGTTGTCCACACGGTTTTGCAGATGTTCATACAGGTAATCTTTCTCGTAGATAGTGCCCATCATGCGCCGCTCGCTGAAGTCTACGGGTACCAGAGGCAGCTCGTTGAAGGGAGTTTCGGTGGGTGTACACCATATCGTGCTGCCGGCAATCTCCAGCCGCCAGTCACACGAGGGGATGATGACATGGTCAAACTCCAGTCCCTTGCTCTTGTGGATGGTGATGAGCCTGATGCCGTCGACCTCGCTGCTCTGTATGGTCTTCTCGTGCAGGGTGGCATCCCATTCTTCGAGAAAACCGTCGATGCTGGGTGTGTGGTCCGTGAGGTATTTTCCGAGTTGGTCAAAGAATGCCAGCACATACGCATTCTGCTCATGGTGCCCGTTCAGGTGGAAACGGCTGTACAGATGTTCGGCCAAATCGTACAGGGGCATGGTGAGTAGCCGGTTGCGCTCCTCCATCAGTCCGCTGTCTATATGCAGTGCCTTGAGCAATGCCTTGTCCAGCTGGTTGTCGGGATGTGCCAGATGGCGCAATCCGCTCACCAGCGTGTTTACGGCTTGCGAGGCATCGAGCCTGAAAGCCTCGTCAGACACCAGGTTGATGTCGGGGCGATGCGTCATGAAGTGACTGGCTATATCTTGGATGGTGGTGTTGGAGCGTACCAATATGGCTATCTGGCGGGCTGTCGCTCCCTGTGCCATGAGCATGTCGATGGTCTCGGTGATGCGCTCCATCATCTGTGCCTGATAGTCTTCTGTGGGCATCAGTTCGATGTGTACCAGCCCGCTGTCTTCCTGCCTCTTGGCTTCTTGGCGTACATCCTCGTAAGCGCGTAGCAGTGCCTGTGCCTGATCTGCATCTTGTGTGGCAAGCGATTGGTATTCTTGTGCTGCCGCCAGATGGAAAAACTCGTTGTTGAAGATCACGATGTTTTTCTCAGACCGGTAGTTGGTGCAGAGCGATCGGATGTCCAACTGCATCTCTGGTCGCGGAAACTCGTTTTCTATGCCGTTGAGCAGCCGCCAGTCGCCGGAGCGCCACCGGTAGATGCTCTGCTTGACGTCGCCCACTATCAGGTTGCCGCCATCCTCATGGCTCATGCACTCTTGCAGCAGCACCTTGAAGTTTTTCCATTGTACGGTGCTGGTGTCCTGAAACTCGTCTATCATGACGTGGCGGAGCTGTGTGCCTATCTTCTCGAAGATAAAGGGCGAGTCGCTGTCTTGTATCAGGGCGTGCAGCAGCGTCTGTGTGTCGCTCAGCAAGAATCGGTTGGCCTCGGCGTTCAGGATTCTCACTTTTTCCTCGATGCTGCCGAGCAGGCGCAACTGGTTCATGTGCCGCAGCGTGAGGTCGGCCGACTTGTACAGCCGCATCTGCTGCACACGCTGTCGCTCGGTCTCGTTGAGGTGTTGGAGCAGTATGTCGTTCACCAAGTCATAGATTGGGTTTCCGGGCACCTGTTCTTTTTTCTTCACCCATTTCCCGGGGTCGTCCATAGCGGCTTTGACCGTGGCGGTGAGCACGTCCTTGTCATCGTATTTGCCGTTGCGTAGTTTCAGGAAGTAGCCACAGACCCCTCGCGTGCCGTTGGAGAAGTCTGCAATATCCAGATTGTTTTCCTCCAAAGTGTCGAAAAAAAATTCGATGTAATGGTTGAGCACGTTGAGCGATTCTTGTTTGATGGTATTCATCTCCCGGGTGAAGTGGTCGAAGAAGTCCTGCTCATGTAGTACGGCAGTAAGCGCCCGGTTGTGTTGCTTGTAGAAGTCCTTGAAGATGTTTTCCCCAAACCTTTTGATCAGTCCTATCACGTTCCATCCCTTATCTTCGGATATGTTTTCACGCACATACTGCATGATCCAGATAAAGATGCGGTCCTGCATGCGTAGGCTGTCTATCAGTTCGTCGACAGCCTGTTGTTCCACTTGGTAGTCATTGAGCCCGATGCGCAGGTTGGCGGTCAAGTCCAACTCGCGTGCCAGATTCCTCAGCACACTTTGGAAGAAGGTGTCTATCGTCTCCACCCTGAAGTAGTTGTAGTTGTGCAGCAGCAGGTTGAGTGCCGTGCCTGCCTGTACAGCAGCCTGCTCTGGGGATATGCCCAGGTCCTCTGTGATGCGTGCCATATAGCCGGCCGAATCGGGTAGTTGTTTCCACAGGCCATAGAGTTGGCTCAGGATACGCATCTTCATCTCCTCCGTAGCCTTGTTGGTAAAGGTCACGGCCAGCGTGTTGCGGTAGCAGCTGGGGTCTGCTATGACCAGCTTCATATATTCCACGGCCAGTGTGAATGTCTTTCCCGACCCTGCGCTTGCCTTGTAGACCGTCAGTGGTTTCTTTTGGTTTACCATTGTCTGAATAGTTCTAATCCCACCTTGACCCCGAATCCGTCATACTTCCCGTTACGGTTGGCCATAAACAGACCCATCGATGCCCAACGGGTCGTAAACCCGTATCCCACTTCGATATAGGGATGCAGATGTGTCACGACAAGCGCGCTGGCATACAGGCGCTCTTTCTCAAAGAAGCGTCCCACCCACGGCATCCAGCCTACAATGAGCAGGGGAGACTCGTACGTGACATTGGAGCGTACGTAGTAGCGCGAGAGGTTGTACCAGTCGCCACTGAGCAGGCTGAATTCGCCTGTCCACTCGTCGTTCCATCCATCGGGAATATTATTGTCTCGGAAATTGGTGTAGTCCAAAAAACTCTTTGAGCCGTCGATGAGCGTATAGAAACCGCATCCAGCCCGAAACGACAGCGACCGCAACCGGTCGAGAGGCTTGATGTGCTGGATGTCAAACTCCCAGCGCTCGTAGGCGATATCAGCGTTGAACAGCCCCCTGATGCTTCGCTCATAGGCTGCATTCACCACGGGGCCATGCCATCCTGTCGGACGCCAGATAATCTCAAACTTTGGTGCCACCGAAGTATAGGAAGTAGGTACGCCTGCCATCCGATAGGCGTGCCGCTCCACGGCCTCGCGTCGGTGTACCACCATGCCCGCCTGCAGGCTCAGCCGCGATGACAGGTCGTAGTTGGCATTGAGAGAGATGTTGAGGTCACGGAAATAGTCGATTCTGTCACCGTTATACATGACGGTATCGGGCAGTGTCTCCAGCATCTGGTCCTTTACCAGTCCGTTTCTGATCCAGTTGCCGTTGCTCAGCACCATTTCCACGTAGCCGTGTCGCTTCTTGTTGAAGTGGTAGGCGATGGGCAGGGTGTAGTAAAAGTGCTTCTGCTTGAAAGAGTAGCCCGCCTTGAGGCGCGTGTAGAGGTAACTGCTGTCAGAGAAGTTGTAGAAGTTGCGGATATCGAACTTGTAATAATATCCTTTACGCCCGCTATATCCCATGTAGAGTGGGTTGAAGAGCGGATTGATGCGTACATAGCCTTGCTTGTCGGTGCCGTAATTGGAGGTAATCTTGTTGAGCAGGTTGTCGCCCAATATGTCCCAGAATACCGTTTTCGCCCAACTCCGCTTCTTGACGCTTCTCGGCCTGTTCATGGCCTCTTCACCGTACACCTCTTCATACACGGCACGCTCTGCAGCGGTAAGCGTGTCTCTGCGTACGGCAGCCATCAGCGTGGGATCTTCCTTGTCGCGCAGCGTGTCGGGCAGTTCGCAGGGCAATCCGTAAGCAGCAGTGTGGTGGGTGACTATCTTGTTGCCGATGAAGTTGAATTCAGACTGCAGTTCGCACTTGGTAGGCAGCATGGCTTGTACTCCCTCCGTGCCCATTGTGAAAAAGAGGTGATATTTTACCATGTCGTATTCGCCGGTGAGCTGCCCGTTGAGTATCTGTCCGTTACTGGAGTCGACGATGGCGTTGCCCTCCACCAGTTGGGTGTGGTTAATCTTGGGTCGGAAGTGTATGCTTACCTTACCTTTATATAAATACTTAAAGGAGTATTTGTAGTAGATCTTGTTGGCGCGGTGAAAGGGGGAGAGCACATACGTGCCAAAAATGGTCTCGTTGTACAGGCAGGGGGTGAGATAGCGCATCAGCGTGGTCATGGTCTGCTTGCGCCGCGGGATGGTAGACAGAAACACCATACGGTTGACGTTGGCTTGTCTCAGTCCTTTCTGTGTGATGCGCTCGTAGGTCTCTTCTATGTATTCGCGCCGGGGGCCATGCGCGATACGGTACATGGTGGGGACGGGCAGCAGCAGCACATTGCGCCGCTCCACGTTCAGGAAGGTTTTCCTGTACGCGTAAGTCACAGAGTCTTTGGTTGCCGTGGTGTCTACCGAGGCCTTGAATCTGAACACACGTTCGAGCAGCAGCACGTCGGGTCTGACTGCCTGCTGGGCACTCATGTCCACAAGTTGCAGCATGAGTGCTATCCATACGATGAATCTCCGTTTGCTCATTGCCGACAAAGGTAATAAAAAAAATCCCCATCGCCGTTGTCGGGACAGGGATTTTTTATGCTTTGCCGGTCTTTATCGATTAGCCAAGGTATTTCATCAATATCTTGGCGTTACCGCTATCTCTCAGTTTGGCGATACTTTTTTCGCGAATCTGGCGGACACGCTCACGTGTCAGTCCCAGTTCGTCGCCGATCTCTTCCAGTCCTTTCTCGTGGCAATCGATACCGAAGCACTCGCGGATGATGATGATTTCGCGGTCTTTGAGCACTTTCTTGAGCACTTGGTTAAGCTCCTGTGCCATACTCTCATGGTCTACCTTCTTGTCGGTACGGCTGTCGTCGCCGGAAGGCATCACGTCGAGCATACAGTTGTCTTCGCCGTCTTGGAACGGGGCGTCTATGCTGACATGGTGGCCGTCTGCCATCAGGCTTTGGCCTATCTTCTCCTCGTCAATGTTTGTAGCATCGGCCAACTCAGACACCGACGGATGGCGCTGGTTCTCCTGCTCAAACTTGTTGATTTCGTGATTGATCTTGTTGAGTGAGCCTACCTGGTTGAGGGGCAGTCTTACGATGCGGCTCTGCTCGGCGATGGCCTGCAGGATGCTCTGGCGAATCCACCAAACAGCGTATGAGATGAACTTGAAGCCGCGGGTCTCGTCAAACTTCTGTGCTGCTTTGATCAGACCGATATTACCTTCGTCAATCAAGTCGGTAAGGGTAAGTCCCTGATGTTGGTATTGCTTGGCTACAGACACTACAAATCGAAGGTTGGCTGTAACCAGTTTGTCCTTGGCACGCTCTCCCTCAGGGCCTCCCTTACGGATCTTCTGTGCCAATTCTATCTCTTCGTCTATAGTGATCAAGGGTGCTCGTCCAATCTCTACCAAGTATTTATCCAAAGCCTCACTGGAACGATTGGTAATGCTCTTCTGAATTTTTAATTGCCTCATCTCGTATGGTTTTAATCGTCTAAAAGATTGAAAATCAAACGTTTAAACAAGATTTTAATCCTAAAACGCTGCAAAATTACTAAAAATATCAATAGGATGGTAGCTTTTAACGATATTTTTCACTATAAAAAACGTTAAACCCTAAATCGGAAGTTTTTCTGTGGCTGTTGTGACGGCAAGAATGGTCAACTTTCAATTTCGTAGCAGGTGCTTGCCGCAATGCCGGTGAAATCGGCAAAAATGGCCGATGGGGCATTTCCCAAACCTAAATGCCGCGTTTGGGTGGGCTAAATGCCGTGTTTAGCGTCGTAAAGGTGGCATTTAGCTTCGGCAAACGATAGGATAGAGGATGGTGGCGAAAAGTCTGAAAAAGATGTTTGAGATTGTAAGGATACTCTCTCAACGGTACAAAAATGATTGAGAGATAACGACAAACACGGCAATATTTAAGGTAAATAAACATGATAAAGGCGTGCAGATTGAAGAAAATTTGCTAAATTTGCAACCACTTAGTAAAATTAATCGTCTTTAGGGATATGTCAAGTAGAAAATATATTGTTACATGGGTTGCCCTCATGGCCATGATGCTTGTGCTTGCATCGTGCGGCAATGGGAAACGCTCGATGGAGCGTTTGGTAGCCCAGTTGGCAGGAGACGGGACGGTGGATGCTGCCGACTGGAAGCAGCTCGTGGCCGCTGTCGAGGCCAACAGGGATGACTATGCACAACTGTACGAAGATGGCAAATTGCAGCCTAAGGCGCTGGAGGCATACGTGAGCGATGTCATGGCCAACCGCAGGCCGCCCCGCGAGGTGAAGTTTACCGGCAGGGAGCAGGCTCCATTGGTTTTTCGTATCTATCGCGAGCGTAGCGGATCGATGACTCCCTACGATTCGCCGCAGGGCGACGGATCGTATGCGGCAGCCATCACGGCGCTCCGCAACCGCCTGCCCGGCAAGACGGTCGTCGAGGAGATTGGCGACCAGGGCTATACCGATTTCGGTGCCATCTTTGACCAGATACTCAATAAGACGGGAGAGCGGGAGGTGAGCGTGCTGGTGACTGATATGATCTACTCGGTCAGGGGCATGCAGGATGTCAACCCGCAGCGTGTGTTTGCAGATATGCAGGGCATGATAACATCCGTCTTCAAGGAGCAGGTGGCTCACAAGTGTGTGCTGCTGGTGCAGATGGAGGCTTCTTACGACGGGCCTTATTACTGCTACGATGGGTCAGTGCGCACCGTGCATGGACGCAGACCGTATTACATCATCATGGTGGGCAGCCGGGAAGCCATCACCCGGATTGCCACGGAGGATAACTATCGTGCGTTTGCCGATTTCAAGACGCTGAAAGGTTATCGCCAGATGTACCTGTACGATACGGGCAAGCTGTATGAGCCTTATTATTCGATATTGCTGTCTGGGCCGGAAGTCAGTGGCCGGTTTGTGCCGGAGCGCGGGCAGTCTGAATGTATCACCTCGGTGCAAGACGTGAAGGCTGACCGCGACGGCAAGGTGAAGCTGGCGGTGGCCGTAGACATGAGGGGAATGCTGGTGGACGAACGCTATCTCACGGATGTGACCAATTACAAGGTCGTGGCTGATGACCCGGTGCGCATCGAGCGCGTGCGCCCTATTACCGATAAGGACCTGAGCGCATCGGGACGCAAGTATGCCAAGGAGGCTACACACCTGATGGTGCTCTCGATGGAGCGCGTGAGCCATAAGCAGCAAGTGGGCATCCTGTTGCAGAACCGCTTGCCGGGATGGGTGGCCAAGTCGTCGAGCGATGACGACCGCACGGTAGACGGAAGTACCACCTTCGGCCTGCGTTACCTCATGGAGGGAATCTACGATGCCTATCACCGCATGGCGAAGGATGATATGGCCTATTTTGAAATAGCATTAAAGTTAGACAAATAATCCGTAGGGATAGTATGAGGAGAAACTTGATCTTGTTGGCAGTGGGCGTGGTGTTGAGCTTGCTGTTTGTGGGGCTGGCCCCCGGCACGTATGAGACACTCTATTATGAGCGCGAGTTTTCTAACGAGATGTATAATGGCAGCATGTACATCGTGATGGCCATTATTCAGTTGGCGGTAGCTTGGGGAGTGGCAGCTGCTTATTATTATATCATAGACAGCGTGAGTTTCTCGCGCTGGTACCACTGGTTGGTGCTGCTGGCTGTAGTGGCGGTGGTGGCAGGCGGAGTGGGATATGGCTATCCCAATGCCGTGTTTGGCGACATGGGCTTCGATTTTACGTTTCAGCAGGTGGCCTTCGCATTGGTTTGCATGCTCATCGAGGTCGTGCTGTTTGTGATAGCCAGCTTCTCCATCAGGTGGTGGAGTGTCAACTGCCGCCATACCCCTATTCCCGAGTGATGTAAGGCACTGGCTAAGGCAGTGCCGGACGATGATTGACAATGAAAAAATAAGGTAGAATAGATATACATGAGATTATTCTTGTTTTTGGTAGGAGGCACCGGCAGCCGTGTGTTGCGTCCGTTGCTCATGCAGTTGGCGGCGGGTGTGCTTCCTGTAGATGAGATGGGGCGGCGCGTCCCGCTCGAGATAGTGCCCGTGATAGTAGACCCGCATAGTGCCAACGAGGACCTGAAGCGTACAGAGAACCTGCTGCGCTGGTACAAGCAGATCAGAAGGTCGGTGTATGGAGATGCGGCCGATGTGGTCAAAGGTTTTTTTGCAGCCAAGGTCTCTACATTGGCCGACATCCTGCCCCCGGGCAGTGCGCTGAGCAACTCGTTCCTGTTTAATATGGGTTCTATCGCCTCGAAGCGTTTCCACGATTTCATCGCGTACGATACGCTCGATACGGCCAACCAGGCTTTGGCTTCTATGCTCTTCTCCGAGGACCAGCTGGAGACCAAAATGGATATCGGATTCGTAGGCTGTCCCAATATCGGAAGCGTGGCGCTCAACCGTTTTAAGGATTCGGAAGAGTTTAAGCAGTTTTCCAATATCTTCCAACGGCAAGACCGCGTGTTTGTGGTGTCGAGCATCTTCGGCGGTACCGGTGCGGCAGGCTATCCCATTATCGTGAAGAATATCCGCAATGCGGCCAACAATGCCAATATCAACAATCGTGGCGACCTGCGCGATGCCAAGATTGGCGCGCTGACCGTGCTTCCGTACTTCAATGTGCAGCAAGACGAGAACAGTCCGATATCCCGGGCCGACTTCATTTCAAAGACCAAGAGTGCGCTCTATTATTACCACGACAATCTGACGGGGCTCCGCCTGCAGGGCGAGGACTTGCCCATGTCTAAGGTGAATGCCTGCTATTATCTGGGCGATGAAGTGCCCTCTATACCTTATTATAACGATCCTGGTGCGGAGGGACAGCGCAACGATGCACACGTGGTGGAGTATGTGGGTGCCTTGTCCATACTCGACTTCTTGCAGATTCCCGATGACCAGTTGCAGACGGTGGATGGGCGTGCCCTGAATCCTATTTACAAGGAGTACGGATTAGGCAATGACAAGACCGAACTCTCTCTCAAAGACTTCGGACTGCCCACCCGGGCACTTGTTAACCGGCAAATGGTGAAATTTCATCTGGCCTATATGTATCTCACCCATCAGTTTAAGTCGGATATCGGTCGTGGCTATACCGAGGACAAGCCCGAGATTAGCAGGAGCTTCCTGTCTACTTCTTTCTACAGCATGCTGACCGCCGACTTTTTCGTGGCTTATCTGCAATGGCTCAAGGAACTGAGGGGCAATCAGCGGAGCTTCATGCCCTTCATGCTCGATACCGACAAGCTGGCCGATGCGCTGAACGGTATCACGCCCAAGACAGGTTTCCTCAAGTCGGCCATCGACTATAAGGCTATGCTTGCCATGCTGAACCGTCTGTCGCAGCAGGCACTGAAAAACCGTGCTTACAACGATGGCAATGTGGCACGCAAACTGCTGGAACTGCTGGACGAGGCACTCGAAAAACTGATAGATGACAAGTATAACGGTGTGGTATAAATGGGAAAGATATTAAGTTATAACAATAAGACCACTGGCGAGGGCTGGATAGCGCTCAACAGTCAGTACAATGCGGACGAGATAGAGATGATCGCCGATCCCAATGGTGGACTCTCGCAGCAGCCAAGGACTGCCATCCCGTCGCCGTTTGCACAGATGGATCTGGTGAAAAACGCCTTTTCGCGCCTTGCGGCTCACCGTGATCTTCATGGAGAGGCGATGGATGAGCGCCTGGTGGCTCATGCACTCGATATCGCACAGCTGTTTTTCAGTTATCCCGAACTTCAGGGACAGTTGCATATCGTAGAGTGGAATCGCCAGATAGAGATGCGTCGCCTGTTGGAATCGCAGGAGCACAAACTCTTGGGCGAGACGATGGCCATGTACCTCGAACAAGATAAGGAGGCTTTCAACTTTGACAAGATGGACCGCCTCTATTTTCTGGTCTATGGCAACAAGGTGTTGGGGTGTACCTCGCCCGTAAGTCTTTTTATGGCTACACCCAATGCCAAGGCTGGTCTCGCTCCCATCCCGGTAGAGCCCAATGTGTATCTGTTTGATCTCTGGCGTCCGCTGTATATGCGCGACGAGGTATTTGTAAGTTATATCTATGCGCTCTTCACAGCCTATCCCGACTTGAAAAAGTGCTGCGGTGAGGTCAACCGATACCTCATCACCAGTTTCCGTTTGCTTCCGGAAGCCGTGCAGGCCAAGATTCTGAAAGAAATCGGTAACCCGGATGTCCTTGACCTGCTCTCGGTGGAGCGCGCCAAGGCTTTCCTCGATGCCAACTTTACCCAGATAGACAGTGGTGTACAGGTATTGGGCTTCCCGCTCTATTGTGTTCGGCAGGAGGATGTGCAGAATCAGATTGCCAATAGTGACTTTGTGGTGGCTCCCACACGCGATGGCGTGGAGGGCAGGTTGCCGTTGATCCTGCAGAACCATCTCAATGCGCCGCAGAGCGATCCCTTCATTTATATCAACAGACCTTGGGATGACACCACGGTCATCACGCCGGCAGACTATGCACCCGAGCCCGAGAAGCGCATACTGCCTGCCACCAACCATCAATATTGCTGGTTGACGGACGACGACTTCTTCCAGCCTGCTCTTATCAAACTCGATTACAGACTGGACGGTGATTGCTTCTTCGATGGCAATCTCACGGTGGGAAGCCGTGAGACTGACGACAAGGATTTTGTCTTGCCGCTGAAACCAACGTTCTTTAAATACTTCAAGGTGTCAGACCTGTGGGGTACTATCGCTGGTAAGCCTAAGTTTGAACTCGTGCACACCACTACAGGAAGCGTGGAGACAGTGAAGGCTATCCTCCGCATCCCTGTGAAAAAGACGGGGCGTTTCATCACGTTGGAGCGTGTGTACGAAGCATCGCATGATGCGGATCTGACCTACGACAGCAAGAGCAACAAGGGACGTTTCGTGACGGTGCCTTTTGCCTTGGGCGTATTCCCGTTTGTACGTACGGCTTCTTTACGCCAATACAATGTGCAGCTCATCGACCGTGCCCTCGGCCAGCTTGACAGTTATCGTGTGTCATTAGACTTCTACCGCGACGGTTACCTCAACCGTGTGGCAGAAAGCGACAAGGTGGTGCGTGAGCGTAGCCGCAAGTCGGAGAAGCGTGTCGGTTCGTATTATTATCGGTTGCAGAGCGACTTCGATTATATCTCTGTCACCTTGACCGATGACCGTGGCAAGGCAGCCGTCGAGGGTATTGTTTGCCCGAAATGGCCAGAATATGTGCCCGGACACGATGCCTTTACTTTTGCCGTGGACTTTGGTACCACCAATACCCATATCGAGTGTATGCGTCAGGACAATATGCCCGAGCCGCTGCACCTTCATTCGGTGTCGCGAAGCAGACTGCTGGCCACGTTGTACAATGGTTCCCAACTGCTTTATGACGTCATCATCAAGCAGGAGTTCCTGCCCAAAGAGATTGGAGGAGATTATGGGTTCCCGCAACGCACCGTGCTCTCTGAGTGTGAGCGTGTCGATGCGGAGAATGTGGACAATGTCGTTTCTCTCGGCGATGCCAACATTCCTTTTATTTACGAAAAGGAGAGTGTGGGATACGGAAACCGTATTGTTCCGAACCTGAAGTGGTCTACTGATTTGGCCAATGGGAAGCGTGTACGGTCTTACCTTACCGAGTTGGCCCTGCTGATGCGCACCAAGGTGTTGCTGGAAAACGGCGATATGGCCAAGACCCGACTGGTGTGGTTCTATCCGTTGAGCATGAAGGTGGGTACCGTGCGCAAGATGGCCGAGACGTGGGCCAAGATATTTGAAGAGGTGTTTGGCGTGGCTCCCAACGAAGACAATCTGATACAGATGCCCGAGAGTGTGGCACCCTATTATTTCTATAAAGGCAGCAGCACATTCCGTGGCGCAGCCTCTACCGTGGCGAGCATCGATATCGGCGGCGGTTCAAGTGATGTGGTGGTTTTCGGGTCCAATGCCCAGCAACCTGCCTTGCTGACCTCTTTCCGCTTCGCGGCCAATGTGTTGTTTGGTGATGGTTTCTCCGAGATTCCTCATGGAGACACCAACCCCATGCTGGTGAAATATGTAGATTACTTCAAGCGGCTGTTCGATAGTGATGATGACCGCTATGGTGAGCTGAACGGTATCTTGGATGACATAGCCGCCAAGGGAAAGAGCGAGGATATCAATGCCTTCCTTTTCTCCGTCATCAACAACAAGGTGGTCAACGGCAATGATGTCTTCTCCTACAACTTGAGGCTCAACGAGGATGGTCATCGCAAGATTATATTTATCTATTTCTATGTGGCAATGGTCTATTATGTGGCCTGCATGATGAAGCGCAGCGACATCGAGAAGCCTCGTAGCGTGATGTTCAGCGGCACAGGAAGCAAGGTGTTGGGCATTGTAGGCAGCCAAAGAGACCTTGACCAACTTACCCAAGTGGTATTTGAGCGTGTATATGGTGAGACCTACGATGCCGACGGATTCTCTGTCATCATGGAGAAGAAGGAGCCCAAGCAGATAACGTGTCGTGGTGCGCTGATGCAGGTACGTAACACGTTGGGATGTACACAGGTAACCACGTTGAACAGGCTGATGGACGACTTTGACAGCACCTTGAAGCAAAATTTCTCAATGATTGGAAAAGAGAGACTTTGCTATGACGATATGGACAGTGACACGGTACGTCAGGAATTAGTCGATAAAGTGAGGGAGTTTAATCGTTTCTTTGTCCAGTTGTGCGAAGATATCCACGTGGTTGACAGATTCCTCGTCGAGAACCGGAGCCTTCAGCGCTTCAAAGAAGTCGTGGACAAGGATCTCGGCCACTATCTCATCAACGGATGGAACTTTGTGAACAAGAATCAGGAAGACCGAAACGGGTCAGACGTGATAGAGGATGCTGTATTCTTTTATCCTATCATCGGCAGCATCAGAGATAACCTCATAGAGAATCTGAAGGAATGATCAAGTTTCCCCTTTCAGGCAACAAAGAGTTGCAAGAGATGCAGCAATTATGTGAGCAGCAGGCAGAACGGATAGAGTTGCTTGCAGGAGAGATTGCTGTCCTGAAGCGCAAGATGGAGAAGATGGAGGCCAGGATGGCTGATATGGACGAATTGGTGGCCAAGCTGTCGAAGCAGGACACGATAGCGTCTACGAAGGAATCATTGCAAGTGGCGGATTCGGCAAGCGACCCTGCTTCGGTGGCAATCTCTCCAGCTACACAGCGTTTCTATCTGGCTGCACCCACTCCTGATGGTTGTTTTGCAGATATGTCGACCGTGGAACAGACGGGGAAAAGCCTGTATGTGCTTACCGTAAAGGATGGAATGACAGGCATGTACTCGATGATTGCCAATGATGAGGCTATGGCTACGGCCATGATAAGTATATCCCAGTTTGTGAAGTCTGCCTGCAAGGTGATTGGCGACACACACAAGCCTCCACGCCGCATCGTTACGGTAGAAGAAGGATGTGTAACACGAGAAGGCGATATGTGGCGCATCACCCGCAAAGCAGTAGTACGTTTTGAGTGATATGGAGATAAAGTGTCCAAAGTGTAGATTCCGTTTTGAAGTAGACTGTCCGCAAGGTGTGCGCACGCTGTCGTGTGTTTGCCCACGTTGTGGTACTCCGTTTGCCCATGAATTGCCTACCGACGACGAAGCCACAGCAGCTGCCCCGTCGGCAACAGACGATAAGGGTGTGCCGTCTGTACAACAACCTGTACGTACAGGAGCCGACAAATCAGGATGGGGCGGCATGGCACCAGACAGCCCAGCCCGATATCCGTGGGAGCAACCCCGGTTACAGGGTGGAAGTACGTCTTCAGACCATTCGGCAAACACTTCATCGAAAGACAGATTGTCCTTTGACACCCCGCGTCGAACCGCTCAGCATCGTTTCTTGGCTTCCTGTAGTATGCGTGGGGCTTTCTTGGCGGTCTTGTTTTGCTTTATGTTCTACGTAGTGTTTCTGCGCGGATGCAGTACAGATGAACCGCCTGTAGATGAATCGCTCAGTGAGCCGACAACTGTCGTGGAGGAGCCAGAAGACACCTTTGCTGCCCCACGGAAGAAGTATGATGTCTCACATGCCAAGCCTACTCCCGATTGGGTGTTTGGCACCTGGCAGCGTAAGACCAGCTATGGACTGATAGAGATACGGTTGGCAGGCAAGTGGATTCGGGAAACACTGGACGGAAAGACCGAGCATGGTACGTTTTTTTATTCTCCCGGACAGGTCAATTGTATCTTTAATGGGCGCGATACTTTCATTTATCGCGTGGACGATGTTCGCCGGCGTATCGATGCCGGCAACGGCATGTGGATGGACAGGGTAGGCAAGTAGTGAAGACCGATGCACAAATACTCCGACTGGCGGTACCGTCGATAGTTTCTAACATTACGGTACCTCTTTTAGGTCTCGTCGATCTTGCCATCGTCGGACACATGGGCGATACGGCTTATATTGGAGCCATTGCTGTAGGCTCCATGATATTCAATGTGATGTATTGGCTGTTTGGATTCCTCCGCATGGGGACAAGCGGCCTCACCTCGCAGGCGTTGGGGGCGCGAGACCTGCCTCGTGTGATACAGTTGTTGCTGCTCTCCATGCTGGTTTCGCTATCTGTCGCCGGTCTGTTGGTCGTGTTGCAGTATCCGCTACGCTGCATTTCGGTGATGCTCATGCACCCTTCGGCCACTGTAGGTCAGTTGGTCTATACCTATTTTAATATATGTATATGGGGAGCGCCGGCCATGTTGGGGCTTTACAGTGTCACCGGATGGTTTATCGGTATGCAAAACACGCGCATACCTATGTGGGTGGCTATGATGCAGAATGTGGTCAATGTGCTGGTATCGCTCACTCTGGTCTACGGATGTGGCATGAAGGTGGAGGGTGTGGCGCTGGGCACGCTCACAGCCCAGTGGTTTGGCCTATTCATGGCGTTGGGGTTGTGGTGGCGTTACTATAGGCGGCTTGCCGTTTATGCCAAGGGGCGTAGCATGCGGCTCTTACCCTCGTTGCGACGCTTTTTCACGGTCAACAGAGACATATTTCTACGTACGCTCTTCTTGGTAGCTGTCAACCTGTTCTTCACGTCGGCCGGGGCCCGGCAGGGTGACCTTATCCTGTCTGTCAACACGCTGTTGCTTACGCTTTTTACGCTTACATCCTTTGTCATGGATGGCTTTGCCTATGCAGGAGAAGCATTGGGAGGACGCTGTTATGGTGCTGCCAACAGGAATGCATTCGAAGAGACCAAGCGCCGGCTGTTTTTCTGGGGTGTGTTGGTAGCGTTGTTGTTCACTTGTGCATTTGCTTTTGGAGGCGAAAGTCTGCTTGGCCTGCTTACCGACGAGACTAATGTAGTGGAAGCTGCGATGTCGTATCTGCCTTGGGCGGTGGCCATCCCCTTTGTGGGAATGAGTGCTTTTCTGTACGATGGCTTGTTTATCGGCATGACTGCCACACGCGGCATGTTGATTTCGTCTGCCATCTCTGCCTGCTGTTTTTTCTCGGCTTTTTATCTGCTCTTTGGCTTGATAGGTAACCATGCCCTATGGCTGGCGTTGCTGCTTTATCTCGGTATGCGTGGTGCCATACAGGCCTATTATATGCGTACCTATCTCCAATTTTAATCATCGTAATAATAAGTCAATCAATAAGAATATGGAAATCATCTGTTTGTTAATAGGTTTAATCGTTGGTCTCGGTGTGGCGGTGTGGCTTCGCAAGTCTGTCAGAGACATGTACGAGCAGCGGCTGGCTACCACGGAAGCGGCAAAAGAATCACTGCGCACCCAACTGGAAACGGTGCAGACTCAGACACATACGTTGCAGGAAGAACTGATGGCGACCAAGATGATGCTGAGCAGTACCCAAGCCCAGTTGGAGGGCGAACGTACCCGCAATGATGCAGAAATGAAGATGCGCAAGGAGCAGTTTGACCAGCAGTTGAAGACTGTGCAGGAACAATTCTCCAATCTGGCCACGCAAGTGCTGGACAGAGCCTCGTCTAAGTTGAAAGTTCAGAACAGTGAGAGCATGGAGCACATCACGCAACCCCTGAAAGAGCGGCTGGCAGAACTGCAACAGGCTATCCAGACCACCAATCAGGAGAGTGCCAAGAATACGGCTTCGCTCACAGAGCAACTCAAGTCGATGGCGGAACAGACCGACAAAATCGGACAGACGGCCACCCGCCTGACCAATGTAATGAGGGGTGCCAACAAGGTGCAGGGCAACTGGGGCGAGTTGATACTGAGCGAGATTCTCGATGCACAGGGCTTGCGCCAAGGACTCAACTACGATGTGCAGCAGGTCATTACCGACGACAAGGGCAACATTGTGACCAATGCGGAGAGCGGCAAGCGCATGATACCTGACGTGGTGATGCACTATCCTAACAATGAGGATGTGGTCATTGACTCCAAGATGTCGGTAGATGCCTATTACCAATATGTGAACACGGAAGATCCTGTGCTGAAGAAGAAGTTTGCCGACGATTTGGTCAGAAGTGTACGCACGCAGGTCACGACCCTGGCCAAGAAGGATTATAGCAGCTACATCAAGAAGCCCCGCAGGGCGATAGACTTTGTCATCATGTTTGTGCCCAACGAGGGTGCGCTACAATTGGCTTTGGCTACCGAGCCCAAACTATGGAGTGAGGCATTCGAGAAACAGGTATTCCTCACCAGTCAGCAAAATCTGATAGCCATCCTCAAGATGATCGAGATAGCGTGGAGGCAGTATGCACAGACGGAGAATCAGAAGCGCGTGTTTGACATGGCAGAGGAGATGCTCAAACGGGTGGGGGAATTTATCAAACGATTCGATATGGTGGGAGCCGACATCGCCAAATTGCAGGCCGATTACGATTCGGTATGCAATAAGGTGCATACTGGGCGGCAAAGCATCGTGCAGAAAGCCAACGAACTGAAGACGCTTGGTGTAAAGGAAAATGCCAAGTTGCCTATTCCCGAGACAGCACCCTCATTGGATGAAACCGAGTAGTCAGTGCATGACTTATCCCAAACGTAAATGCCACCTTTAGGCGAGCTAAATGCCACGTTTAGCATGTCTAAAGGTGGCATTTAGGTCTTGTATCTGTGATGGCGCTCTGGCGCCAGTTGTAATCAATACCACAAGTGAAAGTCGTTTTTGGCAAATAGCGAGAGGCCATCGTTCGCTTGATGAATTTGTCCGTCAGTGAGGCCGTCAGTACTAGAATAATGGTACAGGAAAAGTGGACCATAAAAAAATCCGGCCTCTTACGAGAACCGGACTAATGAAAGGAGGAGTGGTACCACCAGGAATCGAACCGGGGACACAAGGATTTTCAGTCCTTTGCTCTACCAACTGAGCTATGGCACCATTTCTTTCTTGTTTGCGGTTGCAAAGGTAGTAATTATTTCCCAATTACAAGCAAAAGAATCGAAGAAAATTCCTGTAATTATATTTAGTTAACAATTAGGGGCTGATTTCCTCGATTCTTTGCCTTAAATGTGAATTATTGTTGCATGTGATTCCATCCTTGGGCAGTAATTTCAAACTCGTTGCCGTCTCTTGTCACCAGCATCTTGCCCAGCGATTCTTTGGTAATGTAACCGATTTGCTTGACATTTTCCATCTCTTCTATCTTGGCGTGGTCTCCGATGGGCACAGTAAAGAGCAGTTCGTAGTCTTCTCCACCGTTGAGGGCGCATGTCGTTACGTTCATGTTCAGTTCCTCAGCCATGATGGCTGTCTGGTAATCGATGGGTATCTTGTTTTCATAGATTCTACAGCCGCAGTGGCTTTGGCTACAGATATGAATGAGTTCGCTGCTCAATCCGTCTGAAATGTCCATCATGGCAGTGGGATGGATGTTGGCCTCGCGCAGTTGGGCTATCACGTCTCCTCTGGCTTCGGGTCTAAGCTGGCGGTCGATAAGATACTCTTTTCCGGCAAAGTCGGGCTGGAAGTCATTCAGCGCTTGCAGTTCGGTCTGCAGAGCCTGCATGTTTTGGGTGTTGCCAGATGCTTGTGCCTCCTTCACTTTCCGGCTGAGGGCATCGTATTGTTCATAATAGATATTTTTCTCGCGTTCGAGCAGTTGCAGACCCATATAAGCCGCTCCAAGGTCACCGCTCACACAGATGATATCGGTTTCTTTGGCGCCACTGCGGTAGACAATCTCTTTCTCCTCCGCTTCTCCTATGCAGGTGATGCTGATGGCCAAACCCGTGCGTGACGATGTGGTGTCGCCTCCGACGATGTCCACGCTCCATTTGCCGCATGCCTCACGCACACCGCGGTAAAACTCCTCTATACTCTCTACGTCGAACCGCTTGTCTACTGCCAGACTGA
The DNA here is from genome assembly GCA_004554665.1 of Bacteroidales bacterium. Classification (GTDB taxonomy): domain Bacteria; phylum Bacteroidota; class Bacteroidia; order Bacteroidales; family Bacteroidaceae; genus Prevotella. The sequence continues at coordinate 23,893 of SFKY01000036.1, forward strand.
TGACTAACTGGCGTGGATATCCGTTCATGGCGAAGATATCGCTGATGTTGACCATTGCCGACTTGTAGCCTAACTGGTGCATCGTGATATAGGTAAGGTCGAAGTGAACGCCCTCCATGAGCATATCTGTGGTGACCAGTGTCTCTTTGTCTCCATAATGCAATACGGCGCAATCATCGCCTACGCCATATCGGGTAGAAAGATTCTTGCGCTGTAAGTTTTTGGTGAGTCTGTCTATCAGGCCAAACTCACCAATCTTAGAAATATCTGTCATATCTGTAGTTTACGATCTTCTTATCATTTCGCGCATGATGGCCGTCATCTTGGGTTGGGCAAGGTTAGCGGCTTTCTGCACGTCCTCATGACTTACTTCTTCTGGCACATCAAAACCGCCAAGGTCTGTAATTACACTGATGCCAAACACCTTGATACCGCAATGGCGGGCCACTATCACTTCGGGTACGGTGCTCATGCCTACTGCATCTGCGCCAAACAGGCGGTACATGCGATACTCTGCTGGGGTCTCAAATGTCGGTCCCTGTACGCCTACGTACACGCCATGAACCAGACGGGTGCCTTGCTCCCTTCCTATCTCATCGGCCAACTCACGCAAACGGTGGTCATAGGCTTCGTGCATGTCGGGGAAGCGGGGACCCTGCGGGTTGTTCTTGCCGTGCAGGGGATGCTCGGGGAAGAAGTTGATGTGGTCGTCGATGACCATCAAATCGCCGATTTTGAAGTCTGGATTCATGCCGCCGGCTGCATTCGAGACAAACAGCGTCTCGATGCCCAGTTCGCACATTACGCGCTCTGGGAATGTCACCTGCTTCATGTCATATCCTTCATAGTAATGGAATCTTCCCTCCATCGCCATGATGTCTTTCCCGCCAAGTTTGCCGAATATCAGCATTATCCCGGTAAGGATAGCAACAATAATTCCGAGTGGTGGAGTTATCAAGGCTTTGCCGATGGTGGCAAAGTGCGAAACGATGCTCTTCGATGCAGTTCCTACACCTTGCTGTAGGTCATCCATCGACG
>SFKY01000037.1 GCA_004554665.1 Bacteroidales bacterium
TGATCCTTTCAAACTGTTTTCGAAGAAAGGTGAGACCTCGTTCTCAATACCTAATCAATCTGGTGTGCTGAGACCAGGGTTCCAATCGGCTTGGCGTGTGGTTTTTTAAGGAAACCCCCCGGGTACCCTTACAGACTCCCATCTTTTGGAGCTGTTGAATCCAGACCCATCACCCGCCATTGATTTCTCATGGGTCAAACCTGGTGTTGCAGTATGGGATTGGCGGATTAATGGGGCAGAGTGGGATGGTTTCAGATATACGATGAGCTACCCTTCGTGGGTTAGAATGGTGGATTTTGCCGCCGAACAAGGATTTAAGTATTTGGTACTTGATGCCAACTGGTATGGACCGGAGTTTGAAAAAGAATCGGATCCTACGAAAGGAGGAGCCGCTGGCAATGTACAAGAGCTCATCCGATATGCCTGTGGCAAGGGGGTAGGAATCTGGCTGTATCTCAACGATGTGGGTGGAAAACGCTATCCTATCGAGAGGACGTTGGCCCAATATGCCGATTGGGGTGCTGCAGGTGTGAAATATGGATTTATGCGGGGTGATATGTTGGAGAAAAACCATTGGACACAGCATATTACGGCCTTGTGTGCCAAGAACCATCTGTTGGTAGACTTCCATGACAACCCTGTACATCCCTATGGACAGATGCGTACGTGGCCTAATGCAGTGACACGTGAATACTGCCATGCCCAGCTTGATGGACATCATGTGTTTCTGCCCAAGACATTTGTCACAACTGTCTTTGTGAATATGGTGGCAGGACCGCTCGATATGAACAATGGTATGTTTGATTTGCGGCAGGGAAATACCACTCGTGTGGATGAATCGCAACCTGTCCCGGCGACATTGGTGGCAGAAGCTGCCCGAACACTGATTACGTGGTCTGGTGTAACCGCACGTTGGCCGGAGAGATTGGCGAATATATCGTCATGATGCGTGAAACCCAAGATGCCTATTTAATAGGTGCTGCCACCAACGAGGAGAACCGTACCATAGAGATACCCTTGGACTTCCTCCCTAAAGGAAGCTTTCAGGCCTGTGTAGTGGAAGATGGTGAAGATGCACATTATCTGAATAATCGCGAATCGCTGCGCACATCCAAGGTGGAGGTCAATCGCAAAAGTCATCTGCAAGTACGTCTTGCCTGTGGTGGTGGCGCCTGTATTACCATATCTAAACATTAATCAGCCAACTGTCTCGTATGAGTAAGTCTTGTTTGATGCGTTTTTTAGTTGCAATTTTGGTTTTGTACTTACAGGTATATACTCTGTATAGTGTGGCCAAGGGAGTGGAACGCCATCCATCTGCAATCGTGTTGCCGCCGCATCCTACTGCCGTCATGCGGCTGGCTGGAGATGAAGTGCAGAAATATGTATATCTGCGTACCGGAAATCTATTGCCGATACGCCAAGAAAGTGTAAAGAGTGCACAGGCGGCGATATGGTTGGCTTGCGACACGGTGTCGATGGGCACGGAATCGTTCCGGTTGAGCGATGATGAGCAGGGACTCCATATCACGGGCGGTTCGGAGATAGGACTGCTCTATGGCGTGTACCAATATGCCGAGCTGCTGGGCGTGACATTCTCTCTGCATGGCGATGTGATTCCAGACGCCCCATTTGCCGGATCACTCATCCAATGCGGCAAAGGACTGTACGAACCGCTCTTTATCCATCGCGGATTATTGCCTTTCCATGATTTTCCTGAGGGTCCCGATTTGTGGAATGAAGATATGTACAAGTCGTGTATTACGCAGATGGTGAAACTGAAGATGAATTTTTTTTCCCTGCATACCTATCCCTGTGTGGAGCCCAATGTATGGGTAGGCTTACTTGAAGATGTAGATACCGACGGCAGCGTATCCTTTGCCTATCCCACCACGCTGGCCAATACGTCAAGACCCGGCGACTGGGGCTACTCAGCGATGGATACTCGCGACTATTGTTGTGGAGCAGCATCGCTGTTTGCCGATTCCATCTATGCCAGTCCTGTCATGCGCGACGTGGTTCCTCGTCCCCGCAACCAGCAAGAGATGGTGCATGTGTTTGACAAGACAGGACAGCTGTTTGACAATGCATTCAGTTTTGGGCGTCGTCTGGGTGTGAAGTTCTGTGCAGGATTGGAAACTCCACTATCTATACCGCGCGAGGTTTCGCAGCGGTTGCAGGAAAAAGGCATCAACCCGCAATCCAAGGAGGCCAAGAGACGCTTGTACCAAGGCATCTTCACCCGCCTGCAGCGTAGACATCCCTTAGACTATTTCTGGTTGTGGACACCCGAAGGATGGACATGGGGAACCACCTCTAAGGAGTCGGTAGATGCAACGGTAGACGATGTAACCACTGCCCGCAGGGTCCTCTCAGAGATGGGGAATCCCTTCGGTTTTGGGTTGAGTGGGTGGATGCTGGGGCCTGCCGACAACACGCGGCTCTTCGACTCGTGTCTCCCCAAGGGTGATTTCCTGTCATCGCTGAGCCGATTGGTTGGGCAGGAGCGCATCGATCTTGGTTACCGTCAATTGGCAAAACATCGTCCGCTCATGCCGCTGCTATGGTTGGAAGACGACCCAGCGCTCACCACGCCACAATTCTGGGTGGGCCGGTTGCGCAGCGACATTGCAGAGAGTTATGTGGTAGGATGTTCGGGTATCGTAGGCAACTTCTGGCGTACCCGCGCCATAGACCCCAATGTACTGGCTGTAGCACAGGCATGTTGGGACCAGCAGGAGTGGAATCCCTATATGGGAAAACCGTTGGAGTATCAGCCGGCTCCCATCAACGATATCCGTATCGCCGGTACGGGCACCAACTATTATCGCCACATTAAGGGTACAGAAGACCAATACCTGTATAATACGCAGCGTTACGATCTGAAGGGATACAAGGTGAAAGTGCCCAACGGACGCTACAAAGTGACTTTCCAAATGAGCGAAACCCGTTACGATAAGGCCGGTGAACGGATATTTGGGCTGCGTGTTCAGGATAAGGCACAGATAGACAGTATTGATATTTTCCGCCAAGTGGGACGTGACACGGTGTATGCCGTGACCTCTGATTGGGTGGAAGTGAGTGACTATATGCTTCGGATAGATTTCCTGCCCATAGTAGGGCCTACTTGTATGTCGGCATTTGTAATAGAGGGACGGACAGCTGATGCCAACCAAGTAAAGGGTACTCCCTATAAGCGGAGTATCAATGTGGGAGGAGGACTGTACAAGGACTATGAAGCCGATCTGAGCGAGCGAATGGGCAACAAACCGCCTATGCCGCGCGACTTGTCGGCTACGTCACTCTATCTGGCGTATGCACGGAGTTCGTTTGGAGACGAGGTAGCCGAGCCTGTGGCACGCATCTTCTCGTCGGTCGACGGCACCGTAGGAAACGAGGGTTACAGCGGATTCCGTATGCCACGACCTGCAGGATGGATTACCGGCCCCGGTGTGATACAGCCCAATGAGACTCCTTGGTCACAAGAGGCTGTGCGTTACTCATTTGTCGATTCGCTCTATGCGCTTCGCCCGTTGGTGAACGGAGCAGGAAACCTTGCCCGATACGATTATTGGCTCAACACCTTCTCTTGTCTGCGTACAATGGGCGAATTGGGCTGCATGCGTGGGCAGATGGATATTCTCATGCGAAAGGTGGCATCCCTGGACACACCAGCTGCCCAGCAACAGTGTGTAGAAGAACAGGTGTTGCCACTCCGCGTGCGGTTGGCACGCCTATGGGAAACCCTGATGGGGCATGTCTTGCAGACGGTCTCATCTACAGGAGAGGTGGGTACCATTATCAATCTCGAATCGCAGACACGTAAGACATATGCGTTTCTTACCAAATATGATGCAGAAATCGTTCGCTTGAGCGGAAATCCGCTGCCGGCATCATGCACGCTTTCTGCCTCTTACACTCAGTCGCCCCGACTGGTGGTGCTCAATGGTCGCGAGGTGTTGCAGGAGGGAGAACCCTATCGGTTGCAAGTAATCGTGCTGGGCAAACAGGCGGATGCACAGGCTCCCGTACTCCGATACCGCACGATGGGCAAGGGGCGTTACAAGGCATTGCCCATGCAGGCAGAGAGCGGCAATATCTATAGTGTGACGGTGCCCGAAAACGGGGGGAAGACGATAGAGTATGATGTGGTCTTTGTCCAGAATGGGCACGAATACCATTACCCAGAAGCAGCTCCAGCCCTTGGGGGTGTATGGGTGTGGTTGAAGAGAAATCGGTAAAACCTATTATAAAAGTAAGAAAAATGAAGAGAATAACATCTATCATCACATGTCTTGTGGCATGTATGCAGTTGGCCAGCGCACAGACCACTCCCCGGGCGCTTGCACGCATTATCCAGCGTGACACCTCGCTGGTTGCTGTTGCCCGAATGGCTCGCCAAGTGCTGGGTGAGGGCTTCAATGCAGGCAGTGGCTATTCACAGGTATGGGCAAGAGACCTCAATACCTTTATTGAGACCGCTCTTGAGGTCAATCGTCCGGCCGATGTACGCGGTGCCTTACTGGTGTTTTTTGCGATGCAACAGCCCAATGGCGAGTGTATAGACGGCTATGTGGTCAAGAAAGACTTTACTTGGGGAGACAATCATCCCTATTATAGTACACTGGATGATATCCATGTAGGATTCAAGAACACCGTAGAGACCGATCAGGAGACCTCGCTCATACAGGCTGTGTGCAAGTATATCCGCAAGACGGGTGACCGTAGTCTGTTGCAGGAAATGGTAGGCGGCGTGACGGTGCTCGACCGCATGCAGCAGATGCTCGATTACCTGAAACGGGAGCGCTATAGCGAGCAGTATGGTCTTATCTATGGTGCCATGACAGCTGACTGGGGCGACTGCCAGCCGCTCTGCGATGATGTGGTGGATATCCATCCAGACTCTCCGATGGCCATTGATGTGTACGACAATGCCATGCTCATGATTGCGCTTGACGACCTGCAGACGGTATGCACCGATGCACAGCGTTGCCAGGCATGGAAACAGTGGCACGACGATATAGCCAAGAACGTGCGCCGCCATCTCTGGGACAAGAAGCGTAAGAAGTTTGTTCCGCATATCTATCTGGGCGAGTCGCCCATTCCCGCAGGCTTCGACGAGTTGGAAGTCTACTATCATGGCGGCACGGCAGTGGCCATTGAGGCAGGACTGCTCACGACCCGCGAGATAGCTCAGGCCAATGCCAAGATGCTGGAAAATGTGGAAAGGTCGGGCATGCCGACCATCGGTCTAACCCTCTATCCGGTCTATCCCGATGGATTTTTCCATGGAGGCATGGCCAAGCCCTACGTCTATCAGAACGGTGGAGACTGGACATGGTTTGGTGGAAGAATGATACAGCAGTTGGTGCACTACGGATTCTGTGAGGAAGCCTACAACGAGTTGCGTCCTATGCTCGACCGTGTCATCCAAAACCATGGATTTTACGAATGGTACGGTATGGGAAATGTGCCGAGTGGTTCGGGTAAGTTCAAGGGCTCGGCAGGTGTTTTGGCTACGGCCATTGAAATGTTGCAAGATTGGAGTAAAAAGATATTGGATAATGAGAAAGAGTAATTATGACAAATTTCCTGCCACCGCCATCGAAGGCGAGATATGGCAGGGTTGGCAAGACATTCGTGCCCGGCTGCAGCAACATGTAGCCGACAATGTACAAGAGCGCTATGTCATAGCCGTAGAGTGTTATCAGGGTGTGATGGAAGAAGAACTGGCGACCGAGTTTGCCGCTCTTCACGACACCACGTTTATCAATACGCAAGGACTGTTACGTGATGAGGAGGAGATAGAGGCCATGACGCGCCCCTATGTCACCGATGACCGACTGTTTGGCTATCGCTCACACTTTAGCTACAATGACTTCTTTAATGCCAAGGCTCTCGATGCTTTCCGTACCACCCTTACACACGCCACCGGTTGTGTGCTTGTCTATGGACATGGCGCGGCTGTGGCTGTGCCGGATGCAGATCTGCTGGTCTATGCCGACATGCCTCGCTGGGAGATTCAGCAGCGCTACCGCCGCCACGAGGTGAAGGCAATTGGTGTGGATAACAGTGGTGAGGAGGCTTCACGCCAGTACAAACGTGGATACTTTGTAGACTGGATTGTATGTGACAATCTGAAACGTCAGATTATCGACAAGGTGCACTATTGGCTCGATACCACGTTGCCGCAGCAGCCCAAGATGATTACAGGGCACACTCTGCGTAGCGCCTTGGAGAAGACGGCAAGTGGACCTTTTCGTCTGGTTCCCTTCTTCGATCCTGCCCCATGGGGCGGACAGTGGATGAAGGAGGTTTGCGGGTTGGATCCCGAAGTGCCCAACTACGGATGGTGTTTCGACTGTGTGCCTGAGGAAAACAGCCTTTACCTCTCTGTAAACGGAGTGCGTTTCGAGATACCTTCCCAAGACTTGGTCATCGCGCAGACGCGCCGCTTGCTGGGTCCGGCGGTAGAGGCACGCTTCGGCGTAGACTTCCCCATCCGTTTCGACTTCCTCGACACGATGGGTGGCGGCAACCTCAGCCTGCAGGTACACCCCACCACGCAGTATATCCGCGATACGTTTGGCATGATTTACACTCAGGACGAGAGCTATTATTTGCTTGATGCCGAAGAGGGAGCCACCGTATTCCTCGGCCTCAAACCGGGAGTGGACTCGCAGGAGATGGTGTCGGCACTGGAGGCTGCCCAAGAGCCGGGCGGCAACTTCGATGCCCTGCGCTTTGTCAACCAGTGGCCAGCCGCCAAGCACGACCACTTCCTCATTCCGGCAGGTACTATCCACTGCTCTGGGGCCGGTGCGATGGTGCTTGAGATCAGCGCTACGCCCAGCATCTTCACTTTCAAGTTGTGGGACTGGGGACGTCTGGGTCTTGATGGTCGTCCGCGTCCCATCAATATCAAGCATGGCAGCCACGTGATACAGTGGGAGCGCGATACCGACTATGCCAAGGCGCGTCTGGTGCATCAGGTGGTGCCGGTGGCAGAGGGCGACGGATGGCGTGAGGAGCGCACCGGACTGCATGAGAATGAGTTTATAGAGACCCGCCGTCACTGGTTCTCCAAGCCTGTCACCCATCACACCAATGGTGGAGTAAACGTGCTTAATGTAGTGGAGGGCGATGAGCTTATAGTAGAAAGTCCCACCCATGCTTTCGAGCCGTTTGTGGTACATTATGCAGAAACATTTGTGGTGCCAGCCGCTGCCGAAACCTATACCATCCGTCCCTATGGAGCATCAGTGGGTAAAGAGTGTGGCACCATCAAGGCTTATGTGAGATTTAGAGAATAGTTTCCAAAGGTAAAAAAGTAAAGAGGTAAAACGGTAAAGAGGTAAAAGGGTATAAATGATATGGAGGTATCGAGAATAAAAACAATAAGGAATGTTGGTAAGAAGGTAGCCCTCTTAACTTAGTTTACCTCTTTACTGTTTTACCTTTTTACCTTTAAACGCTTTTTTACCTTTAAACGTCTTTTACTTTTTTAAATAATAGAATTATGAATAGCAACAATGATTTTCTCCCCATTGTGATGACACTCGATGCAGGAGGTACCAATTTTGTATTCTCTGCCATGCAGGGCGTGCGTGAAGTGGCTTCCCCTTTCACTCTGCCGTCACATGCAGACAATCTACATGAATGTCTGCGTACCCTTGTCAGTGGATTTGAGCGCGTACGCGAATCGTTGCCCGCACCGGCCGCTGCCATTAGTTTTGCTTTCCCCGGTCCTGCTGACTATCGTCAGGGTATCATCTGTAATCTCCCCAATTTCCCCGCATTCAGTGGCGCCACGCCGCTTGGCCCATATCTGCAAGAGTGGTTTGGTATCCCCGTCTACATTGCCAATGACGGCAACCTCTTTGCCTATGGCGAGGCCTGTGCCGGCCTGCTGCCCGAGGTCAACCGTCGATTGGAAGAGACAGGAAGCCCCAAACGCTTCCACAATCTGTTGGGCTTCACTTTGGGTACAGGTTTCGGCTGTGGTGTGGTGACCGATGGCCGTCTGCTCACCGGAGACAACGATGTGGGTGGCGATGTCTGGTGCCTTCCCGGCAAACGTTATCCCGATATGCTCCTTGAGGAGAGTGTGAGCATACGTGCCGTGAAGCGGGTGTACAGTCGTCTTACGGGCGACACCACAGAACTTACCCCTAAGGATATCTTCGACATTGCCGAGGGCAATCGCTTAGGCGATGCTGAGGCTGCTCGCCATGCCTTTGCAGAGATGGGAGAGATGGCTGGCTACGGCATTGCTACGGCTGTCACCCTCATCGACGGACTGGTGGTCATCGGTGGTGGTATATCTCGCAGCCACAAGTATTTCATGCCTGCCCTGCTGGGAGAGATGCGTCGTTGTCTGGGTACTTTTGCTGGCAGCAGCCATCCGAGAGTACAGTCGGAGGTGTTTAGCTTGGATACTGATATGGAAGACTTTGTACGCAACCGCGCACAGAAAGTTTCGCTTTCTGGATCGGCGGGAACGGTTTATGATCCTCTCAAGCGTATCGGCGTTGGCATCACCCGTCAGGGTACCAGCCGCTCTATTTCTATTGGTGCCTACATGTGGGCTATCGACCAGATGGCACGCGTGGGCAAGGCATAAGCATGAACCTCTTGCTCGATGCCTTATTCGTTGTTATTTAAGACTTTGTATCATGTCACATAACCTACATTTCTCGCTGCGGCCATACATGTTGGCCGTAGCTCTCGTGGCTGTTGTGAGCGCTGTGGCGCAGACAGCCCTTACCGACTATGTAGAACCCCGCGTGGGTACGGCCCACTGCCGTTGGTTCCATTTTGCACCCGGTGCCATGCCCTTTGGTATGGCTAAGCCAGGTCCGTCTACCAATGGTCATCTCGGCAACAAGTGGGGGTGGGAAGCCACGGGTTACGATTACCGCGACACTACCATCGACGGATTTCCCTGCCTGCACGAGTTTCAGGTAGGCGGCATCGTGCTCATGCCTACCCGTGGTGAGCTTCATACTGTGCCCGGCGACTCGCTGCATCCCACAGGTTACCGCAGCGCCTTCAGCCACGACCGCGAGGTAGTGAAGCCTGGCTACTACGCCGTAGACCTTGACACTTACGGTATACGCGCTGAAGCCACTGCCACCATGCATACCGCCTATCTGCGTTTCACTTATCCAGAAGACACTACCAGTCGCATCCTCTTCGATATCGGTCACCGACAGGGTGAGAGCGGCGCTGTGGTCGATGCCAGCGTCTGGTTGACCCCTGAGGGTCGTATCGAAGGATGGGTAGTCACAGAGCCTGAATACGTGAAAAAGTATCAGCCGGGAGCTGATATCCGCATGTATTTCTCGGCCACTGTTGACAAGCAGCCGCAACGTTGGGGCACCTTCATCGACGACTGTGTGCAACAGGGACAGCGTCAAGTGCAAGGAGCCGGTGCTGGCCTATATATCGAGTTTGCCACACGTCCCGGCGAGCCGGTTACTGCCTGTGTGGGACTCTCCTATACGTCGGTGGAGAACGCCCGCCTCAACCGCGAGTCTGAAGCCGCACGCCCAGACTTCGATGCCACGCGCGCTGCCGCTCATCAGTCGTGGGAAGAAGCATTGGGGCGCATCCGTGTAGAGACCCCTGTACATAGTGATAAAGTGAAGTTTTACACCGGGCTCTACCATGCCTTGCTTGGTCGGGGCGTGGCCAGTGATGTGCGCGGTACCTATCCTCGCCATGATGGAACAGTGGGGCAGATATCTCTGGGAGCAGACGGCAAACCTCGCCATCAGTATTACAACACCGATGCCCTGTGGGGTGCGCAGTGGAACCTGAACCAGCTTTGGATGCTCGCATGGCCGGAGCATGTGGCCGACTTTATCAGTAGCCAACTGCTCATCTATCAAGATAGCGGATGGCTGGCCGATGGCGTGGCCTGCGGACGCTACGTGTCGGGTGTGGGCACCAATCAGGTGAGCTTGCTCATGGCAGCAGCCTACGCTTGCGGCATACGCGATTTTGACGTGCAGACCGCATACGAGGCTTGTCTCAAGAACGAGCTCGACGGTAATAACCGCCCCTTCGGAGCCGGTAAGAGCGACACACGAAAGTTTGTAGAGTACGGATATGCCCCCTTTGTGGAGAGCGGTGAAGGTGCCGACGAAACCTTTATGTTTTCTGCCTCGCACACGCTTGAATACTCGTTCAGCGCTTGGGCTGTGGCGCAGTGGGCCAAGGCCCTTGGCCGTAAGGACGATTATCGCCGCCTCATGCACCTCGCTTCGGGGTGGGAACGCTTGTATGATTCCGCCACCGGTTTTATTCGTCCCAGGTTGGCCGATGGCCGCTTCCTTACTCCTTTTGACCCTATGGAAGTGTGGCGCGGATTCCAAGAGGGCAATGCATGGCAGTATACATTCTATGTGCCCCATCAGGCAGACAGACTGGCCAAACTTGTGGGACGTGACCGTTTGTGCCAACGGCTCGACAGCATCTTCACCGTCTCTGAGAAGCTTATCTTTAGCGGTGGCACCACGGTAGACGCTTTTGCCGGATTGCAGACACTCTACAACCACGGCAACCAACCCTGCCTGCACATATCGTGGCTCATGGCCGAGGCTGGTCGACCTGACCTCACCCAGCATTGGGTGCGTGCTATTTGTAACCAGTTTTACGGCACCGATGGTCTTCATGGCTATGGCTACGGACAAGACGAGGATCAGGGTCAGCTCGGTGCATGGTATGTCATCTCGTCCATCGGCCTTTTCGATGTGGCCGGTCTTACAGGTAGCCGACCTTCTGTAGCATTGGGTCAATCGCTGTTTCCCCGTGTTACAATCCAGCTCAATCCACGCTATGCCAAGGGGCGCACGCTCACGATCGAATGTCAATCGGACAGTGATGCCGTGACATCCTATACTATTGACGGGCGCAAGATAAGCGGCCACCGCATCCCCTTTGCTCGGCTCATGCAGGGAGGAACTATCGTAGAAAAATAATTTTTTAATTCACAATTCATCATTCACAATTGGCTTCACCGAACTTCTATTAAGTCGCCGTATTTCGTATAGTGCAATTGTGAATTATGAATTGTGAATAAAAAAAGTAAAGAGGTAAAACGGAACTCTAATCGTTTTACCTCTTTACTTTTACTTTATTAAAAACTCTTTGGGACTTCTGCCCTTGAGAAAATTGGAGGTACCTAGCAGAGTCGAACTGCTCTACACGGTTTTGCAGACCGTTACCTAACCGATCGGCCAAGGTACCCTGTGTTGCGTGATTGCGAGTGCAAAGGTAACGCAAATAATCGGTCTGTGCAAATTTTTAGTGCTGTTTTTTGCATTTTGTCTCACATTTCTCTTTCAGAGGGCATGTTCCGCATGGGTGGCCGCCGCCTCGCAAGGTGTGAAGGAGGCGGCGAACAATGTATGCGGCACAGGCTGCAAGCACTGTGATGACGATGATGGTCTGCATGGCGTGGCGGCAATTAGGCACCGAAGGTCTTGGCCAGCCCACCTTCGCTGGTTTCCTTGTAGAGCGACGGCAGGTCATGGCCGGTCTGCTTCATAGCTTGTACCACATGGTCGAAGCTTACGCGGTGGTGTCCGTCGGAGAACGCGGCATAGAGATTGGCATCGAGAGCACGGGTGGCAGCAAAGGCATTGCGCTCTATACACGGTATCTGTACCAGTCCGCAGACAGGGTCGCAGGTCATACCGAGATGATGCTCAAGTCCCATCTCTGCCGCATACTCTATCTGTGTAGGACTACCTCCGAAGAGTTGGCATGCAGCAGCACTGGCCATGGCACAAGCTACGCCCACCTCGCCTTGGCAGCCCACGTCTGCGCCGGAGATGGAGGCGTTGTGCTTGACCACATTGCCGATGAGTCCGGCTGTGGCCAGGGCATGACGTATGCGCTCGTCGCTGAAGTGGTGACCGCGTGAGAGGTGATAGAGTACAGCGGGCACGATGCCACAGGCTCCACAGGTGGGGGCAGTGACGATGGTGCCGCCTGAGGCATTTTCCTCGCTCACGGCGAGAGCGTAGGCATAGACCAGTCCACGCGACTGGAGCGACTGCTTGTAGCCTGTGGCCTTGACATAGTACACGGGAGCTTTGCGGGCGAGGCCAAGGGGGCCGGGAAGCACGCCTTCGTGTTCTATGCCACGTTCCACACTGGCCTGCATGGTCTCCCATACGGTCTGTAGGTAGGGCCACAGGGCTTCACCCTCGCATTGGTCTACATACTCCCAGTAGCTGCGGCCGGTGCGCTGGCACCATGCCAGTATGTCGGTGAGCGTGTGGAGGGGATAGACTTCGGGACTGTCGAAGTGATCGCCTGTGGCTTTACCCTCGGAGAGGGCGCCGCCTCCAATGCTGTAGACTGTCCACTCGTTGGCATCATCAGCGCTGAATCGCATGCCATTGGGGTGGAAGGGCAAGAAAACCTCTGGCTGCCAATGTATGGTGACAGGGGCGTGGGCTTCGAGTACTTCGCGGATGGCAGTGTCGGTCATGTGGCCTTTGCCGGTGGCGGCAAGGCTTCCGTAGAGGGTGACGTCGTAATGACTCGCATGGGGATAGCGTGTGGCATAGAGATGGGCCGCCTTTTGCGGTCCCATCGTGTGGCTCGATGAGGGTCCTTTGCCGATCTTAAATAGTTCTTTGAGAGATTTCACCTTAATGCTTATTTAGTTCATTTCTTTTTAGAGCTAAAAGGCTTTTGCCTTTAAAAGAGTTTTCCAATCTGGTACACTATTGCCGATACAATCCATGCCAGCGTGGTGGTGTAGAGGGCTGCGACGATTGTCCATCGCCATGAACCCGTCTCGGCGCGGATGGCGGCGAGAGTGGCGATGCAGGGAAAGTAGATGAGGATGAAGACCAGATAACTGTAGGCGATGAGGGGAGTGATGCCGTCGGCCTGCATGCGGGCCCGAAGGGTGGTAGACTGGTTGTGGGTATTGTCATCTGCATAGAGCACACCCACGGTAGAGGCTACAATCTCCTTGGCGCCCACACCGGCCACGATGCCCATGTCCAGTTTCCAGTTGAATCCCTGTGCGCGGAAAAGGGGCTCTATGGCCTTTCCGGCGTGTCCGATAAGACTCTGTTCCTGTTGCTGGCTGGGGGAAAGGTCTTCGTGGTGGGGGAAGTAGCCCAACGCCCATACGGTGATGGAGGCTACGAGGATGATGCCGCCCATCTTGCGCAGATATTCCTTTCCCTTTTCCCATGTGTGGCGTGCGATGGCCTTGGTCGTGGGGAAACGGTAGGGTGGGAGCTCCATCACAAATGGCGTGTCTTCGCCCTTGATGACATGGCGCGAGAGGATGCGGCTTACGAGGGCTGCGATAGCGATGCCGATGAGGTAGAGCGAGAGCATGACAAGCGGCTGTTGGCGCGGTGCGAAAAAGATGGCGGTAATCATGACATAGATGGGTAGCCGTGCCGAACAGCTCATAAAGGGGAGGATGAGCATGGTGATGAGGCGGCTGCGCCGACTCTCTATGGTACGGGTAGCGATGACGGCTGGCACATTGCATCCGAAACCCATGATGAGGGGGATGAACGATTTGCCGTGTAGTCCTATCTTGTGCATGAGTTTGTCCATGATAAAGGCGGCACGCGCCATGTAGCCGCTGTCTTCCATGAAAGAGATGAAGAAGTAGAGGATAAGTATTTGGGGGAGGAAGACGATGACGGCACCCACGCCTCCGATGATACCGTCGGTGACCATGTCTTTGAGAGGGCCGGCGGGTAGGTGCTCTCCGGCAAGTTCTCCCATCCAGGCCACCAGTTGGCCTATCCAGTCCATGGGGTACCTTCCGAGTAGGAATGTGGCTGCAAACATGGTGGCGAGCACCAGGATGAAGATGGGGAATCCGGCGTAGCGGTGGGTGATGATGCTGTCTATCAAATGGGTGGTGCGGTAGGTGTCGGTGTTGTGCCCAGTGGTGTAGCGCGCCTCCTGCAGCGCGCCGTTGATAAAACCGTACTTGGCATCCATGATGGCAGTCTCGCTGTCATCGCCGGTCTCCTCTTTCACACGTGCGGCAGCCTCGTCTCGGTGGCGCAGTATCTCTGTCGCATCGGGGAGCGTGCGGATGTAGTTTTCGGCATCGGCATCGCGTTCGAGCAGTTTGATGGCCAGATAGCGTGTGGAGTAGCGGTGTCTCAGATTCTCGGCCTGCTTCAGATGATCCTGTATCTCGTGTATGCCGTGCTCTATCTCGTGTCCGTGGTTGATGTGCAGATGACGGTAGTGAGGATCATCGCCCTCGGTACCCTCGTACATGGTGATGACAGCGCGGAAGAGTTCGTCCACACCCCGGCCGTCGGCGAAGACTGTAGGCACCATCGGTGCGCCGAAGAGCCGGCTCAGCGTGTCGCAGTCTATGTGGTCGCCCCGCTTCTCTGCCTCGTCGTACATGTTGAGGGCACAGACCATGCGGATATGCATGTCTATGAGCTGTGTAGTGAGATAGAGGTTGCGCTCCAGGTTGCTGGTATCAATGATGTTGATGACCACGTCGGGGGTCTGGTCTATGAGTTGCCGGCGTACATATAGCTCTTCGGGCGAGTAGGCTGAGAGCGAGTAAGTGCCGGGAAGGTCGGTGAGACGCAGGGTATAGCCCTCGAAGTGCGCCTCGCCCTCTTTGGCGTCTACTGTCACGCCGCTGTAGTTGCCCACGCGCTCATGGGCGCCGGATGCAAAGTTGAAGAGCGATGTCTTGCCGCAGTTGGGGTTGCCCACCAGGGCTACGTTGATTACCTTGCGTCGGCGCAAGGCGGCATCGGCCAGCTGCTGGTCGGTAACGTGGCTGGCTGGTGCTATGGGTGCCATGCTGGCGGTGTGTGCCAGTGTGGCTGTGGGCAGGGGCATGTCTACCTCGTCGGGAGTCATCACCTCTATATGGTCGGCCTCGCTGCGCCGCAGCGACACCTCGTAGCCCAATATCTTATATTTTACAGGGTCTTGCAGGGGGGCGTTCTGGAGCACTTCCACCATCTTGCCTTTGATGAAACCCATCTCCACAATACGCTTGCGGAAACCTCCATGACCGGCGACCTTGACGATCACCCCTTTTTCTCCTGTCTTCAGTTCAGATAGTTTCATTACTTTACTCTATATAGCGTGTTGTCCGTGGGGCGTGATGCATCCACGGTACATGCTGCAAAGATACAATAAAAAAGTTGCAACGATGTTGCAACTCTCTATTAAGTTTGGAAAATATTCAAAAAAATACCCATATTGCGGTATTCTCACTCTTTCACCTCAAAATAGCTTTCCAGCTCGGCCTCGGCGCTGCCCTCGTGGTTGGGTAGGTCGCGGATGATCTGCCCATGCTCGAGCAGGGCGATGCGGGTGGATATGTCTACGGTGTGTTGTAGATTGTGGCTGCTGATGAGGATGGTGGCCTCGTGCTGCTGGGCGTAGTCTGTGAGCAGGCGCTTGAGCACGATTTGGCTCGAAGGGTCGAGGAAGTTGAACGGCTCGTCGAGAATCACGGTCTTGGGTGTATGCAGGAGGGCGGAGATGATGCCTATCTTCTGCTTGTTGCCTGCCGAGTAGTCGCGTATGAGCTTCTTTTGCCCCATGATTTCGCCTGCCATGAAGCGCTCAAAATCAGCCAGCCGTTCACTGGTCTGCTCTTGGCTGAGGCCAGAAACCTTGCCCACAAACTCGAAGTACTCTTCGGGTGTGAGGAAGTCGATAAGGAACCCCTCGTCTATAAAGGCACCAGTGTCGTGTTTCCACTCCTCGCTGGCAGCAGGATTGATTCCATTGGTTGACACCTCGCCGCTGTCAGCCTTGATGAGGTCGAGGATGAGCCTGAAGAGGGTGGTCTTGCCGGCGCCGTTGTTGCCGACGAGGCCGAGCACATCCCCGTCGTTGATGATAAACGAGGGGATGTCCACGGCCACCTTATCGCCAAAACGCTTCGTAAGGTCTTGTATAGTAATCATGACATGTGCTTATCGAAGGTTGCGTCCATGGCAGTTCTTGAACTTCTTGCCCGATCCACAGGGACATGGGTCGTTGGGGCGCGGCATCTGCTTGGCCACATAGGGCGTGTGGTTGGGCTGCTGTGCAGTCTCGCGTGTGTCGCGCTGTGCGGCAGCCCTCTGCTCCTGGTTGTCGAGATCGGCCTTCTGTTCGTTGTAGCGCTGGCTCCTTGCCTCGGGGGCAGCCTCTTTCACCTCTTGCTGCTGTATGTCGGGTATCTGCCCGCGCATAAGGATAGAGGTGGTGCGGTTGTTCATGTCGTCAATCATGCTGTCCCAGAGTTTGGCGCTCTCCAGTTTGAAGATGAGCAACGGATCTTTTTGCTCGTAAGACGCATTCTGCACGCTGTGGCGCAGTTCGTCAAGCTGGCGCAGGTTCTCCTTCCAGTTGTCGTCGATGATATGGAGCAGGATAGACTTCTCAAACTGCTTCACCACATCCTTGGCCTCAGTCTCGTAAGCCGCTTTGAGGTTGCAGGGGATATTGTAGATTTGACGTCCGTCGGTGATGGGCACCATGATGCGCTCGAAGCGGTCGCCTTGGGTCTCGTACACCTCTTTCACTACGGGGTAGGCCACGCTCTGTATGCGGTCTGTCTTGCGCTTGAAGGCTGCCATCGCTTCTTGGAAGGCGCGCTCTGCCAGTTCGCTGCGGTTGCCGTTGAGCAACTCCTCCTCGGTGAAGGGGCACTCCATTGCCATGATTTTGAGGAATTCCTCCTTGCAGCCCACGTAGTCGTTGCGCTCGATGATACTCAGACAGCGGTCCCAGATGGTGTTGGCGATATCCATGCCGATACGCTCTCCCATGAGGGCGTGGCGGCGCTTCTCGTAGATGACGGTACGCTGCTTGTTCATCACGTCATCGTATTCGAGCAGGTGCTTACGGATACCGAAGTTGTTTTCCTCCACCTTCTTCTGTGCGCGCTCGATACTCTTCGAGATCATCGGGGCCTCGATACGCTCACCGTCTTCAAATCCGAGGCGGTCCATCACCTTGGCGATGCGCTCAGAGGCGAAGAGGCGCATGAGCTTGTCTTCCAGGGATACGTAGAATACAGACGAACCCGGGTCTCCCTGACGGCCTGCGCGGCCTCGGAGCTGGCGGTCTACACGGCGGCTCTCATGGCGCTCGGTGCCGATGATGGCCAGTCCGCCGGCAGCCTTCACCTCTGCCGAGAGTTTGATGTCGGTACCACGGCCCGCCATGTTGGTGGCTATGGTCACGGCACCCAGCAGGCGCTGCTCCTCGTGTATGTCTGCGGTGGCATCCTTATTGGCATGCTTGGGCGATTCTTCTGCCTTGCGTATGGCGTCGTCTCTGTAGCGTGAGGCAGTGGCCTTGTCGGCGAATGTCTTGCCGTCTCCTGTCACCCATACGGTGCCCGGAGTACTCTGTCCGGCGAGTGCCACAATCTGTGCCTCCTTCTGGTGCAGCTTGGCGTTGAGCACCTGGTGGGGTATCTTGCGCATGTTGAGCATCTTGCTCAGCAACTCGGAGATTTCCACCGATGTCGTACCAACCAGACAGGGACGGCCGGCGTTGCGCATCTCCTCTATCTCGTCGATTACGGCACGATACTTCTCGCGGTTGGTCTTGTACACACGGTCGTCCATATCGTTGCGGGCGATGGGCTTGTTGGTGGGAATCTCCACCACATCCAGCTTGTAGATGTCCCAGAACTCGCCTGCCTCGGTAGAGGCGGTACCCGTCATACCGGCCAGCTTGTGGTACATGCGGAAATAGTTTTGCAGCGTGATGGTGGCAAAGGTCTGTGTGGCTGCCTCCACGCGCACATGCTCCTTGGCTTCGATGGCCTGATGCAGACCGTCGCTCCAGCGGCGGCCCTCCATGATACGGCCTGTCTGCTCGTCCACAATCTTCACCTCGCCATCCATGACCACATACTCGTCGTCCTTGTTGAACATGGTGTAGGCCTTGAGCAGCTGCTGCAGGGTATGTACGCGCTCGCTCTGCACGCCATAGTGTGCCAGCAGGTCGTCTTTCTTGTCCACACGCTCCTGATCTGTGAGTCCGGTCTCGCTCTCAAGGGCAGACAGCTCCGATGCGATGTCGGGCAACACAAAGAGGGTGTCGTCTTTCACCTGCTTGGCCAGCCATGCGCCACCCTTGTCGGTAAGGTCGGCACTGTTGAGTTTCTCGTCCACTACAAAGTAGAGCGGAGCCACGGCCTCGGGCATGCGGCGGTTGTTGTTCTCCATATAGATTTCCTCGGTCTTCTGCAGGCCCGACTTGATGCCTTCTTCAGAGAGGAATTTGATGAGCGCCTTATTCTTCGGCAGGGCCTTGTATGAGCGGAAGAGCGAGAGGAATCCCTCGTCATTCAGCTTCTGGGCTTCCTTCGGGTTGGTCTCCTTCTGTGCGGCCGTAATCTTCTGGCGTGCCTCAGCCAGCAGTTCGGTGGCCTGCTTGCGCTGTACCTCGTACAGACGCTCTATCAGCGGCTGGTACTCCTCAAACATCTGGTCATCGCCCTTGGGGATGGGACCGGAGATGATGAGCGGGGTACGGGCATCGTCGATGAGCACGGAGTCGACCTCGTCCACAATGGCGAAGTTGTGCTTGCGCTGCACCAAGTCGGCGGGAGAGATGGCCATGTTGTCGCGAAGATAGTCGAAACCGAACTCATTGTTGGTTCCGAAGGTGATATCGGCCTGATATGCCCTGCGGCGCTCCTCCGAGTTGGGACGATGCTTATCGATGCAGTCTACACTCAGTCCGTTGAACATATAGAGCGGTCCCATCCACTCCGAGTCACGCTTGGCGAGGTAGTCGTTTACCGTCACCATGTGTACACCGTTGCCAGTCAATGCGTTGAGGAATACGGGCAGGGTGGCCACCAGGGTCTTACCCTCACCCGTGGCCATCTCGGCTATCTTGCCTTGGTGCAGGGCGATACCGCCAAAGAGCTGTACATCGTAGTGTACCATATCCCATTTCACCTTGTTGCCGCCGGCAGTCCACTCGTTGTGGTAGATGGCTTTGTCGCCGTCGATGGTGATGAAGTCGTTGGCGGGGTTGGCAGCCAACTCGCGGTCAAAATCGTTGGCCGTCACTACGGTCTCCTCGTTTTCCGAGAAGCGTCGGGCGGTGTCTTTGATGATGCTGAAAGCTACGGGCATCACTTCGTTGAGTGCCTTCTCGTACTTGTCGAGGGCCACCTTCTCAATGTCGTCGATTTCGTTGAATATCTTCTCACGCTCGTCGATGGGTGTGTCCTCGATGGTGGCGCGCAGTTGGTCTATTTTCTCGCGCTCCTCCTTGGCCGAATCCTGCACGTATGCCTGTATCTCCTTGGTCTTGGCACGCAGTTCGTCGTTGCTAAGCGCCTTGATAGAGGGGTAGACGCTCTTCACCGTCTCTACAAGGGGCTGTATCAGTTTCATGTCACGGGTGGATTTGTCACCAAACAATGACTTGAGAAATTTGTTGAAATTCATTGTTTATATTATTTTTATTATTTTCGTTATGGATATTTGGGGGCAAAGTTACGAATATTTTTTCAAACGGTTGTACATTTCCGTTTGAATTTGTGGGGACGGAGTGGATAAGGATAGTCTCTGTATTTTCCAAATGCCGCATTTAGTTCACCTAAATGCCGTCTTTAGACCGCTAAATGCGGCATTTGGCATTCGCAATCAGAACAGAGGCTCCGCCTTGCAGGCGTTCGGGGCTCTGATACGGATAGATTTGGCGATGGTGGGTGCAATGCGGTCCACCACCACGGGTGTGTGGATGCGCTCGGCCTTGGTGCCTGCGCCGTAGAAGATGATAGGGAAGGGTACAAACGATGCCCTGCTGGTATATTTTTCCTGATTGTCCTCATTGTACAGTTGCCATCCGGGGGCCACCTCTACAATGATGTCGCCGCTGATGGCCGGATGATGGCCGAGCCTAATCTTCTGTATGTCATTATTGCCCGTAAGCAGGCGGTCGCTGGTGTACACATCGCGTACGCCGGAGTTTTGGATGAGAAACTCCTGACAGCGCCCCAATACCTCGCTCAGTCCCATGCGCTTCTGTTCAAACAGCTTGTGGCTCAAGTAGATCTCGTTGTGGAAACAGGTCTCCACGTATTTTCCTTGTCCGTAGATAGCACCGAGAAACATGTTGAGCAGATTGGCGGTGCGGTTGATATAGAAAGTGCCCGTGGGGATGTTGTACTTCGAGTAGTCCACTATCTCCTCGTCGGTATAGCCTGTGCTTGTCACCATGAAGAGCACATTGTCCTTGCCCACCTTGCGCTCTATGCCGCCAATCAGGTCGGCTATCAGCTTGTCCAACCTCCTGTAGACACTCTCCATGTCTGTCTGCCAGTTTGTCGCGTTCCTCCCCTTGGCAGAGAGTGTGATGGCCAATAGGTCTGTCACCTCGTCCCTGCCCATAGCGTTTTCTGTGATACAGTTTTGGGCAGCCAGGGCGATGGCAAGGTTCTTGGAACCCTCGTCTGTAGTGCGCTGGGAGTAGACGCTGTTGTAGGCATCCAGCCACTTGCGTGCCTTGTCTTTGTAATAGCGTGAAGTGGTGAGCACCCCCTGCTTGTCGTCTATCCATACGGCACCGTCGGCGGCGTGTCCGGCGGCCAATACGGCAGCATCTCGGCTTGGTGCCAAGGCGTAGACGATGGCTGCGCCGTTAGTGGCCACTTTGAGTTCATCGCCGATGGTGGAGGTGGAGAGCTGGGCGGGGGAAGAACCTGTCTTGGCATCGTCCACACAGTAGACGGGCCTCAATGTGTTGCGGTCAAGCCACAGTGTGCCTACTATATTATTATAATAAGGTGTGGTGCCTGTGTATATCGAGGCTATGGCCGACGCACGGTCGATGGGAGTGAACGAATAGCTTGCCCCCTCATAGATTCGCCCACCCTCAAGCAGCTTCTTGAAACCGTCGGGGCCGTAAAGCGGGGCGAAAGCCTCGATGTAGTCGGTACGCAGTTGGTCTATCGTGATGTTGACCACCAGTTTGGGGGCAGGCTGTAAGGTTTGGGCAGTGCCCGTCGTGGAGAGTGCGATCAGTATCGCGGTAACGTATCTGTTCATGAGTCTATTTTATTCTGTACTTGCACCACATTCGCAGTGCTAAGATTCTTGTAAGCAAAGATAGTGCCACAATATAGATGGCGGTGTCGTAATGTTGCCAGTACCCCAGAATCATCGTGAGCGTAATGAGACCTGCCATCGTGGAGAGATAACTATGGAATTGGCGCTTGCGCAACTGTTTCGTCACCGGATAGGCAAAAACGAGGGTAAGCGGGCAGAGCAAGAGAATCTGGAAATTGAGGCTCACGGTGGGGTGTTGTGAGAAGACCATTGCCAGCAAGATGAGTCCGGCAATGCCGTCGGCCGTGAGCAGGATCGCATCCACGCCCCAGTACAGCTTGTGGGTATAACTTTCGAGCAGGATGACACCCACTACAAAGGCAAACAACATCCATGCACAATAGGCGGGCGAGTAGGGGAACGCCGGGGTGCTGATGACCATCGCAGGACTGTAAAGCATCTCGTTGCTCAATACCAACGGGCGTTTGTGGCCGTGGCGGTCGACGATGGTGGCATGGTCAAAATCGTGGCTGAGCGTATCGGGCAGGAACTGTCTCTCTGACCTGTTGGTGGGCAGGTCGGCCTTGACACCCAGCAGCAGATCGTTGCCCAGACGGCTCCAGCGGGCATAGCCGTTCCATTGGTGTATCATGCTGCGGAACGAGGCGTGGCTTTCGCCTTCGTCTTCGTAATGTACGCGGCCAGTCAGGTGGCTCACAATCATGTCGCGGGCTCTGGTGGTACAGTTGTCGTAAAAATAATTATATCGGTAAACCCTGTTCTCGGGTCGGTAATTCTCGTCGATGGCTTGGCTGATGGCCCATTTTTCCTCGTTAGTCAGGTTGAGTGTCTGCTCTCTTACCCATCTTCCCTCTTGTTTGTAAGCCTCCAAGAAGTAATCAAAAGGGGCAATGCCCATCTCGTAATCGGTAAGGCCGAACACGAAACGCAGGATAAAGAATTTTTGGTGGAATGAAAACATGCCGTAGTTGATGGCGATGTCTTGCCCGCGGGCTTTGTCATGAAAACGGATGGCGGTGTGGCCGTAGAGGGAGTACACTTCCTGCCCCGGGCCGCAGGTGATGAGGCTGATTGCTACGGAGTCCATGGCCGGGATGGCCGTTTGGGGCTTGTTTTGAGCTGTGGTAGAGCCTGTTAAAGACAGTGAAATGGCCAAAATGCAGGCTCTAAAAATGATGTTTAAATGTTTCACGATGCAAAAATAGCTTATATTTTACAGATTTCGTTCTCTTGTTTCGATTTTTTTCAATAATTTTGCAACCTGTATAAGTGTATTTAGGATGAAAAGAATATTATTTTTAATCGCAATATTGGCAATGGCGGTGACCGATTTGGCTGCACAGAGTGGTACCAACTCGCCCTATAGCCAGTTTGGACTGGGTGTCTTGGCCGACCAGACAAGCGGTTTCAACCGGGGTATGAACGGCTTGGGACTCGGCTTCCGTGAGCACAATCAGGTGAATTATCTCAACCCTGCCTCTTATTCGGCATTGGATTCGCTGACATTCATCTTCGACGCGGGGGTGTCGGGCCAGATTACCAACTTCGAGGAGAATGGCCAGAAGAAAAATGCCAACAATGCGGACTTGGAATATGTAGTAGCCGGCTTCAGGGCTTTCAGACATCTCGGTATGAGCTTCGGCATCATACCCTTTACCACCATCGGCTACAATTATTCCATTTCTTCTTTTGTGGGAAACTCCCTTACCACTACCGCCACCAACACCTATTCTGGTAACGGAGGTGTGCATCAGGTATTTTATGGCGTAGGATGGGAACCGCTGCGTGGGCTGTCTATCGGTGCCAACATTTCTTATTTGTGGGGAGATTACCAGCGCTCGTTGGTCAATGCATATAGCGATTCGTATGCCAATACCCTCTCTAAATATTATACGGGCAATGTGCGTAGTTACAAACTGGATGTCGGCGTACAGTATACCGCTAAACTCAGCAAGAAAAACTCGCTCACATTGGGTGCCACTTATAGTCCCGGTCATAAGATTGGGTGCGACCCCGAGTGTCAGGTGATTTCCACAAACACAGAGGAGGGCGTGTCCGACACCACCAAGTTTGTGCTGGCCGACGCATTGTCCATCCCCGATATGTATGCAGTGGGTTTGACATTCAACCATAATAACCAATGGAAGGTGGGTGTCGACTACTCGCTCCAGAAATGGGCCAGTGTGCAGTTCCCGGTTTTCAATGTAGTAAACGAAGTGCCGCAATATGCATTGCAGGATGTACTGAAAGACCGTCACAAGATTACCGTCGGTGGCGAGTATTGCCGTGATGAGAATGGCCGTTCGTTCTTGAAGCGTATGCGTTACCGCGCTGGCTTCTCTTATGCTACTCCCTATGTGACGGTCAATGGTGTTGACGGTCCTAAGGAGGTCAGTGCCAGTTTCGGTTTTGGCATTCCCATCGTCAATTCTTACAACAACCGTTCCATCCTCAATATCAGCGGCCAGTGGGTGCGTTCTTCTGCACCAGGGCTCATCAAGGAGAATATTTTCCGCATCAACATTGGACTTACGTTCAACGAGCGATGGTTTGCCAAGTGGAAGGTAGACTGATGTAATCAATTAGCATAGATACATTGAAGCGCACAATCCTTTTTATCGTCATATCTTCTCTGCTCCTGATGGGTTGTCAGGAGCAGAAAGAGCATACGGCTCCAGCCATCAATCCGCGTGATTCGGTGGCGATGATGATATCTTATGGTGTCAATACATTGATTTCCGACTCTGGTGTCATTAAGTATAGGATTGTCAGTGAGCGTTGGGAAATCAACCAAAACCGCAAGCCTACCCGGTGGATATTTGACAAAGGACTATTTCTGGAACAGTTTGACCA
>SFKY01000038.1 GCA_004554665.1 Bacteroidales bacterium
AAAATTAGTGCACTTACCATTCTGCAATACGTAAACTTCATTAACGACAAGCCCATTGGCAGAATTAAGTATGCACTAAATTAATTCCGCCAACAGGTTGTTTATGGATTAATGAATTAAAGGTCAAAAAAGATAATCTCGGGAGCAGGAAAGACGGAAGACAAGGCTGCCGCCTCTCTGTTGGTGCGAGGCGGCTGAGCCTTTGTATCCTGTCTCTCTTGTGGCTATCGCAGGTCGAAGACCAGTTTGCCGCCCTTCGTCAGTTCCTCGTGCGACACGCGGTAGCGTCCGAGCGGTTTGCCGCCCAGCGTCATGCGCTGTATGCGCCCAGCTTGCTTGTCTGTTCGGTTGGCCTCTATGACGAGATTGCCGTTGGGGTAATAGCGCTTGTCAAGATGCAGGGTGACACGGTCGAAGACGGGAGCGGTAAGCGTATAGTACGGCGAACCGGGGCAGTCGGGATAGAAACCCATCATGGAGAAGATGGCCCATGCCGACATGGTACCGCAGTCCTCGTTGCCAGGGATACCGTCGGGGGTGTCCTTGTAATACTTGTCCAAGAGTCTTCTCACCTCGCGCTGGGTGCGCCATTCCTCGCCCTTGAAGTAGCTGAAGAGGTAGGGATAGGCGATGTCGGGCTCGTTGGCGGGGTCGTAGAGATTCTCGTCGAATACTTTCTGCAACTTGTCCACGAAGGCGCGCTTGCCGCCCATCAGTTTGGCGAGTCCAGCAACATCGTGTGGCACGTAGAACGTGTAATTCCATGCCGAACCCTCATGGAATCCGGGTGCATTGGAAAAGTCTGCACCAGCCTTGGGGTCGAAGGGTGTGAGCCAAGTGCCGTCCTCGTAGCGTGGACGCAGCGTGCCGTACTCCTTGCAGTAGTAATGCTTGTAGCCGAGGCTCTGTTGGTAAAACCGTTTGGCATCGGCCGTGTGGCCGAGGGCACCGGCCAGTTGGGAGAGGGCGTAGTCGGCGATGTAATACTCGAGCGCGTGCGATACAGAGTTGTCGCCGGAATTGTCTTGGGCGTAGCGGCCCAAGGGTACGTAGCCCTTGGTCAGATAGTCGTCGATGTCGGGGCGCATCTTGTTGTCCTTGCCCGGCAGCGTGGCGCTGGCCAGAAACGCCTTGTAGGCCGTCTCCACGTCAAAGTCGCGCAATCCCTTCAGGTAGGTGTCGGTAATCACGGGGATAGAGGGGTCGCCCTCCATTGTCCAGGTCTCTCTGCCGAAAAGTTCCCACTTCGGCATCCAGCCCCATTCCTTGTACATGTCTATCATAGACCGCACCATGTCCAGCTGTCGTGTGGGGTAGAGCAGCGTCTCCAACTGGTGCAGGTTGCGGTAGGTGTCCCACAGCGAGTAGATGGTGTAACGGTCGCCCGATGTGCGGCCTATCTTCCCGTTTTCCATCTCCGGGTATTCTCCGTTTACGTCTTGCAGGATGCTGGGGTGTATCTGACTGTGGTAGAGTGCAGTGTAGAACACGCGCTTCTGGGCCTCGGTGCCGCCCTCCACTGTGACAGTAGACAGCGTCTTGGCCCACTGCGCATGGGCTTCAGCCTTGACACGGTCGAAACTGAAGGTGCGTTGCTGCTCCTTGTCCAGATTCTCACGCGCATTGGCCACCGACACGAAGCTCACACCAATCTGAACCTCGATCTGCTCGCCCTCTTCGGCATTGTAAGAGAAGTAATATCCCACCTCGTTTCCGGCTATCTCCTTGGTGTAGTTGCGGTAAATCTTGTACTTGCCGTTGTCCGGATCCCACTGGGCCTCTACGCCTTGCATGGGGGGCTGCTTCTTCCAGAATCCTGCCTCGCGCGGAGCCTTGCTCACACGCATCACAAAGTACATGGGGAAGACAGCCTGAGGGTTGTAGCAGAAGGTGCCCAGCAGGCGCATGCCCTCTATCTCGGTAGGTGATACGCGACGGATGCTGCCGCCTACCTCGTTGGTAAGGCCGTCGCCGACGTTGAGCAGCAGATGGGCTTGCCCCTTGGGGAAGGTGAAGCGCTCTATCGAACTGCGCTCGGTGGCTGTCACCTCGCATCGGATGCCGTACTTGCTGAGCCTGTTGCTGTAATAGCCGGGCACGGCGTGCTCGTCGGTATATTCTGAACCATAGTTGTGATAGTCCACATCCAGTTTGCCTGTGGTGGGCATGAGCAGCAGCGAGCCCATCTCGGGGCATCCCACACCGCTCAGCGTGACATGGGCAAAGCCCGTGAAATACTTGTTCTCATAGACGTAGGGAGTCGACCACCAGCGGGCGTCCTTGTCGTGGACATTGAGGTCGGAGCCCATCACATTGAAGGGCACGACCGACATCATGCCGTGTGGACGCAGGGCACCGGGATTACATACGCTGAAATTGGTGGTTCCGATAAACGGGTCCACGTACTCCACAGGCTGCTTCTGAGCCCATGTCATCGCGCTTGATGCGACCATTGCCGCAACAATCAAAAAATATCTGGTCTTCATGCCTCTTTGTTAGTTGTGAGCAAAGATAGCAAAAAAAATCTACATCCTGCCAATGAATCCGTCACAAAGTTGCTTAAAAACTTTTTTATCCCTGCCGTTTCTCAGAACCGTTGCTGTACTTGTCGAGGCTAAATGCCATGATTAGTGCCGTAAAGGTGGCATTTACGACCTGTAAACGCCACCTTTGGCCTACGCATCTGTATCGACGGCTTCCGACGGTGGGGCAAAAAAGGGGAGTGCGTCAGGGCTTGGCAAAACCCAAAGTGAGGATGCTCACGCTTACCTCGCCTGCCCCGGCGAGGGCTTGGGCACAGGCGCAGAGTGTGGCACCCGTGGTGGAGACGTCGTCTACCAACAAGATGTGACACCCCGTCACCTTTTCGGGACGCAACAGTCGGAATACGTCCTCCACATTGGCGGTACGGTCCCAGCGCTGCTGATGGGTCTGACTGGTATTGAAAGTCTTGCGGCACACCACGTCGGCTGCCACCTTGATACCCGTCACCTCACTGATACCCAAGGCTATCTGCCGGCTTTGGTTGTAGCCCCGCTGATGCTGACGGGCAGGGGCAAGAGGGACGGGGACAATCAGTTGGATGCCGTCGAAGAATCCGGCAGCCGCGTATTCGCGTGCCACCATGCGCCCGAGGTCGATACCGGCTTCGGGATGGTCGTTGTACTTGAGGTGGTAGATGAGATGGCTGGGTTGGGAGCCGGCCCGGTAAAAGAAGAGGGCACCGCAGCGCTCCACGGGGATGCGCCCCCAAAACATGCGCGCCATCTCGTTGTCGGTGGGCATGGCTTGGAAGCCCGTGCGCGGCAGGTGCAGGTTGCACGTGGCGCAGAGGGTGTGCTCCGACGGTGTCAGCCGCTGTCCGCAGGCCAGACAGAGGCGAGGGGCAAGGAGGTCTATCAGTCTTGAGAGAATGCTGGTCATGTGGGCGACAGGAGGTGTGAAGACATTGAAGGTCAACGCTTCATGATGATGGGTATGTTATGGGATGTTCTCAATGCTTCGCTTGATCAGTTCATAGTCGAACCCCCGTCCCATGGCGAAGCGTATGAGTTTGGCGGCAAACTCGTAATCGTCTTTTGCCTTGATGCTTTTCGCCTTCTGCCGGATGAGCGGGCGTAGCACTTCCAGATATTCTTCGTCGGAAACCTCGTCGAGGATGGGTTCGTAGATTTCCCTGTCCACATGCTTGCCGTAGAGTGCCTGCTCAATCTTGCGGCGTCCCCAGCCGTTGTAGCGCAGTTTGTCGCGAACGAAATAGCGGCAGTAGCGCTCGTCGTCTACATAGCGCTCGTCGACAAGATAGCGGATAATGCGTGCCTGTACCACTTCGTCGAAGCCCCATTGGCGCAGTTTTTCGGCCATCTCGCCGCTGCAGTGCTCGGCCTTGGCGCAGAGCGCCGTCAGTCGGTAGCGTGCCTGTTGTTCAGTCATTTCCTTCATAGTTTACAGTGGGATTGCTTCCTTAGCGCTGACGGCCGTCATAAACCGCAGCTTGCCAAATATATCTTCGGTGGCCGCCACATGGACAAATCCCATCTGCAGGAGCATCTGCTGCAACGGGGCGGCGTAGAGGGGATTGATCTCGAAGAGCAGACGGCCTTGCGGGCGCAGGGCGTGGCAGGCATAACCGGCGATGGCGCGATAGAAGCGCAGCGGGTCGTCATCGGGCACATAGAGCGCCATCTCAGGTTCGTAGTGGGTCACATTGTCGGCCATCTTCGGCCGTTCGTTCAGGCAGATGTAGGGCGGATTGCTCATGATAAAGTCCCATCTGTCCACGTCGTGGGGTGGATGGAGCGCATCTTGCAGCCCCCAATCCACCTGTGCCTGAAATCGCTGTGCATTGGCGCGTGCTATCTCCAGAGCCGCTGGCGACAGATCCCATGCCGCCACGTGGGCTTGGGGATGGTCGAGGGCGGCTGTGATGGCGATGCAGCCCGAGCCCGTGCCGATGTCGAGCAGGGTAA
This sequence comes from Bacteroidales bacterium, assembly GCA_004554665.1. Taxonomy (GTDB): domain Bacteria; phylum Bacteroidota; class Bacteroidia; order Bacteroidales; family Bacteroidaceae; genus Prevotella. Next base: position 4,470 of record SFKY01000038.1, read on the forward strand.
AAGGACTGTCGGCGGCCGGTGCTATCATCGAGAGGAGTTGCTGTGTCTCGGGGCGTGGTATCAGCACACCGGGACACACCTTGAACGTGCGCCCGCAGAAGTCGGCCTGGCCCAGAACATACTGTACAGGTTCCGAATCGAGCAGTCGGCGCATGATTTCTTCCAACTTTAGGAGGCTATCTGCGGATAATTCGCTAACTTTGCCCATGTATAGGTCGACCGTCGACAGACCGAAGGCCACTTCAAGCACCATCCGCATGATGGCTTGCGCCTCGCGGTCGTCGTAGAGCGGTGTCAACTGCCGCCATAATTGGTTGTACGTCATAGTAAAGGCAAAGTTAAGACTATTTTTGGTATGGAACAAGCGGAAATCGATAAAAAATACATGCGCCGCTGCATTCAGCTGGCGCTCAATGGCAGGCGAAACGCCAAGCCCAACCCTATGGTGGGAGCCGTACTGGTGTGCGAAGACCGTATCATCGGCGAGGGTTACCACGTGCGGTGCGGCGAAGGACATGCCGAGGTCAACTGTTTCGCGTCGGTCAAGCCATGCGATGAAGTGCTGCTGTCGAAATCTACTCTTTACGTGAGTCTCGAACCGTGTGCGCATTTTGGCCGCACGCCGCCTTGCGCGGACTTGGTGGTGCGCAAGGGAGTGCATAGGGTGGTGGTAGGCTGTGTGGATCCGTTTGCCAAAGTGCAGGGACGTGGCATCCAGCGGATGCGCGAAGCCGGGATAGCGGTGACCGTGGGTGTGCTCGAAGCCGAGTGCAAGGCGCTGAACCGGCGATTTTTCACTTTTCATACGCATCGGCGGCCTTACCTTATCTTAAAGTGGGCACAGACAGCCGACGGGTTTATCGATGACCATTGTCGTCCCGTAGCCATCTCCAATGACTTCACCCGTATGCTTTGCCACAAACTGCGTGCCGAGAACGACGCGATACTTGTGGGAAGGGTGACGGCAGAGCGCGATCAGCCGCAACTGAATGTGCGCGACTGGGTGGGTAGCGACCCTGAACGCATCGTGCTCTCGCACCAGACCTCCATTGGCGAGGTGCTCCATCGTCTTTACGAAGCGGGGAGGCAGTCGCTCATCGTGGAGGGAGGCTCAAGGACGCTCCAGAGTTTTCTGCAACAAGGACTTTGGGATGAGATACGCATCGAGACGGCACCCCTCACTGTGGGCGAGGGTACGCCAGCGCCGCAGATTCCTGCCGGGGCGCGTGTCGTACAGCGCCACTGCTATGATGGTAATGTGATAATGGTATGGGAGAAATAAAGGATATGGCAACCGACAGATTTACTTCGCGGCTTGGAGAGAGTGATGACTACAAACGGGAACAACTGATAGCCCGGATAGAGCGTGTGGTGGAGAAGATGACGCTGCCCGAACTGGAAGCGCTCTCTTACGACCTGTTTACCAAGGGATTTCTATAGCGATTATTTGCGGCCGAAATCGGCTGGGATGTCGCCCCACTTGCGTGTCTCCCATTGCATGATGGGTACGGTCACGGCATGGGTACGGAGCCACTGCTCTGCCCTGCGGATAATCTGGTACAGTGCTTCTGTCTTTGGGGACAGTTCCAACTTGGTCTTGCACTGCTTCTTGTGTACCCAGAGGATGGCATTGTACGAGTCGCTGTAGATAATCTTGTCCTTGATTCCCTGTTTCTCCATCAGGGCAAGGGCATGTACAATAGCCAGAAACTCGCCTATGTTGTTGGTTCCGTGTACCGGACCAAAGTGAAATACCTGTGCGCCGGTCTGCAGGTCGATTCCCTGATACTCCATCGGGCCTGGATTGCCCGAACAGGCAGCATCCACCGCCCAGGCGTTGGCTGTCACCTCCATCGGGAGCGGCAATACCGTGTCGTGGCGGTAATCGGGAACGTTTGATAATTCACCGTTCATAATTGGCTGCGTCGAACTTCGTTGTATAATTGGCTATTGCCGAACATTGTTTTTCATTCACAATTGACAAGTCACAACTCCTCATTGCGAATTGTGAATTGTCAATTATGAATTGTGCATCATGCATTGTGCATTGATTACATTCTTTCGGGGACCTCGATGCCGAGGAGCTCCATGCCGTTCTTGATGATTTTGGCCACATTGGCGGCGATGACGAGACGGGTGGTCTTCTCAGCTTCTGTGTCGGCGCTCAGTATCGAGTAGTCGTGATAGAACTGGTTGAAGTCTTTGGTGAGATCGTAGCAGTAGTTGGCGATACCACCTGGATTATAGTTCTTTCCGGCATCCTTCACGGCCACCTCAAATTCGCTCATACGCTGTATGAGTCCAATCTCTTTGTCGTTGAGCGGGGCATCGGCGGGCAGCAGGGCCGGAATCTCGATACCCTGTGCGGCTGCCTTGCGCATGATAGAGCGTATGCGGGCGTAGGTGTATTGGATGAAGGGGCCAGTGTTGCCGTTGAAGTCGATACTCTCCTCGGGATTGAAGAGCATGTTCTTGCGTGCGTCCACCTTTAATATAAAGTATTTGAGGGCTCCGAGGCCCACGATGCGGGCAATCTCGTTTTTCTCGTCCTCACTCATGTCGGCAAACTTGCCCAGTTCGTCCGAGGTAGTCCTTGCGTCGGCCACCATCGTGGCAATCAGGTCGTCAGCATCCACCACGGTGCCCTCGCGAGACTTCATCTTGCCATTGGGCAGCTCCACCATACCGTACGAGAAGTGTATCAGGTCTTTTCCCCACTTGAATCCCAGTCGGTCGAGCAGTATCGAGAGTACTTGGAAGTGATAGTTTTGCTCGTTGCCCACTACATAGATCATCTTGTCGATGGGGAAGTCGCGGAAACGCATGTCGGCAGTGCCGATGTCCTGCGTCATGTAGACGCTCGTTCCGTCAGAACGAAGCAATAGCTTCTGGTCCAGACCATCGTTAGAGAGGTCTGCCCATACGCTATTATCTTCCTTCCTGAAGAAGAGTCCTTTCGCCAGACCCTCTTCTACCTTCTTTTTTCCCTCGAGGTATGTCTTTGATTCGTAGTATATCTTGTCGAAACCCACGCCCAGGGCCTTGTAGGTCTCGTCGAAACCGGCATATACCCAGCTGTTCATCATCTCCCAAAGCGCGCGCACATCCGGGTCGTTGTTCTCCCACTTCACCAGCATCTCATGAGCCTCCTTGATGAGCGGTGCCTCGGCCTTCGCCTTCTCGGTAGCGGCCTCGTCGTCCAAGCCCTCGGCCACAAAACGGGTCTTGAGTTCCTCTACCTCAGCGCGATAGTGCTTGTCGAACGCCACGTAGTAGTCTCCGATGAGGTGATCGCCCTTTTTGCCAGACGATTCGGGAGTCTCGCCGTTGCCCCACTTCAGCCAGGCCAGCATACTCTTACAGATATGGATGCCGCGGTCGTTCACGATATTGGTCTTCACCACGCGATTGCCGTTGGCAGCCATGATTTGTGCAAGCGACCAGCCCAGCAGGTTGTTGCGGACGTGTCCCAGGTGGAGCGGTTTGTTGGTGTTGGGAGAAGAATATTCTATCATGACGAGGGGCGAGTCGGCAGTAGCCTGTTGCTCGCCAAACTTCTCGTCGGCGTGGATGTCGTTGAGCAGTCCCACCCATGCCTTTTGGGCGATGACAAGGTTCAGAAAACCTTTCACAACATTGTATTTGGCGATGTCGTCGCAGTGCTCGGCCAGATAGGCACCTATTTCCTGAGCGGTATCTTCAGGTTTCTTTTTCGACATCTTGAGGAATGGAAAGATCACCAGCGTGAGGTTACCCTCAAAGTTGCTTCTTGTCTTCTGCAACTGTATCATGCTCTCCGGCACCTCCTGCCCGTACAGTGTCTGGATGGCGCGCTGCACGGCGTTGCATATACGGTTCTCGATTTTCATGTGATGTTAAAAATTGGCTATTATTCTTGATTAAGAGAGTGCAAAATTACAAATAAATCTTCAAAATCAGTCACATACACACCATTATTATTCTTTTTTTTAGGTTGGTAGTGGCAAATGACAGACCTAAATGCCACCTTTAGCGCGCTAATCATGGCATTTACGATGGCTAAATGCCGCGTTTACGATGCGCAACGATGGTAGAGGCGAGGGCGGTTGTGCAGAAAAAGTGATATTGGGTACAAAATAATCGTCATCGGGAAAGGGAATTTGGGCAAAAATATGCTATCTTTGCAGGAGATAGTGTAAGGCAGAACGCAATAGAGTTTGCTCTGTATTGCTGAGGTGAAGCCTATCTTTGCAGAAGAAACATGAAAACTTAATATTCTGACACGATGAAGATTTGCAGATTTTTGCTATTGGCTGCGCTGATGGCCCTTACGGTGGGCGTCAAGGCGCAGGATGACGCGCTCAAAGCGGGATTTGTCACTCCGCCACAGGCCGCGAAGCCCCGTGTGTGGTGGCACTGGATGAACGGTAACATCTCCAAGGAGGGTATTCGTAAAGACCTGCTGTGGATGGACCGCGTCGGGCTTGGAGGTGTACACATTTTCGATGCGGGGAAAAACACGCCACAGGTGGTGCCGCATCGTATCGTCTACATGACCGACGAATGGAAAGACTGCTATGCCTACGCCGTGCGCATGGCCGACTCGCTGGGCATGGAGGCTACCATGCTGGGAACCCCCGGATGGAGCCATTCGGGAGGTCCGTGGGTGCAACCGCGCGACGCCATGAAGAAACTGGTGTGGCGGCAGATGGTGGTCACGGGCGGCAAGCGGCTGTCGGTTACTCTTCCCGAGCCTTATCGCGTGAGCGGTGCTTACCAAGATGTCAAGGCGCGTGGCACGGTCTCGTCCAAGACGTGGTATGAAGACATTGCCGTACTGGCTGTTCCCGTGGCCGATGACGACCTTACCATGCAGGAGATGGGCGCACAGGTCACCGCCAGTGGCGGAAAGATGGACTTGGCGCAGCTTACCGACGGACGTATCGGGACTGCCACCATCCTGCCGGCAGACACGAAGGGTAAGAACACGTGGGTGCAGTTTGCCCTCGACGCACCTTACACCGTGCGGGCGCTGGCCATTGCCGACGGACGCATCCACAGTCAGTTTCGCAACAAGCGTCCTGCTCCCCTCAAGTGGCTCGAGGCCAGTGACGACGGTACCACGTGGCGCAAGGTGTGTGATATCGTCAATGGTGCTGCTCCCCTGCTCACCATCACCATCAAGCCTACCACGGCCCGGTACTTCAGAGTGGTCTTCAAGAGCGGCAAGCGAGCCACGCAGTTGGCTGAGCTGGTGCTCTATACGGTGCCCAAGGTGAACCACTCGGAAGAGAAAGCCGGATTCGGTACACCCGTAGACATTGCCCACCATGCCACGCCAGAGGTAACGCAGGCCTCCAAGTTGGAGCAGGTGATCGATCTCACAGACCGGGTCGACTCTTTAGGCCGGTTGCAGTGGCAGGCACCCAAGGGGCGGTGGCGCATCTACCGTTTCGGCTATTCGCTGACGGGCAAGATGAACCATCCGGCTTCGCCCGAGGCTACCGGTCTGGAGGTGGACAAGCTCGATGGTGAGGCCGTAGACCGCTATCTGGCGCACTATCTGCCTATGTTCGAAGACGCTTCAGCGGGTAGGATGGGCGCACACGGCTTGCAGGCCCTGCTCGTAGACAGCTACGAGGCAGGTATCGCCAACTGGACGAGCAAGGCGCGTGCCGAATTTGGCCGGCGTCGGGGCTACGACATGCGCCGATGGATGCCCGCGCTGGCCGGAGAGATACTGGAGAGCGCGCAAGAGACAGACCGTTTCCTCTTTGACTGGCGCAAGACGCTCGGAGAGTTGATGGCCGAAAACCTCTACGGCAAGTTGGCCGACACGATGAGGGCAAAGGGCATGCAGACTTACTATGAGAGCCACGAGACTTGCCGTGTGATGCTCTCGGATGGTATGGATATCAAGCGCAACTGTGATATTCCTATGGGTGCCATGTGGGCCAGTCTGCCTGTGATGGGACTCGATTACAATAAGGATGTGGGCAAACAGAGCGACTGCAAGGAAACTTCGTCAGCCGCACATCTCTATGGCAGGCCGATTGTGGCTGCCGAGTCGATGACCTGTGGTGGTCTCGACGGCGACACGTTGGCCTACTCGCTTACACCAGAGCGGCTGAAGCCCGTGGCGGATCTGGAGATGGCGTGTGGCATCAACCGTTTTGTGATACACAACAGCACCCACCAGCCCGTGGACGACAAGGTTCCCGGACAGGGACTGGAGATTTATGGCATCTGGTTCCATCGTCATGCTGCATGGGCAGAGCAGGCGCGCCCGTGGGTAGACTATCTGTCGCGCAGCAGTTATATGTTGCAGCAGGGCAAATGGGTGGCCGATGTGGCTTATTATTATGGTGAGGATGCCAATGTCACAGGATTGTTCCACTATGGACAACCCCAGGTGCCGCCCACCGCATCGTTCGACTATGTGAGCAGTCATGCCCTGACCACCTGTCTGCAAGCCAAGGACGGCGGTCTGACCACACCAGACGGCGTGCGATACCGGATGATAGCGCTGGACGATAACGCCACGCGCATGACACTGCCCGTACTGCGCCATCTGGCCTCGCTGGTGGAGCAGGGCGTGCCCCTCTGCGGCAACCGACCGGTCTGCACGCCGAGTCTGAGTGACGATCAGGCCGAGTGGCAACGGTTGGTAGGCAAGATATGGGACAGTGGCCGTACCAATGTGTATGTAGGAAAAACCATCGACGAGACGCTCCGCGCCATCGGAGTGCGTCCCGACCTGTATTGCGACGACATGGACAGCCTGCGGTTTGTGCACCGTACCACACCCGATGCCGAGATTTACTGGGTCAACAATCGCCGATTCCATGCCCGCACGCTGCAAGCCACGTTCCGTGTAACGGGTATGATACCCTGCCTGTGGCATCCCGAGACGGGCAAGGTGTCGCGTCTGGCCTATCGTGAGGTAGACGGTGGCACGCAGGTCTCGCTTACGATGCAGCCGATGGAGGCCTACTTTGTCGTGTTCCGTCAGTCGGTGCCCGCTGAGGCTGCCGACTTGCCCGCCACCGATGCCCTGGTTGAGACCAAGGCTGTGGAGGGACCTTGGACGGTACGGTTCCAACCCGGCCGTGGCGCTCCCGACGAGATACAGATGGACACTCTGGCTTCGCTCACGCAGTCACCGGTGCCGGGCGTACGCTATTTTGCAGGCACAGCCACCTACACCCATAGCCAGAAGTTCACTCGCAAGCAGGTGAAAGAGGGTGGTATCCGTCTCGATCTGGGACAGGTGGCAGGTGTGGCCGAGGTCTATGTCAACGGCCAGCGCGTCGGAGAGTTGTGGCATGCGCCGTTTGTGGCCGACATCTCTGGTGCTGTACGGCCCGGCAACAATGCGATCGAGGTGCGTGTGGCTGTGGTTTGGCGCAACCGTCTTATCGGAGACAAACAGCCCGACAGTCCGCAGGCTTATGGTTATACCTCCTATCCCTTCTTCAAGGCGACTACGCCCCTGCATCCGTCGGGGCTCATCGGCCCGGTGCTGATAAAACAGGAGCAGAAGCGTAAGCCCTAAGTGATGGATGGGCTGCCTTGGCAGCGGATGAAACACCGGTCAGCCTTCCTCTAAAGGTGAACCCCCGATACACAGGCCAACTGTGTATCGGGGGTTCACCTTTAGAGGAAAGCAAATCAGAATCGGTAAGGTCTTCCCGGTGGGTTCTTCTTCAGATACTCCATGGCTCCCATCGGCACGTCGGTGCAGATATAGTCTGCTCCGAGATACATGGCCAACAGCGCATCGCTAAACTTGGAGCCCGGCCATAGGTTGACATTGATGCGGTTGACATGAGCCGTCTTCACACCCTTGCGCGAAGACTTGTCAAGCAGTGCTGCCAAGCGCCTAACGCCCAACTGCTTGCAGAGTTTCACCGTCTCCTCGGTGCAGCCTTCAGATGTGATGAGTCCCAAGACAGCCTCCGGGTGCTGGGCATGTATCTTCTGGAGTGGCCTGTGGTCAAACGAGGTCAGTGACCAGTCTGCATCCTTCGGCATCTTGGCCTTGCACTGCTCGTACATCTTGTTGCAGTATTCCTCCAAGCGTTCTCCCTCGTAGAGGAAGGCACCTGTCTCCTTCACTTTGTCGTCGGTCTTCATCTCAAACTCCACGTACAGGTGGGGCTTGTCTTTCAGAAAATCGAGCAGGTCTTCCAGAAAGAGGAGCGGACTGCCCTGCTTGGTTTTCACTTTGCGCAGTTCTTTGGCCGTCATGCGCTCGATGGTGCCCTCGATGCCGCAAGTCCGCTCCAACGAGGAGTCGTGCGAGATGACCAGCACGCCGTCCTTGGTCATGCGGACATCGGTCTCGAAGCTGTTGATGCCTGCTTCGTACGAGTGTTGGAATGTCTTCAACACATTCTCTTCCTGTTCTGTGCCGCCGCCACGGTGGGCAAGGATGATCGCCGTGCGCTGGGCCAGGGTGGTCATTGCCATCAGCAGTGCCACCAGTGTCAATACTGTCTTTTTCATTGTCGATGGATTATTTTATCTTTCGTGGTTTCACGCCCTCAAAGGTCAGTTTGACAGGCTTGATGAATCCTTGGTCGTCAAACTCCATGCGCTCGATGCATACCACGCGCGAGTTGCCGTCTTTCTCGGTCAGCGGGCGACGGTGGTAGATGATGTAATACTCCTCTGTACCGGGAATCTGGATGACCGAGTGATGGCCTGCACCCGTCGCGATGCGCTTGTCTTGCTGCAAAATCTTGCCGATGCGCTTGAAGGGGCCAAAGGGCGAGTCGCTGATGGCGTAGGCCACGCAGTAGTGCGGGCCTCTCCAGGCACCTTCAGACCACATGAAGTAGTATTTTCCGTTGCGTTTCAGCATGAAAGAGCCCTCGACATAGTTCTTGGGCGTCACCTCCTTGTACATGGTGCCGTCGGGGAATGGCTCGAGATGCAACAGGTCGTCAGAGAGTTTCACCACATTGCAGTGTCCCCAGCCACCGTAGTACATGTAGTACTGTCCGTCGTCATCGCGGAACACATATTGGTCAATGGGTTGTGCGTTGTTGACTATCTCGTTGATAAGCGGCTTGCCGATAGCGTCGACAAAGGGGCCTTGCGGCTTCTTCGATACGGCCACACCGATGCCGCCCACTTCGCCCCTGTGTACATCATTGGCGGCGAAAAAGAGATAATACTTCTTCCCTTTTTTGACGATAGAGGGAGCCCAGAGCGCGCGCTTGGCCCACTTCACGTTGCATGTGTCGAGGATGTTGCTGTGTTTCTTCCACGTCACAAGGTCTTTAGACGAAAAAGCGTCCATGTAGGTCTGGTCGTCAAACGGTAACGAACTGGTGGGATAGATCCAATACGTCTTTCCCCATATCGCACCTTCAGGGTCTGCGTACCATCCCTCGAATACAGGGTTGCCGGTTTTCTTTTCCTGAGCTACAACGGCAAGGCCGAAGAGCATCGTACAGGCAAGCAAATACAGTTTTTTCATTTTTCGTGATATTGATGATTTGGGTACAAATATAAGAAAAGAAATCGACAATGGCGTAGTGTTGTGTGACAAAAAATGAGGGGTGCCCCCAAATTCTCATTCATGTTGTGCTATGATTTCTTTTATGATCAGTTTCAGATAGATGGTGTGGCTTGTTGTGTCAACATTGTTTCCATTTTCGCACAAGGGGCTGTGCCATGTGTAGCGAATACGCTCACCCTTGGCAATTTATGAAAATAGTGGGGAAATGTTTGCGAATGTGGGGGAAAACCACTACATTTGTGCTGATAATCATCCATTCAACCTTTGGCAGACATGTATAAATTTTCCGTCTTACTTATATGGTTGGTCTTTGCGTGCGGCAGTGCCGGCGCTGACAATCGGCCGACGCGAGGCATCGGGGTGTACCCCGGTAGGGTGTCGGAGTGTATGGCACCCACGTTTGTGTGCGATGACAGTTACCGCAACGTGGCCCTGTACCGCATGGTGCGCCACTCGTCGGCAGTGGATGCCAACCTGACGGGACAGATGGTCACCGATGGGTACATCTCGACCCAAGAGCCTTGCCGCCTCGCGGTATCGCTGCCCGATGGACAGCTTGGCCGGCGAGAACGGGAGAAGACGCTCGATGGCAATATGCACACACGAGTGATGGCGCAGGGTGAGGATACCTATCTGCAGTTTGACTGGTCGGGCATGGAGATGGAGGCCGACGCGATGCATCTGTTGGCCGAGGTGGTGTATGAGGCCGAAAAGGCTACCGGTGGTTATCGTATGGCGGTGATGGGCTCCAAAGACGGTCGCCGTTGGCAATTATTGGGCAGCGAAGAGGGCAGTGGATTGCCCGGTATGGCGACCCGACAGCAAACGAGCACGGATCCCAACAAGCACGAGGCGCGCATACGCATGGCCATGCGCAAGATCGATGCCACGATATGGTTTTCGCGCATGGCTTCTTGTGCCCATCTGCGTATCGTCTTGCAGATGGCAGGTTGCAAAGTGTGGCGTATCAGCAAGACCGAGTTTTACAGGAAAGGACGACTGCAGGAGGCGATGCCGTCTGCCCACTTCTCCAGCGCTTGGATGAGCGACGGTGGCGGGCGGCAGTGGCTGAGTATAGACCTTGGCTGCGAGGCCGAAGCCGATGAGGTGCGGCTCCACTGGGTGCATCCTGCATGTGAAGGTCGTCTGCTGTATTCGGCAGACGGTTCGCGCTGGGCGCAGGCGGCTGAGTGGACAGGGCAGAAAGCCCAGCGGCAGCGGATAAGGACACGGTTCAGAGGCCGATACGTCAAGTTGGTGATGGACAAGCCTGATGCCTCGGGCTGCTATGCGCTGAGCGAGATGGAGGTGATGGGGCGTGGCGGACTGTGTGCGGTTCCCCATGAGCGGGTAGGAATGAAAGATGGCAGGTATTACCTGAACGGAGGCGACTGGCAACTATGGCGCAAGGGGAGTGCCTATCCCGTGACGGCCACGGTGCCGGGTACGGTGCTGGCCAGTTATATGAACATCGGGGCGGTGCCCGACACCAACGTGGACGATAATATGCGGCAGGTGTCGGAATCGTATTTCAACGCCGATTTCGTGTATCGCACCACCTTCGATGCGCCGCCATCGTTTGGCGACCGTCATGTATATCTGCACCTCGACGGTATCAACTGGAAAGCGACGGTGCGTGTCAACGGCACACGGGTAGGGCGTATGGAGGGTGCCTTTGTGCGGGGATGCTTCGAGGTTACAGGACTCCTGCGGCCGCAGGGCAATGTGCTGGAGGTGGAAGTGGAGAAGAATGCGCATCCCGGTGCGGTGAAATGGAAGGATGCACAGAGCACTGATACCAACGGTGGTGTGCTCGGTGCTGACAATCCCACCTTCCACGCTTCTATCGGATGGGACTGGATTACCTCTACACCGGGTCGCGAGGTGGGAATATGGGATGATGTGTATCTCTCGGCTTCGGAGGGTGTGCGGGTGCAAGACCCTCTGGTGGTGAGCAGGGTGCGGCCGTCTGACACCTTGGCCACGATGACTCCTGCCGTGCGTGTACACAACGACCTGCCGCGCCGTGTGTCGGCTACGCTCAGGGGATGGATAGGCGACATAACCTTTGCCAAGCCCGTGACGCTCGAGCCGCAGTCTGAGGTGGAGGTGACTTTCTCGCCCGATGAGTTTGCCCAACTGCGTGACCGGAAGATGCGCTTGTGGTGGCCGGTGGACTATGGCGAACCGTATCTCTACGAGGCAGGTTTTGTTGTCGAGGTGGATGGCTGTGTGTCTGACTCGTTGCACTATCAGGCGGGTATCCGGGAGATGGCGTATCGGGATCTCTCGACCCAGACCAAGTTGTATATCAATGGTAAGCGCGTGGTGCCACTTGGCGGAAACTGGGGCTTCTCGGAGAATCATCTGCGCTACCGGGCGCGTGAGTACGACGTTGCGGTGGGCTATCATAAGGATATGCACCTGAATATGATACGCAATTGGGTGGGACAGACTGCTGACCGCGAGTTTTATGAGGCTTGCGACCGTCATGGCGTGATGGTTTGGCAAGATTTCTGGCTTGCCAACCCGTGGGATGGCCCCAATCCTGCCGACAGCGAGATGTTCCTCGCCAATGCGCGCGACTATCTGTTGCGTATTCGCAACCATCCCTCTTTGGCCATCTATGTCGGCCGCAACGAGGGCTATCCTCCCGCAGCCCTTGACTCCTGCCTGGGCCGCTATGTGTCTACCCTACATCCCGGATTGGGTTACATTGGCAGTTCGGCAGACGAGGGTGTGTCGGGGCATGGACCTTACCGGGCGGTTGCGGTGGCCGACTATTTCTGCCAGCAGCCCCATAAGCTCCACTCGGAGCGGGGGATGCCTTGTGTGCCTACCTACGAGAGCCTGTGCAGGATGCTTTCGCCTGAGCGCCTGTGGCCTATTGGTGAGGCTTGGGGACAACACGATTTTACCTTGCAAGGTGCCCAGCAAGGTAGCGGTTTCTGTCAGATGGTCTCCGATGTCTTCGGTGAGGCTCCTGACGCGCGCCGCTTCACGGAGTGGGCCCAGTGGATCAATTACAACGGTTATCGTGCCATGTACGAGAGCGCCCAGCAAGACCGTCTTGGCCTCCTGATCTGGATGAGCCACTCCTGCTGGCCCTCAATGGTCTGGCAGACTTACGATTACTACTTTGAGCCAACGGGTGCTTATTTTGGGGTGAAAAAGGCATGCGAACCGCTGCACGTGCAGTACAATGAACTTACCCGTAAGGTGCAGGTGGTGAATGTGTGCAAGGACAGGCGGCACGGACTGAAGGTGGTGGCGCAGGTGCTCGACCCTATGGGACGAGAGGTGGGTGCCTACACAGCACTGGCAGATGTGGACACCGACCGGACAGTGGACGTGATGGAGATTGGGCAGCCTGATGGCTTGGCGGTGTGGTTCCTGCGCTTGTCGCTCTATGAGGATGGGCAGTGTGTGTCGGACAATTGCTATGTGGAGAGCGACTCCTTGCCGAGCCTCCGGTCGCTGACACAGCAGCCTGCAGGACAGGTGTCGGTACAGCAGCAATTTTCCCACAATGATGGGCAATGGATGGGAACGGTGACGCTGCGAAACACGTCGAATAAGCCAGCCCTGCTGGTGCGCTTGAATCTGAAGGGTACCGACGGACTGCAAATCCTGCCCGTATGGTATTCGGACAACTATCTGATGCTGATGCCCGGCGATGAGAAAACTGTCTCGGTAAGTTGCAGAGACGAGGATGTGCGTGGGCAGCAGCCTCAAGTGGTGGTGTCGTGGTTAGGACAGCCATGACAACAAAAAGCACCTCGTGTCTCACGACAAGAAGTGCTTTCTCTAAAAATAAAACCTATTAAAAAAATGTCTATTGAAGATTAAACTTAACCGTATGCTTCAGATTGTCGGAGGCGTTGCCCACCAGTGCAACGAACTCGCCCTCTTCTGATATCCACTGTTGCAGCTTGTCGTTGTAGAAACTCAGGGCTTCGTTGTCGATCGTGATAGACACGTCTCGACCCTCTCCCGGCTGCAGATAGACCTTCTTGAAACCTTTCAGTTCCTTGTAAGGGCGCTCCAGCGTGCTCTTGCTGTCGTGTATGTAGAGCTGTACCACCTCGGCTCCGGCACGTTGGCCGGTGTTCTCGACATGGATGGTAAAGGTAATCTTGCCATCGCGTGTGAGGGTGGTCTTGTCTGCACGCAGGTTGGACATCTTGAACGTCGTGTAACTGAGTCCGTGTCCGAATGCGAAGAGCGGTGGTATCTTGGCATGGTCTACCCAGCGGTAGCCCACGTAGATGTCTTCTTTATATTCCTCGTCAATATTTTTCTTGTCAGCGCGCCATGTGCCGGGATAGGTGTCGAGGGCATGTGCCCCCACGTTTTCCAAGCGGCAGGGCATGGTAAAGGGCATCTTGCCCGATGGGTTGGCGTCGCCTGTCAACACTGCGGCCAGCGCATCGCCCGCCTTGGAGCCGAGGAACCATGCCTGTACGATGGCCGAGACGCGGTCCTTCCAAGGCATAGAGATGGCATTGCCGGAGATGTTGACCACGATGACATTCTTGTTGGCCTTGGCCAATGCCTCTATCACGTCATCCTGATTGTAGGAGAGTGCGATTCCCTTGCGGTCGTAGCCCTCGTTGTCCTGGTGCTTGTCCTTGTTGAGGCCGCCGATGAAGATGACATAGTCGGCACCTTTGGCTTTTTCCACGGCCTCGGCCGTCAGTTCTTCCTGTGTACGATAGTCGCGCAAGTCCTGTCCGGTGCGCACACCGATATAGTAGCCGGTGGTGTCGCCCACATAGCCACGGGCGTAATCTATTTGGATATATTTTCCGAGCCGGGCTTTCAGTCCGTCGATGGGTATCACCTCTTTCTGCACCTTGAGCGACGATGATCCACCGCCCACAGTCATCATCTTGATGGCATTTTCGCCCACTACCAGGATGCGCTTGGCCTTTGCGGTGTTCAGCGGCAGTATGTTGCGCTTGTTTTGCAGCAACACGATACCCTCTTCGCCTATTTTCTGTGCCGTGGCGTAATGTTCCTCGTTGCACATGAAGCCTTGGGCGCGCTCTTTGCTCATGGTGGTGCGGTAGAAGAGGCGCAGCACGTTGCGGACCTTGTTGTCAAGTTCCTTGGTGGTGTACTTGCCCGAAAGGATGCCCTCCTTGTAGGGGTCGGCCATATAATAGAGGTTGTAGGCATTGCTCCGGCTCTTGTCGAGTCCGTTGGTGTGCGTGCCAAACTCCATGTCGGGTCCGCGCTTCACCATCGCATCGGTGGTGGTGGTCACTCCCCAGTCGGTAATAGCCACGCCGTCATATCCCCACTGTCCTTTTAGGATATCGTGCAGCAGTTTCTGATTCACGCACAGGGGCTGGTTGTTGTACCAGTTGTAGGCACACATCATGCCCCAGACTTTTCCTTTCTGCACAGCGGCCTTGAAGGCAGGCAGGTAGATTTCGTGCAGCGCACGGTCGCTGACGATGACGTTTACCACCTTGCGGTTAGCCTCGTCGTTGTTGAGGGCAAAGTGCTTGGCACAGGCTGCTACGCCACAACTCTGCATGCCCTGTATGTAGGGTACCACCATCGTGGAGGCGAGATAGGGGTCTTCGCCGAGATACTCGAAGTTGCGGCCGCAGAGCGGTGTGCGGTAGATGTTCATGCCGGGACCCAGAATCATGTCCTTCTTGCGGTAACGGGCTTCCTCGCCGATACATCTTCCATATTCGCGTGCCAGTTCGGGATTCCATGAAGCCGCCAGGCAGGTCAGTGCCGGGAATGCCACGCAGGAGTCGTTGGTCTGTCCGGCTACGCGCCAACTGTCCCAAAGCACCTCGGGACGGATGCCGTGCGGTCCATCGTCGCACCAGAAGTCGGGGATGCCAAGTCTGGGAACGCCAGCAGAGGAGAACTTGCTTTGGGCATGAATGACGCGAATCTTTTCATCGAGCGTCATGCGTGCCAGCGCATCTTCCACCCGTTCCTCCACGGTTTTGGTGTCGTCGAGGTAGACAGGCAGCTTCTTCTGTGCATGAGAGGTGATGCCTGAAACAATCAGTAGGCATGCAATGAGGATGTGCTTCATTCGTGTCTGGTATCTTGATTTGTTTGCAAATATAGGCTTTTTATCGCGAAAGGTCAAGATAAAAAACAAAAAAATGTCGCCTGTGGTCTAAAAAATGCGCAAATAAAGAGAAAATGTTGCGCAAGCAGGACGGTTTTTCCTATCTTTTCACCTTATAATATATATGAAAAGTGCTACCTTTGCAGCCATGAAAGAATTGTTAATGGCCTGTATGGGCAGTTTTGTAGGTGGCGGCTTGCGTTATATGGTGGGAAAATGCTTACCCGTCTGGGTGGATTCGGCGTTTCCTTGGGCCACTTTCGCGGTCAATGTGGTTGGGTGTTTCCTGATAGGATGGTTGTCTGGTTGGCTACCGTCCCATTCGCTCTCGCCAGCCATGCGTGTGATGCTTGTAACCGGTTTTTGTGGCGGCTTCACTACCTTCTCCACCTTTATGAACGACAATCTGGTGCTGGTGCGGGGTGGTGATATGTTGGCTGCGGCCTGCTATACGCTGGTGAGTCTGGCATTGGGCATGGTAGCCCTCGTGCTGGGCTACCATATAGGCAAGTGATGGTTCCGCGTCAGGGCTTTGCCGGGCGCAGCAGACGGTGGTACCGCTCTGGATCAAGGATGATTTTTACCGCCTCTTTCATCTGTTTGTCGTAGCGGAGTGAGTTTTCTATGCTTCCCCGCTGGTAGTAATAGGCAGTCATGAGGTCGCTCTCAATGATTTGCCGGATGCTCTCCTTGTTGTAATCCAAATCTTTGGCCACGTTGTGGTTCAGTTTGTTTTTCAGCGCGTCAAATTCGGGTTTGGCATCATCATAATAGCCTTCGAATTTGGCAAGTTTCTCGAGCTCTTTCACATATTTCTCGCTTTCGCGGTCGTATGTGAATCCGCTGTCGATGACGCGCTTTTTGAATTCGTCATAGTCGGCATCAGACAGGGCAAATTCAGACGGCGCGGCCACGGTCGGGTGCTTGGCGATGTAGTCCACCTCGTAGTTGAGGAGCACCTCGTTGGAATCTCTGGCCGCAGCCAGATAGTAGGCGATGTTGGGCAGCGAGTCGGCGGCTACCTCCACGTCGGGCATGATACCTCCACCGTCTCTCACCTCACGCCCGTTGCGTGTATGGAAGACACGGGTGAGCGAGTCGGGCACATGCTCCATATAGCCTCCGCGTGCGTGCTTATAGTTGATGGCCTGTATGCAGCGCCCACTGGGGATGTAATACTTGTTGGTGGTAAGCTTCAGCTGTCCGTTGTAGGGCAAGTCGAGCGATATCTGAGCCAGTCCCTTGCCGTAGGTGCGTGTGCCGAGAATCACGGCGCGGTCCAGGTCCTGCAGCGAACCGCTTGTAATCTCGCTCGAGCTGGCCGTGTTGCCGTTTACCAGCACCACGATGGGCATGACGGTGTCGATGGGTTCCACCGTGGTCTTGTAATCGTGGTTCACCCGTTTGATTTTACCCCGGTTAGAAGCAATGGTAATGCCCTTGGGGACAAACATGTTGACGATATTGACAGCCTCGAGCTCCGAGCCGCCGCCGTTTCCGCGCAGGTCGAGGACCAATCCCTTGATGCCTTTGCGCTTCATCTCGATAAAGGCTCGCCTCACCTGCTTGGCACAGTCTTCGGTAAACTGCGACAGGTTGATATATCCTATCCCCTCGGGACGTATGCCGTAGTAGGGCACGGCCGGCATCTGTATGGCGCGCCTTGTAATCTTCAGCTTCATCACCTTCCCCGTGGTGGGTCGGCGTATCTTCAGTTCAAAGGTGGACCCTGCGTCTCCCCTGAGGTGGTCGCTCACGTAGGCGTTGTCCTTTCCCTCCATCGACTCGCCGTCTATACTCAGGATGATGTCGCCTTTCTTCAGTCCCACCTCAGCGGCAGGCATCCCCTCGTAAGGTTCCTCGATAACCGAGTTGCCGATTTGTGAGTTCCAGCGTATGATGGAGCCGATACCGGCGTACTTGCCGGTGATCATCGTCTTCAGTTCGCTCACCTTCTCTTCCGGATAGTAGACCGTATAGGGGTCAAGGCTGCGCAGCATGGCGTTGATGCTGTTGCCTATCACCTCCTTGGCATCGAGCGTGTCTACATACACCATGTCCAGATGCTTGTAGATGGCATTGAAAATATCCAGATTCTTGGCCACTTCGAGATTGTGGTCTTTCTCTTGGGCTGTCATGGGCAGGGTGCCTACGAACAGTAGCAGGGCTATTATCTTTTTTATCATGGTGCAAAAATACGAATATAAGCCCATAACACCACAAGAAAAAGGGAAAATTTATCCTTTTTTGTGTTGAAGATAAAAAAAAGTGGAAAAAAATTTGGAGGATACAAGAAAAGTCCTTACCTTTGCAAACGCAAATCAGAAATGACGAGCATCTTGCTTCAATAGCTCAGTTGGTTAGAGCACCTGACTGTTAATCAGGGGGTCGTTGGTTCAAGCCCATCTTGAAGCGCTGAAAATCCCAATCCTCAAGG
>SFKY01000039.1 GCA_004554665.1 Bacteroidales bacterium
AGCATCACCAGAGCGAGGTCAACAGCCTTGGCCTTGAGATTTTTCTCATGAAAAAAGACCGCACCAAAGATGAAACTGACCACCACCGAACTTCTCCGCACCATTGAGACCACAGAAATCATGGCATCGGGTATGGTGAGCGCATAAAAGTAAACGAAGTCGGCTGCACTGAGAAAGATGGAGATGCATATAATGGCCCAGTCCCAACGGAAAGGGGCTGTACGGTGGCGCACAGGCCACCACACCCATGCCAACACACATCCCATCATCGCCATCTGATAGATATTGTACCAGCTTTGCACCATCATGCGGTCAAGTCCTGCTCCCCCACTGTCCACAGGAGCCATCAGATACTTGTCATAAAGACCGCTTGCAGCGCCCAAAACAGCTGCCAGCACCAGGAAGTACACCCACTTGTCGTGCTTAAAGTCTATTCCCTCCTTTTTCCCGCTTCGGCTCAGCAGGAAAAACGACAGGATGGCCAACAGCACGCCGGCCCACTGCCACGCATTGAGTTGCTCGCCGTAGATGGCCAGCGCCCCCACCAGCGTCATCACAGGCCGGGTGGCGTTGATGGGACCAACTATCGTGAGTGGCAAGTGCTTCATGGCAAAATAACCAAATGTCCACGACGACAAGACGATACAACTCTTGAGCACAATATACTTGTGGACTTCCCATCCGCCGGATGCGACACAAAAGATGGTATCGTCGAGCCACGTCGTAGTAGCCGACAATATGATAAAGGGAAGGAATATGAGCGAAGAGAACAAGGTGTTGAGAAACAATACGGGGATGACAGCATTATCTCTTAGCGATTTTTTCTTAAACGAGTCATAACATCCCAGCAATGCCGCCGAGAGGAAAGCCAAAGCAAGCCAAACCATAGCCTATAAATATTATCAATTATCAGTATGTGATATCCCAAAGAAAGAGTGCCTTGCCCGGCATACTCTCACCTGCGCGTTGCCGTGAACCCGAGGCCACGATGCGCTTGAATTCGTCTATCCCGATGCGCCCACGCCCCACCTCGACGAGCGTGCCGACCACAGCCCTAACCATGTTGCGCAAGAATCGGTTGGCCGTAATCACAAAGCACCACCTGCCGGTATCGTCCAGTCGCTCCCAGCGGGCCTCGGCCACTGTACAGAGTGTGGTCTTGACATCGGCACCCGTCTTGCAAAACGCCGCGAAGTCGGTTACCGTCAGCAAGTGGGCAGCCGCCTCGTTCATAGCCTCAAAATCGAGTGGGTAAGACATCTCCAACGAGTAATGACGCAAAAACGGATCACGCCGTGTATGTATATAATAATGGTACGTGCGTGAGGTGGCGGAAAACCGGGCATGCATCTCGCCGTCTACTGCAACAACGCTGTCCACCGCTATGTCGCGTGGCAGCATGCGATTGAGCTTGTAAGCAGCCTGCGCGACATCCAGTTCTACCTCGGTATCAAAATGAGCCACCATCACTCGCGCATGCACGCCGGCATCTGTCCTTCCGGCTCCAGTCACTTCTGTCGGGACACGCAACAGGGTTGACAGGCAGCGCTGCAGCACCTCCTGCACTGACACACCATTGGGCTGAATCTGCCATCCGTGATAGGCCGTGCCGTCAAAACTCAAATAAATGAAATAGCGATGCATCATTTGGGATGCAAAGTTAGGGAAATAATTCGACACACACAAAATATCAACACATAAATTGCCGCCACCTGCACTGCACTGACTTCGACACCTTCGACCGACGCACCGGGCAGCGAAGCAATCCATGCCACGCCAGCATCCATCCAGCCTGCCACGGCTCCCAACACATCTGCAGCCCATCGCTGTACGGCTACAAACGGTGTCAGCAGCCAGATGGCGACTGCCCCGTAAAGCAACAGCGTGGCGCAAGGAACCACCAGCACATTGGCCAATAGGAAATAACAGGAGAATCGCCCAAAATAATACAATATCAACGGTGCCACACCTATCTGGGCTGACACCGTGACCCACAACATGGACAACAAACCATTGAGACGGCGGCGGGGAGAGAGCAGGACAATGCCCAAAACGGCCATAAAGGACAACTGGAACCCGACATCCCATAGCGACAGCGGATTGACAAAGAGCATCACGACAGCCGCAATGGCCAAGGTGTTGAGCGACTGCCTGCTGCGATTGAGCAGCGACACCAGTCCGTAGACGGTGAGCATCGTTGCCGCACGCACCACACTCGGCTGACAGCCTACCACCATCACATAGCTCCACACAGCGACCAGTGTAGCCACCTGAACGATAATCCGCTTACTGCGATACATATCGGCGTGCAGCACACGTCGCACCAAAGACATTGCTGCTGTAACCAAAGTGAGCAGAATCATGTAGAGCAGTCCGATATGCAAGCCGCTTAGCGCAAGGATGTGACTGCCTCCGGCCACCGAATAGTCTTGTTGCTGTTCTGTGGAAATCATCGACTTGTCGCCCAATGTCATGGCCGAGAGCAGGGCAAGTGTACGCGATTCCCAACCGAGCGACGCATAGCGTGCCACCAATGTATGTCGTTCGCGCAGGGCTACCACCCGCACCCGCTGTAGCATCGACAGCGAAGCCATGCTTACCCGTTGCGGTTTCCATGCCCCACGGGGAATGTAGGTAGTGGCGTGGAATCCGTGAGTCTGAAGCCATCGGCGATAGTCGAAATGTCCACCCGTAAGCGCCTTGTCGGCAGGCTCGAGCACCGAGGCAGCCACCATGCCGTCGCCAACCTTGAGTCTGCAAGCTGAAGCCTGTGCTGTATCACGTGCCAGCGTGGCGCGCACCTTGATGGGAGAACCACCGGTGAGCACCAGTAAGTCGCATCTCGCCACCTTGCCACGCTCCCGCACGTCGCTCACCACCACAGCCTCGTAGGTCACCGACTTGTCTGGACAGGCAACCTGCAGCTGCTGCTTACTCCCCGTACACATCCAGATACCGAAAAAGACAGTAGCGGCATAGATGCCCACCCCTCGCAACCACGGTTTCATGGGAAATGCCGACACCGCCACGATAGACAGCACCATGTCTGCTGCCCATACCCACAGTGGAGCCTTGTCACCATAGGCATCTCCTATCACGATACCCACCACCAAGGCAATGGCGACAGGCATGACAGGATGGTTGCGCCAGTTGTCGACCGTCTGCATGGAATCTTTTTTATCCTATGGTTTGCAGATAGGCCGCGCACATCTCCGCACAGCGCTCTCCGTCTACACCGGCCGAAACGATTCCGCCAGCATAGCCAGCCCCTTCGCCACAGGGAAAGAGTCCGCGCAACCGCACATGCTGCAATGTCTCGTGGTCACGGACCACTCGCACGGGCGCACTGGTTCTTGTCTCAGTGGCGATGAGCGTGGCCTCATTGGTCAAGAAGCCATGAGCCTGACGGCCAAACACCTTAAACCCTTCGCGGAGTCGCGAAGCGATGGGCTGTGGCAGCCAAAAGTGAAGCGGACTGGATATGACGCCCGGCGCATAACTGGTCTGTGGCAGGTCATAACTCAGTTTGCCTGCCACAAAATCCGCCATCCGCTGGGCGGGAGCCGTCTGCTGCATGTTGCCCTGCTGCCAGCACAACTGCTCCAACGCTTCCTGATAGCGCATCACACGCAGACAGTCGTCGCCGGCCACGTCTTCGGGACGCAGTTCGACCACCATACCCGAGTTGCTCCATCGGGTACCACGGTTTGAGGGACTCATGCCGTTGACCACTATCTGCTTGGGACCGGTGGCGGCCGGAATGACGAAGCCGCCGGGACACATGCAGAAACTATACACGCCCCTACCCTCTATCTGGGTGACAAAACTATATTCGGCAGCAGGCAGGTACTTGCCCCTTCCCTGCTTGTTGTGATACTGTATCTGGTCTATCAGTGTGGCCGGATGTTCCAACCGCACACCCACCGCTATTCCTTTGGCCTCCATTTCCACGCGCGCGCCATATAGATAATGGTAAACATCGCGGGCACTGTGGCCTGTGGCGAGAATCACCGGACCTCTCCACACACGTTCGGCACCTGTGGCCAGATTCTTGGCCTCGATGCCTGTCACACGGTCGCCCTCTACCAAGAGTCCGGTCATCTTGGTCTGGAAATGCACCTCGCCACCGCATCCGATGATTGTCTCACGCATGCGCTCGATGACCCCCGGCAACTTGTCGGTGCCAATGTGCGGATGGGCGTCGGCCAATATGGCCGTGGAGGCACCATGCTGGCAAAACACGTTGAGTATCTTGTCCACATTGCCACGCTTCTTGCTGCGCGTATAGAGCTTGCCGTCCGAATAAGCACCGGCACCGCCCTCACCGAAACAATAGTTGGACTCGCCATCCACCTGCTGTGTCTTGGTTATCAACGCCAAATCGCGCTTGCGGTCATGCACGTTCTTGCCACGCTCCACCACGATGGGACGCACACCGAGTTCTATCAGCCGCAGCGAAGCAAAGAGTCCGGCTGGACCCTCACCCACCACAATGGCATGGGGCTTGTCAGACACATCGGGATAATGTGTGGGGATATAGGCTTCGTCTTCGGGCATCTCGTTGATGTACACCCTCACCTTGAGATTGACGTAGATGGTACGCTGACGGGCATCGATGGACCGTTTGAGCACACGCACATGGCACACCGTACGGGCATCAATGCCCTGCTCGTGTGCCAGATAGCCGATGATGGCCTGTTCTGAACTGGCCTGTTGGGGCAACACTCTGATTTGATATTCAGTAACCATAAGTGATATATTTGGGACACAAAAGTACGAAAAAACACACACAATTCCAAAATACTCACATGCTTTTCAATGTACATCTTCCACAACTTTTTCACCTCATCATCGTCTCCATTTTCGTAAAGGTGGCATTTACGGGTGCTAAATGCGGCATTTAGGATGTCTATTTGCGGCATTTAGCCTTGGAAAGTGATACAACGGCGAAGGATAAAATGTTAGGCAAATGATTTTTTAACGACAACTGTGACAACCCAAACAACCCTTACCGTTGTCCTGATTGCATAAGCGCATAAAATGTGGATAAAATTTAAAAGTATTAACGATTGTTGTAAGGTGATTACACAATTTATTGCTATTTTTGCAACAAATTATAGCTATAGCAAAACGTATGATATATGTAGATTTGCACGAGAAACAACCGCGAAGGCTGAGTTTTTATCTGGCAATGGAAGAGTTTGTGGCCCGATACATGAACGTGAGCGAAGATTGTTTCTTCATGTGGCAGGTAGAACCATCGGTTATATTCGGCCGAAACCAAGTGGCCGAGAACGAAGTGAATATACCCTACTGCCGCGAGCACGGCATACAGATGTACCGCCGCAAGAGTGGCGGTGGCTGTGTCTACGCAGACATGAGCAACGTGATGCTATCGTACATTACCAATGATGAGAATGTGGATGTGACATTCACCCGCTATCTCTCGATGTTTGCCGAGGCGCTGCAGAGACTGGGCATTGATGCCCAAAAGAATGACCACAACGACATCATGATTGGCGACAAGAAAGTATCGGGCAACGCCATCTATCACCTGCCCGGCAAGAATATCGCCCACGGCACGCTCCTCTACGACACAGACATGGAGAATATGCTGCAGGCCATCACGCCCTCGCGGCAGAAACTGGACAAACACGGGGTGGAAAGTGTAAGACAGCGTATCTGCCTGCTCAAAGACTACACGGACATACCCTTTGCGGAAATCAGGAAGCAGTTGCGCGAGATGCTCTGCGACACGGTCTACTCCATGACAGCCGAGGATGTGAAGATCGTGGAGGAGATTGAGAAGGAATATCTATCCGAGGATTTCATAAAGATACCTCTAAGCTAAACAATTATAAACTATATGGAAAATAAGAAAACTTGTCTGTACGACAAACATGTGGCTCTCGGAGCCCTGATCTCGCCTTTCGGCGGGTTTGACATGCCTATCCAGTATTCTTCCATCATCGATGAGCACAATGCGGTGCGCCAGCACTGCGGCGTCTTCGACGTTTCGCACATGGGAGAAGTCCGCGTGACCGGCCCCGATGCCGAACGCTACGTTAACCATATCTTCACCAACGATGTGACCGATGCTCCGCTGCACAAGATCTACTACGGCATGATGTGCTACCCCGACGGTGGCACCGTAGACGACTTGCTCGTCTACAAGATGGGCGACAACGACTTTTTCATCGTCATCAATGCTGCCAACATCGACAAGGACGTGGCTTGGATGAACGAACACACGGCCGGATTTGACGTAACGGTGGACCATTGCTCCGACCGCTATGGCCAGTTGGCTGTCCAGGGTCCCGAATCGCCTGCCGTGATGGAAGAGGTGCTGGGGCTGGCGTGCTCCGAACTGGTATTCTATACCACCAAGACCATCGACATTGAGGGCGAGACACTGATCGTATCGCGTACCGGCTACACGGGTGAAGACGGTTTCGAGATTTACGGTTCGCATGCTTACATCAACGAGGCTTGGGACAAACTCATGGCCAGCGGCCGTTGCAAACCGTGCGGTCTGGGTTGCCGTGACACGCTCCGTTTCGAGGTTGGACTGCCGCTGTACGGCGATGAGCTGAGCGCAGAGATTTCGCCGGTGATGGCTGGACTGAGCATGTTTGTGAAATTCGACAAACCTGAGTTTATCGGCAAGGAAGCTTTGCTCGACCAGAAGACCAACGGTGTGGCCAAACGCTTGCGTGGCATCGAACTGCAGGGACACGCCGTGCCGCGTCATGGCTACAAGGTGCTCAAAGACGGAGAGGAAGTGGGCGAAGTGACCACTGGATACCGTCTGTTGTCGGTAGACAAGAGTTGTGCCGTGGCCTTGGTAGATGCATCCATCAAGATGGGTGACGAGGTAGAAGTACAGATTCGCAAGAAGACATTCCCCGGCGTGGTGGTCAAGAAGAAATTCTACGAGAAGCATTACCACAAAGGATAAGATACAGTATCGTAAGAGACGGGAGGGGCTGCCCGTGACGCGGCCTCTACGATATCTTAAACCATCAAGTATAAATATCAAATAATCAAAGGAATAAGAATTATGGCTAAAGTATTGGAAGGACTCTACTATTCAGAGTCACACGAGTATGTAAGAGTGGAAGGTGATTTCGGTTATGTAGGCATTACAGACTACGCTCAGCACGAGTTGGGCAACGTAGTGTACGTGGATATGCCCGAGGTAGACGACGAAGTGACCGCCGGTGAGGAGTTTGGCGCCGTAGAGAGCGTGAAGGCTGCCTCTGACCTTAACTCGCCCGTCAGCGGAACCGTGGTTGAGGTGAACGAAGCATTGGAAGACACTCCCGAACTCATCAACCAGGATGCTTTCGGCAACTGGATTATCAAGGTTGAACTGTCTGACAAGAGCGAACTCGACGCGCTCATGGATGCCAAGGCATACGAGGAGTTTACCAAGTAATCATTCCACTATGGCATACAAGTATTTCCCCCATACCGAAGAGGACATCAGAGAGATGCTCGCCAAGATTGGCGTGGGCTCTCTCGAAGACCTCTATGCGGAAGTGCCGGACACCATCCGTTTTAAAGGCGACTACCAACTGCCCGAAGCCATGAGCGAGGTGGAGATACGCCAATATCTCAGTGGGCTCGGTGCCAAGAACCAGCAGCTCACCTGCTTTGCCGGCGCAGGCGTGTACGACCACTACACACCGTCGGCCATCCCTTCGCTCATAGAGCGTTCGGAGTTTCTGACCAGCTACACTCCGTATCAGGCGGAAATCTCCCAAGGCACGCTGCACTACATATTCGAATACCAGTCGATGATGGCAGAACTCACAGGAATGGAAATCTCCAACGCCTCCATGTACGATGGCACTACCGCCACCGCCGAGGCTGTGCTGATGGCCAATGCGTCGAGCAAGAAGTCGAACAAGGTGCTCGTCTCGGAGACGGTTGACCCCAAAACGCTGGCCGTCATCCGCACCTATGCCCACTATCATGGCGTAGAGATAGCCCTGGTGCCGGCTGTAGACGGTGCCACATCAGCCGAGTCGCTGCAGCAGATGCTCGATGCTGAGCCCATTGCCGGTGTGGTGGTGCAACAGCCCAACCGATATGGCATCGTGGAAGATTTCACAGGCTTTGCTGATGCCTGCCATGACAAGAAGGCGCTGTTTGTCATCAACAGCATTCCGGCAGACTTGGCCTTGCTCAAGACACCGGGCGAATGGGGCGCAGACATTGCCGTCGGCGACGGCCAGTCACTGGGTATTCCCATGACCTTCGGCGGTCCCTCGGTGGGCTACATGTGCTGCACCGAAAAATTGATGCGCAAGATGCCGGGGCGTATTGTCGGCAAGACACTCGACCACAACGGCAACCGCGCCTTTGTGCTCACCCTGCAGGCACGCGAGCAGCATATCCGCAGGCAGAAAGCCACCTCTAACATCTGCTCCAACGAGTCGTTGATGGCACTGTTTGTCACTATCTACATGAGTCTGATGGGCAAGGAGGGTATCAAAGAGGCTGCCCAACAGTCGTATGACGGTGCCCACTATCTGTATGAGCAACTGCTGAAGAGCGACAAGTTCTCTCCGGCTTTCAACCAGCATTTCTTCAACGAGTTCTGCATCAACTATCAGGGAGATGTAGACACACTGCTGAAGCGTCTGGCCGCCAATGGCATACTCGGAGGCGTGAAGATGGGCGAACACATGCTCATGATGGCCGTGACAGAGAAACGTACCAAGGAAGAAACTGACCAATTAATTTCGTTGTGCCATGAATAGTAAATTATACGGCAAATTAATATTCGAGCTTTCACACGCTGGAAGCAAGGGATATAGTCTCCCCAAAAACAATTTCGGCCACCACGAAATTCCCAGTAGCATGCGTCGCCAAGAAGACGCACAGCTACCTGAGTGCGATGAACTTACGGTGGTGCGTCATTACACTAACCACAGCGGCAACAACTTCGGGGTGAACAATGGTTTCTACCCATTGGGCAGTTGTACGATGAAATACAATCCCTGCATCAACGAGGAGATGGCCAACCTGCCCCAGTTTGCCGGTTTGCACCCCTTGCAGCCGGTAGAGACATGCCAAGGTGCGTTGGAAGTGGAATACAATCTCCAGCAATCGCTCGCCGAACTCACGGGGATGGCAGATTTCACGCTCAATCCCTTTGCGGGCGCACATGGAGAGCTGACAGGTCTGATGATTATCCGCAGCTATCACCAAAGCCGCAACGACGACAAGCGTATCAAGGTGATAGTACCCGACTCGGCACATGGTACCAACCCTGCTTCGGCTGCTGTTTGCGGTCTGGAGATTGTAGAGGTGAAGAGTACCGCCGAGGGATTGGTGGATGTGGAAGACTTGAAACCGCTGCTGGGCGACGACATTGCTGCCATCATGATGACCAACCCCAACACACTCGGACTCTTCGAGAAGGAAATCCCAGAGATTGCCGAACTGGTACATGGCTGTGGCGCACTGATGTATTACGACGGTGCCAATCTCAATCCTATGTTGGGAGCCTGCAGGCCTGGTGATATGGGCTTCGACGTGATGCACGTCAACCTGCACAAGACATTCTCTACCCCTCACGGAGGTGGAGGTCCCGGTAGTGGTCCTGTGGGTGTGCGCAAAGGTCTTGAGCAGTTCCTTCCGGCACCCCATGTCGTAAAGGAGAACGACTCTTTCCGCGTTGACAACGACCGTTTCAACCACGTAGGTGCCTATCTGGGCAACTTTGGCGTCATTCTCCGTGCCTATACCTACATCCTCTCGTTGGGCAAAGAGTATGTCAAGCTGGTGGGGCCACTCGCTACACTCAATGCCAACTACATCAAGGAGTGTCTGAAAGATGTCTACGAACTGCCCATCGAGGGATTGTGCAAGCACGAGTTTGTATTTGACGGACTGAAGGACAAGAGTACCGACGTGACAACGATGGATGTGGCCAAGAGACTGCTGGACTATGGCTTCCACGCACCGACTATCTACTTCCCGCTGCTCTTCCATCAGGCCATGATGATAGAACCGACCGAGAACGAAAGCAAGCAGACGATAGACGGATTCATCGAGGTGCTGAGAACTATCGCCGAGGAAGCGAAGACCACTCCCGATGTGGTGAAGAGTGCGCCGCACAACACTCCGATATCGCGCGTGGACGACGTGCTGGCTGCCAAGCATCCGATACTCACCTATAAGCAACTGGTCAATGACAAGGACTGATCTGATTATCATAGGTAGCGGCCCGGGTGGATACCGGGCCGCTCAGTATGCCGCCAAACACGGATTGGAAGTCATCATCTTCGAGGACCGAAGAGCCGGCGGCACCTGTCTGAACGAAGGTTGCATCCCGACCAAGTGTCTGGTACACGACTCGCTGAAGGGTACTGCATTTGCCGATGCCATGACCCGCAAGGAGCAAGTGAGCGACCAGCTACGCCAAGGTGTGGAAGCACTGATGGCACAGCCGCATATCACGATGGTCAAGACCCATGCCGCTCTGGCTGGAGACCACAAGGTGGTAGCAGACGGCGAGACCTACGAGGCCGACAATATCATCATCGCTACCGGAAGTCAAGCCAAGCTGCCCCCAATAGCCGATATAGACAGACCGGAGGTCATGACCTCCACCGAATTGCTGAGCATAGACCATCTGCCCAAGCGTTTGGCGGTTATAGGTGCCGGCGTAATCGGTATGGAGTTTGCTTCTATCTTCCACCGCATGGGCGTTGAGGTCGAGGTTTACGAGTTCCTGAAGGAGTGTCTGCCCATGATGGACAAGGACTTGGCCAAACGGCTCCGCAAGAAGATGGAGAAAGACGGTATCAAGTTTAACATGGGTTACAGTGTCAGCTCCATTGCCGACCTGCAGGCCGATGCCGTACTGGTAGCTACCGGACGCAAACCTACAATTGAGGGACTGAATCTGGAGGAAGCAGGCGTCGTCTGCAGCCGTGGCGGCATCGAGGTAGACGACAATATGCAGACCAGCGTGGAAGGCATCTACGCCATCGGCGATGTGAACGGACGCGCTATGCTGGCACACGCTGCCACATTCCAAGGATTTAGGGCTGTAAACCATATCCTGCACCGCTCGGACCAGATAAGGCTCGATATCATGCCGGCTGCTGTTTTCACCTCACCCGAACTAGCTTCGGTTGGCGTTACAGACGACGCCTGCAAGAAAAACGGCGTGGCCTGCAAGACCTATAAGGGCATGTACCGCTCTAATGGTAAGGCTCTGGCAGAGGAAGCAACCGAGGGACTGGCTAAGATTGTCACTGACGAAGAGGGTCGCGTCATCGGCTGCCATATCTTGGGCGCTCATGCTGCCGATATGGTACAGGAGATGGCTGCCCTCATGAACAAGGACATCCGCTTGGCCGAATTGGCAGATATCGTGCATATCCATCCCACCCTTGGAGAGATTTTGCAAGACATTGCTGTCAATGCATAAGCTTGAAAAACTTTTTATATAAGCAAGGTGGAGCTTTCCCCGTGAGTAGCTCCACCTTACTTGTATAAAAAGACCCATTGGCGGAATTAACTTTGCGCATATTTAACCCTGCCTATTGGGCGTCCATTAATATGGTTGATGTACTGCAGAACGGTATATGCGCTAATCTTCCCGATGATTCGAGTGAACAGTCCTGCAGTTTCTTTAGCATAGTTGCAGAAAATCATAAAACGGTCACAGAACAGAGAGAAGTTAGTCTCAATCCTCTTTCTTGCCTTAGCAAAAGGCATGAATGTCGGCTTCCAATCTTTCATGTTGAAACGATAAGGAACCTCTAATTATATGCCTACAGAAGAGAACAGATCTTGCTTCAGACCAGTACTAATATAAGCACGGTCACCAAAGATACTACAATCATGAAATTCAAATTTTACATCTTTCATGTATACTGACGACGGGAAAACAGGTTAGGCAGCTCAGCAGCATAGTCCTTGAGCCTATCGAAGAGAAGTTTTTTCGCTGTCAATACTCATGTGTTTTGCATGAGACTCAGTGAACAGCGTTTACATAAACAACAGCCCTATGAAAACAAAAACAACTATATTGGCCGCACTGGTACTGCTGGCAACCGCAGGCACAAAAGCCCATGCCGAAGTGGTTTACAGCGACCAGACCGTGCGCTTCACACTGGTGGACGAAGCCACAGTGAGAATGGAATATGCCCCTGACGGCAAGTTTATCGACAACAAAAGTTTTGTGGCAGTAGAACGCAACTACGCCGCAGTGAAGCATACCCTTAAGGTGTCGGGCAAAAAAATCACCATAACCACCCCGAAGTTCACACTCACCTACAAACTGGGTAGCGGTGCCTTCACCAGTGCAAATCTGAAGATTGAAGGCAACGCCAAGGCTATAGGCAAAAAGATTGTGTGGCAGCCGGGTATGCAACAAAAAGACAATCTGAAAGGTACCTACCGCACCCTCGACGGCTACGACGGCAATATGCACGACGGCAAACCAATGCCCATAGAGGACGGCTTGCTTGCCCGCGACGGCTGGACGCTGATTGACGACTCGAACAGCCTGCTATTCGACGGCGACCCCGACTGGGACTGGGTGACCACACGCCCGAGTGCTAAAGGTGCACAGGACTGGTACTTCATGGCTTACGGCACCAATTACAAGCAGGCGCTGAAGAGCTTCACACGCTTTGCTGGCAACGTGCCTCTACCTCCGCGCTACGCCTTTGGCTACTGGTGGAGCCGCTACTGGAGCTACAGCGACCAAGACTTCCGCGACCTCATCGGCAATTTCAAGAACCTTGACATTCCGCTCGACGTGCTGGTGGTGGATATGGACTGGCATCCTATTTCGCCAGAGGCCGGGGGCGGTTGGACCGGCTGGGACTGGAACGAACGCCTCTTCCCTGACTATAAGCAATTCCTGAAATTCCTCGACGATGCCGGCGTGAAAACCACCATGAACCTGCATCCCGCCGACGGCATTCGCCCCTACGAGAAACGCTATGCCGAGTTTGCCCGCCGCTACGGCAACACCGACGGCAAGGCAGTGGAATTTCTGGGCAGCGACAAGTGTTTTGTAAAGGCCCTGTTCGACACTTATCTGCACCCCTATATGGACGAAGGTGTCGACTTTTGGTGGCTTGACTGGCAACAATGGCTCAGCGACAAAAAGGTGGAGGGACTGAGCAACACTTTCTGGTGCAACTACATCTGGTTCAGCGACATGCAGCGCCAATGCAAGAAGCGCCCGATGCTGTATCACCGCTGGGGCGGACTGGGCAACCACCGCTACCAGATCGGATTCTCGGGCGATGCTTACATCACATGGAACAGCCTTAACTATCTGCCCTACTTCAACAGCACCGCTTCGAACGTGCTCTACGGCTATTGGAGCCACGACATAGGCGGACACATGAACCACAAATACGGCACACCGGTAGACCCGCAACTCTACACCCGCGCCATGCAAATGGGCAAATACCTGCCCATCCTGCGCTCGCACAGCACCAAGGATCCTGCCCTCAACAAAGAGCCGTGGGCATTCGACCAGGCGGTACAGAAGCGCCTCAAAGCGGTAATCGATGGCCGGTATGCCCTGGTGCCATACATCTACACCATGTGCCGCCGTACCCATGAGACCGGCATCTCGCTCTGCCGCCCGATGTATTACGACTATCCCGAAGCCCCGGAGGCTTACGACTGCAAGAACGAATATATGTTCGGCGACAACATGCTCATTGCGCCCATCACACAGCCAATAGCCCCAGACGAAAAGTATTCGCACGTCGACGTGTGGCTACCCGAAGGCAAATGGCTTGAACTGGAAACCGGCAGCATGCTCGACGGCGGCGTCACAGTCAAGCGCTCGTTCAGTATCGACGAATATCCAGTGTATGTGAAAGCCGGCAGCATACTGCCCTACTTTGGCAAAGTGAACAACCTGTCGGGCAACCGCCAACCTGTGACGGTGCGTGTGTTCCCCGGTGGCGAAAGCGGCGAGTTCACCCTGTATGAGGACAACGGTGAAGATGCTCGCTACGAAACCGAGTTCGCCACCACCCCACTCAGCTATACACGCACCGGCAATTTGCTGAAGGTGACCATCGGCGCACGCGTCGGCAGTTATGCCGACATGCCTGCCACTCGCCACTATGCCGTGGCACTACCTTGCCAACTGGCACCGATCAAGGCTGAGGTGGACGGCAAGCCTGTGCCATTCACCTACGACGGCGGCAACCTTGAGGCAACTATCGACTGCGGCGAAATTGACTGCGCATCGGGCACCGTGATTACCCTTACCCTACCCGAGGGCGACACCACCATTGCCGATGGCACAAAAGCCCGCATGCAACGCCTGCGCACCGCTGTGGCTGAATACAAGCAAGCCAACTGCGGACTGGTTTACACCGAGCGATTCGGATTCCTTGAGGCTACCCCGCTGCGTCTGCAATACCACACAGGCAACCAAGCCGCCACGCTGCAACGCTTCAATGCCGTCTACAGCGAACTGCCCGACGTGCTCGCCGAACAGATGCAAGGCAACGAGGCACACATCAGGCAATTCCTCATCACAGCGAACGAATAATGTAATAGATGAACTGCAATGGGTAGTATTGCACTAACACAATTTCTATTATAAAAAGGAAGGCCGTTTTTTACAGTCTTCCCTTTTTTTGCTTTTTGATGTCCGTCTGTCCGCAATAAATATGCGCGAAGTTAATTCTGCCAACAGGTCTTTTTTATAAGTAAGGTGGAGCTACTCACAGAGAATGCTCCACCTTATTTTATGATATCCTATCTTCAACTCTCACACGGAACCTATGAGGCTGCGGCAAAGAAATTGAAATAGATATAAGCCATCAGGGCTACGATAGCTATCAATACCACCGTCTTGATGAGGCAGCTGGCTATCTTCTTTACCACAACCACGCCTACCACAATGGCAGCCAACACAAACAGGTAATACGCAAAACTGGTTTCCATATCTTACTTAAATAGTTTTCTGAACGATGTAGGGATTAACGTCTCAAATTCCATACGCTCATGTGTGACGGGATGGTAGAAACAGAGCACATAGGCATGGAGGCAAAGCCGGCCGATAGGATTGTCTCCGTTTCCATATTTCACATCTCCACAGACAGGATGCCCCATGTCGGCAGAGTGGACACGTATCTGGTTTTTGCGCCCGGTCTCAAGCCGATATTCCACCAAAGAATGTTCCGTCGTGCGGTCGAGCACATGGAAGTGGGTAACGGCGTATTTGCCGCCATTGTCCACCGGCGAAGAAAAAGTCACATAGTTGCGGTTGTCTTTCAACCAGTTGGCTATCGTTCCCTCATCCTCTTCCATCTCGCCCGAAACCACAGCCACATAACGGCGGTCGTACACGATATCGTGCCACTCGTGCTCCAGTATCTGCTCTGTCTGCATGTCCTTGGCATAAACCATCAGACCAGAGGTGTCGCGATCGAGCCTGTGTACCACGTGTGCGGTACATTTTTGCCGCGTAGTGCGGAAATAGTCATCGAGTATCTTCTTGACATTGAGGCTGGAATGGCCGGCCGCCATGCTCAGGATACCTTCCTTTTTCTCCACTACCACGAGGTAACGGTCTTCGTACACCAATTTGAGAAAACGACTATGAAACTGGTCGTTCTTCTTCGACAGGCTCACCGCCACTTTGTCGCCCGGCTTGAGCATCTGGTCAAACTGTGTGACCTGCTTGCCGTTGACACGTATGCCACGCCCCTTGAGCGTAGCCTTCACCTTAGAGCGGCTATATCCCTGCAAGTGGCCCAGCAGCCACTCCAGCAGCGGAGCCTCTGTATCTACTACGTAATGGTCGTAGTCACCCTGCTTATTATAGTTGTATGGTCTCATCCTGTTAGATTGGATATTGGGGCGGGCGCGATGTCACCATGCCACACGGGCACGCACGGGACGATGGTCTGAGGCCATCCGTTCATCCATCACTTCCACCTCTTCAGCGCGCACTTTGGCACCCTTTCGCCAAGCCATGATATAGTCGATGGCATGTGTGGGCACGTCGGCTGGACAAGTGGCGATATGGGGATCCGTAAACACGCGGAACGATTTGCCCAAACGGGTGACCAATGCTGAACCAGGCACAGCATTGAAATCGCCCATGAGGAAAATGGGCTTATGTTTCAGTTTCTTGGCTACATTGCAGATGATCTCGGCCGATGCCACACAGTCTTCTTCTGTGAGAGACAGATGCGTACAGCAGACCGTATAGTCCTTAAACTCTGCCACCAGCAATGTACGACGCTCCTCACGACCGGGAAGCGGATAACGGTGTACTGCCACTGGGCGCTCACGGCTCAGCAGACCTACGCCGTAGCCACCCCCATCAAAACTGATGGCGGCTGAGAAAGTAGGCACCATGCCTGTACGGCGTGCCAATTCGAGCGCCACATCCTTGCCTCCACATCTGCGGGTGGCGCTGTCCACTTCCTGCAACGCCACCACATCAGGATTGGCCTTGCGGATTACGGCCGCCGTGCGGTCAAAGTCTACCACCCCATCCATACCGGCACCATGCCGGATGTTATAGGTCATCAGATTGAGACGCTGAGCCTGAGCGAACATGCTGAAACACACGGCCAAGAGGACTAATGTCCATGATTGTTTTGTCATAACTTACTTGTACTAATATTTTATTAATGTCATTTGATTCACTTAATTCGGTTCCATATCCACAATAGGGCGACAGCTCCCACCACCGAGGTGCCAAGTTCGCCAATCCACCCATTGGACCACTCAATGCCCAACAGCCCGAAAAGCCATCCGCCAACAAAACTGCCAACAAGTCCTAAGAAAAGGTTGGTCAAACAACCCTTTCCCTCACCAGAAGTGAGTTTGCTGGCAATGTAACCTGCAAGGATGCCGACAATAATGGAACCTACCATAACGCTAACTATTGATTATAAGTGCAAAATTACTAAAAACTCTTTGGTTGGCATAACCTACAACTAAAATTAACACAAAAAAGCTATTCTCTCCGCCGCTAAGGCACCTGCCGACGTAACGGTCGTTTACACAACCATAGCATTCGCCCGAGCTATTTGCGGCATTTAGACATGCCAAATGCCACGTTTAGGAGGCCTAAATGCCACATATAGCAATCTGAATAGACGATATTGAGACCAAAAGAATCTACAACTTCACTTCATCCAAACAACATCGTACGTTTCTGCTATCCATATTGCACTATTATTGTTTACAATATTTTTGTATTTCTCGGATAGATTTTGTACTTTTGCATCGAAAATCAACACTTTGAGATATAAAACTTTTATTTAAAAATAAAATATGCTTACACTAAAGCTGATCAGTGAAGAGACAGACCGCGTGATTAAGGGTCTGGAGAAGAAACATTTTGCCGGTGCACGCGAGGCTGTGGAGAAAGTTTTGGAATACGACCGTTTGCGTCGTGAGTCACAGCAGAAGCTGGACAACAACAAGCAGCAGCAGAACCAGCTGTCCAAGCAGATAGGTGCCCTGATGAAAGAAGGCAAAAGAGACAAGGCCAACGAGGTAAAGGAAAAGGTGGCAGAGTTGAAATGTGCCGACAAGGCCCTGCAGGAAATCATGGACAAGGCCCAACAGGATATGACCAATGTATTGTTGACCATCCCCAACATCCCCAATGAGCAAGTGCCCGAAGGAAAGGATGCCAACGACAACGTGGTGGTTAAGGAAGGCGGCATAATGCCTGATCTGCCGGCTGATGCCCTGTGCCACTGGGATCTGCTGAAAAAGTATAATCTCGTGGACTTTGACCTCGGTGTCAAGATTACTGGTGCCGGATTCCCCCTATATATAGGTAAAATGGCACGGTTCCAGCGTGCGTTGGAGGCTTTCTTCCTTGATGAGGCACGCAAGAGCGGGTATCTGGAAATCCAGCCTCCGTTTGTGGTCAACGAGGCCAGCGGCTATGGCACCGGTCAGCTGCCCGACAAGGAAGGCCAGATGTATCACGCCAATCTTGACAATCTGTATCTGATTCCGACGGCTGAGGTGCCTGTGACCAACATCTTCCGTGATGAGATTCTGGACGAGAAAGACCTTCCCATCAAGCGTTGTGCCTACTCGGCTTGTTTCCGTCGCGAAGCAGGAAGCTATGGCAAAGATGTGCGCGGCCTGAACCGTCTGCACCAATTTGACAAGGTAGAGATTGTGCGCATCGACACACCCGCCCACTCATACCAAAGTCTGGAAGAGATGCTCCAGCATGTGGAAGGCCTGTGCCAGAAACTGGAATTGCCCTATCACATCCTGCGCCTCTGTGGCGGTGACATGAGCTTCACTTCGTCTATCTGCTACGACTTCGAGGTATGGAGCGCTGCCCAGCAGCGCTGGTTGGAGGTGTCATCGGTTTCCAACTTTGAGAGCTATCAGGCCAACCGCCTCCACTGCCGTTTCCGTCATGCCGAGGACAAGAAGATAGAACTCTGCCACACACTCAACGGTTCGGCTCTGGCCTTGCCGCGCATCGTGGCTGCCATCATAGAGAACAACCAGACACCGGAAGGAATCCGTGTGCCGAAAGTGCTGGTGCCCTATTGTGGATTTGAAATGCTCGACGACAAGAACTTCTGATACCGGGACAAGATGGTATATTCACCCCAAATACTGCATGGCAGCAAAAAAGAGGGACGTACAGCGTGTGCGTCCCCCTATGCTACCAGCAAGATATACCATCAGCTTACATGGCAGGGGGCTAAGCTGCTTGCAAGTGTAAGTGCATAATATCGACAAAAATCAATTATCTATCCATGTATAAAATCGTTTCCAAAGAACAGTTTTCCGAAAAGGTTTTTTGCCTTGAGGTGGAGGCTCCACTGATTGCAAGAAGCTGCAAGCCGGGAAACTTTATTATTGTGAGAGTAGACAAGAACAGTGAGCGTGTGCCCTACACCATTGCCAAGTCGGACGCGGAGAAAGGTACACTTACCCTGGTCATTCAAGAAGTGGGACTGTCGTCTACCAAGTTCTGCGAACTGAATGTTGGCGACTATGTGGCCGACGTAGTAGGCCCACTGGGCAACCCATCGAAGATTGAAAACTACGGCACCGTGCTCTGTGCAGGTGGTGGAATCGGTATTGCAGCCATCCTGCCGATTCTGACTGCGCTGAAGAAGGCTGGCAACAGGGTAATCTCTGTATTGGCCGGACGCACCAAGGAACTTGTCATCATGGTGGATGATGTGAAAGCCAACTCTGACGAGGTGATTATCATGACCGATGACGGCTCGTGGGGCGATAAAGGCGTCGTGACAGTAGGTATGGAGAAGGTCATCAATCGTGAGCATGTAGACAAAGTGCTGGCCATTGGCCCTCCCATCATGATGAAGTTTTGCTCACTGATGGCACGCAAATACAACATTCCCAACGAGGTTTCTCTTAATACCATCATGGTGGATGGTACAGGCATGTGTGGTGCCTGCCGACTGACCATCGGCGGCAAGACCAAGTTTGTATGTATCGACGGCCCCGAGTTTGACGGAGACCTGGTGGACTGGGACGAGATGTTCAAGCGCATGGGCACCTTCAAGCGTGTGGAAAGAGAGGAGATGGAGCACTTTGCTGAGCATGCCACCATACCTGTTACTACGGATGAGGAAGCTGCTTGTACAGAAACCACAAACCCTGCAACTACTCCGAACACAGAGAGTGATGACCTGACAGACCGCAACGCACCATGGCGAGAGGCGCTGCGCAAGGCAATGACGGCCAAGGAGCGCAAGCAGATAGAGAGGGTGCAGATGCCAGAGCTGGATCCGGTCTATCGTGCCACTACCCGTCTGGAAGAAGTAAACAAGGGACTGACACGCGAAATGGCCATGACCGAGGCCAAGCGCTGTCTGGACTGTGCCAAGCCCTCATGTGTGGAAGGCTGTCCGGTCAACATCAATATCCCCTCGTTTGTCAAGAACATAGAGCGTGGTGAGATATTGGCTGCCGCCAAGGTGCTCAAGCAGACTTCTGCCCTGCCCGCCGTGTGCGGTCGTGTATGTCCGCAGGAAAAACAGTGTGAGAGCAAGTGTATCCACCTGAAGATGAATGAGCCTGCAGTGGCTATCGGTTATCTGGAGCGTTTCGCTGCCGACTTCGAGCGCGAAAGCGGCAATATAGCCCTGCCAGACATGGCACCGGCCAATGGCATCAAGGTAGCCGTGGTGGGTTCGGGTCCGTCAGGATTGAGTTTTGCCGGCGACATGGCCAAGAAAGGTTTTGATGTCTATGTCTTTGAGGCACTGCACGAGATAGGTGGTGTGCTGAAATACGGCATCCCGGAATTTCGTCTGCCCAACCGCATCGTGGATGTGGAGATAGAGAATCTGAGGAAGATGGGTGTCCACTTCCAGACCGACTGCATCATCGGCAAGACCATCAGTGTAGAGGAACTGGAAGCAATGGGCTTCAAAGGCATATTTGTAGGCTCTGGAGCCGGTCTGCCTAACTTTATGAATATTCCGGGCGAGAACCTCATCAACATCATGTCATCTAACGAGTATCTTACCCGTGTAAACCTGATGGATGCCGCCAATCCGACAACCGACACGCCGATGAACATCGGTAAGCGCGTACTGGTAGTGGGTGGCGGCAACACGGCCATGGACTCATGCCGCACCGCCAAACGTCTCGGCGCAGAAGTAACGCTGGTTTACCGCAGATCCGAGGCAGAGATGCCGGCACGTCTGGAAGAGGTGAAACACGCCAAGGAGGAAGGCATCGAGTTCCTGACCCTGCATAATCCCAAGGAATACATTGCCGATGAGGAAGGAAGGGTAAAGGCTGCTGTGCTGGATGTCATGAAGTTGGGCGAGCCAGACGCCAGTGGAAGATGTAGGCCAGAGGTTACAGGCGAGACGGTAACGATAGACTGTGACCAGGTGGTCGTAGCTGTGGGCGTATCTCCCAATCCGCTGGTTCCAAACTCTATATCCGGTCTGGAACTGGGCAGGAAAAACACAATTGTAGTGAACGACAAGATGCAGAGCAACCGCCCCGAACTCTATGCCGGCGGCGATATTGTGCGTGGCGGCGCTACCGTGATTCTGGCAATGGGCGATGGCCGCAGGGCAGCCGCCAACATGGCAGAACAACTGTTAGACAAATAAAAAAGACTATCAACAGCCTCCTCCCCTACTCTTTAGGTACGGGAGAAGGCTGTTCTATTTATAGAAAGGTATGAACGGATTATACACTATCTTGTTGCTCATACTCAGCAACGTCTTTATGACGCTGGCATGGTATGGGCATCTTCGTTTACAACAAACAGGAGCATGCAAAGACTGGCCCCTGATAGGTGTCATCGTCTTCTCATGGGCTATAGCTTTCTTGGAATATTGCTGTCAGGTACCTGCCAACCGAATGGGATTCAACGGCAATGGCGGTCCCTTTAATCTGGTGCAGCTCAAGGTAATTCAGGAATGTATCAGTCTGGGTGTGTTTGCCATTATTGCCAACATTCTGTTTCAAGGGCAAAACCTCCATTGGAACCATATATTGGCATTCTTTCTCATCATCTGTGCCGTATATTTGGTTTTCATGAAATAGGACGTTAAAAAAGCATAACAAGCCAAACGCATTTATTCATTTTTTTCTATCTTTGTCAATATGAAATACAATCGAATATTTTTGTATCTGTTTCTGCTGGCCATCCCGACAATGGTATATGCACAGAGAAAAAGGACGAAAGCTCATGCCAAGCAACCAGTAGAGGTTGTTGAGGAAGAAACGCCCGGGGAAAAAATGTTTAAGTCGATGCTCTCGTCGACCGCTAAAATCATGGTCGTAGACAGTATGGTCGTAGACAAAGCCTCGTTTCTCTCACAGATTCCGCTCAACAAGGAGTCGGGAAAGGTCATGAGATACCAAGACTTTTTCACAAATAAGGCCAAAACCGTACAAAGACCGACATCGGTGTACATCAATGAGTTTGGC